>NZ_JBIWAF010000005.1:0-208516 GCF_044759925.1 Pseudomonas sp. NPDC099000
GCAATAATCCTGTACCGCTGATAGCTTCGCTTGAATCGTGTACTTTCCCATGAAACACCCCATCGGTCGTGTCCAACTTTTGGGGTGCACACCACTCTGCGTGGGAATGCCTCCCCAGACGCTCCGCGTCTGCTTTTGGGACGCAGAGCGTCCCTTGCTGCATTCCCACGCAGAGCGTGGGAACGATCTCTAGCAGGACAGACCGAGTCGCCTTCTTCGCGGTCTTCATTCGTAATAATCTCGAAAGTTAATCCGTTCTTAACCGGTTTATCGTCTATTCCCCGATCACCACCGGAACGCTCCGGGCTCTCAAAGGTTGGAGCCTGCGTGTAGACTTCCGGGCAATCGATCTTTACAAGGGAAACGCGATGAGCGAGGAAACGATGCGGTTGGGACGTGAACGGCGCTATCTGGTGTTGCTGGGCATCATCTGCCTGGCGCTGATCGGCGGCGCTCTGTACATGCAAATTGTGCTGGGCGAGGCGCCGTGCCCGCTGTGCATCCTGCAACGCTATGCGTTGTTGCTGATTGCGCTGTTTGCGTTCATTGGCGCGGCGATGCGAAACCGACGCAGCATCACGGTATTCGAGACGCTGGTGGTCATCTGCGCCATCGCAGGCGTCGCGGTGGCCGGGCATCACGTCTACACCCAGTTCTACCCGGCAGTGAGTTGTGGCATCGATGTGCTGCAACCGATTGTCGATGGCTTGCCGCTGGCGAAGATCTTCCCGCTGGGCTTCCAGGTCGATGGTTTCTGCTCCACGCCGTACCCGCCGATCCTCGGTTTGTCGCTGGCGCAGTGGGCGCTGGTGGCGTTCGTGCTGATCGTGGTGCTGGTACCGCTGCTCACTTCGCGTAACCGCAAAGCGCTGCGCTGAGGTCATCCGCCACTCGGGCGGCCACCCCGTCCCTGAAACGAAAAATGCCCCGGTCCTCATCAAGAGGACTGGGGCGTTTTGCATTTCAGGGCCAGCGTAAAAAGTTCGTGATGTGTGGCAGCGAAGGGTGCGACACGTGTGCGACATGTTGTCACAGCGAGGCTGTCGCAAGGCATTTCAAGACGCCTGATCGGTGTATAGCCAGGCAACGAAATTGGTCTACTCAGGCCTCTGCCGATTTATAGGCTATCGCGCGCAAGCAGGCAGTTTTAACAGGGGCTGGCGAATCGCCAGAGCCCTTGTCTCATAGGGGCTAGGGCACCTTCGAAGTGCCTGCATAAGCACCGATAGCTGTCTGAACTGCGCGCTGTAGACCTACAAAATTTGGTGTTTTTGTTGAGAATGAATTTCGATAAGATGCCGCGCTTTTGCAAAAACCGTTAATGATTGTTGCTGGAATGGATATAAATTATTTCGGGATGAGACATGGTTTATGAATCGCTACATATCTACAATCGCCCGCACTGAATTCCGGCACTGCTCACCTTGAGCAGGAAAACAGGGCGTCGAGGAGCTTGAATGCTTCGTGCGACTCCCAGGTGTCGGAGTCTTCCAACTATCCGCACCAAATGGAATTGGTCTGTAACAAGGCCTTTGACCACGAATTCGAATAAGAACTTACCGCTAGCCCAGGATTTGTCGAACAGCGTCTGACGCGCGACGGGCAGCCCTTATTCAATCCAAGAAAATGCCAACCCTTGGCAGGGTGAAGTGTTGGCGATCAAAACCCAACTGCATTGCGCAAGCTGCTTTAGAGGTCGTGAGATGAGTAAAAACAGGTACCCCAGACTACTAGGCTTATTGCCGCTGCTCGGCACGTTGTTGCTGTCAGGCTGCAACATGACCTTGCTCGATCCCAAGGGCCAGGTTGGCCTGGAAGAGCGAAACCTGATCATCACCGCAACGCTGCTGATGCTTCTGGTCGTGGTACCGGTCATCGTCATGACCTTCCTGTTCGCCTGGAAATACCGCGCGTCCAACCAGGACGCCGTCTACACGCCGAAGTGGTCGCACTCCACCAAGATCGAAGTCGCGGTGTGGACGATTCCGGTACTGATCATCATTGCCCTGGGTTACATCACCTACAAGTCGACCCACGCGCTGGATCCTTACAAGCCGCTGGAATCCGACGTCAAGCCGATCACCATTGAAGTGGTCGCGCTGGACTGGAAGTGGATGTTCATCTATCCGGAGCAAGGCATCGCCACCGTCAACAAGATCGTGTTCCCGGCGCACACGCCGATCAACTTCAAGGTGACTTCGGACTCCGTGATGAACTCGTTCTTCATCCCGGCCCTGGGCGGCCAGATTTACGCGATGGCCGGCATGCAGACCAAACTGCACCTGATCGCCAACCAGAACGCTGAAATGGACGGTATCTCCGCCAACTACAGCGGCGCTGGTTTCACCGGCATGAAATTCAAGGCTATCGCAACTTCCCAGGAAGATTTCGACGCCTGGGTAAGTGAAGTCAAAAAGGCACCTAAACAGCTTGAAGAAGCTGAATACGCAGCCCTTTCCAAGCCAAGCCAGAACAACCCAGTCGAGCTCTACTCCTCGGTCACGCCGAACCTGTTCCAGATCATCGTCGACAAGTACGAAGGCATGAAACCGGGTCCGAAGGTGAAGCACGAGAAGAAAGAGAAAGAAGTGGCCGCTACGCAAGGAATGGACATGAACTCGCATTCAGCTGCCGGGGCAGAGGAGTAAACGATGTTTGGTAAATTAAGTTGGGAAGCGGTCCCGTTCCACGAACCGATCGTGATGATAACCATCGCCATGATCGCGCTCGGTGGTCTGGCGCTGTTCGCTGCAATCACCTATTTCAAGAAGTGGACCTACCTGTGGACCGAGTGGCTGACCTCGGTTGACCACAAGAAAATCGGCGTGATGTACATCATCGTCGCCATGGTCATGCTGCTGCGTGGTTTTGCCGACGCCATCATGATGCGTACCCAGTTGGCCATGGCCACCGAGGGTTCGCCCGGCTACCTGCCACCTGAACACTATGACCAGATCTTCACCGCTCACGGTGTGATCATGATCATCTTCATGGCGATGCCATTCTTCACCGGCCTGATGAACCTTGCAGTGCCGCTGCAGATCGGCGCGCGTGACGTTGCCTACCCGTTCCTGAACTCCCTGAGCTTCTGGTTGCTGGTGTCCGGCGTGGTGCTGATCAACCTGTCCCTGGGCGTTGGCGAATTCGCCAAGACCGGTTGGGTTGCCTATCCGCCGCTGTCGGGTCTGCAATACAGTCCGGGCGTGGGGATGGATTACTACATCTGGGCGCTACAGCTATCCGGGTTGGGTACGACGCTGACGGGGGTCAACTTCCTGGCCACCGTGCTGAAAATGCGTACCCCGGGCATGAAACTGATGGACATGCCGATCTTCACCTGGACCTGCACCTGGGCCAACGTCCTGATCGTGGCCTCGTTCCCGATCCTGACCGCTACCCTGGCACTGCTGACGCTTGACCGTTACATGGATTTCCACATTTTCACCAATGAACTTGGTGGCAATCCGATGATGTACGTCAACCTGTTCTGGGCCTGGGGTCACCCCGAGGTGTACATCCTGATTCTGCCGGCGTTCGGGATCTTCTCCGAAGTCATCTCGACCTTCACCGGCAAGCGTCTGTTCGGCCACCACTCGATGGTCTATGCATCGGGCGCGATCTCGATCCTGGGCTTCATGGTCTGGCTGCACCACTTCTTCACCATGGGTTCGGGTGCCAGCGTCAACGCCTTCTTCGGTCTGGCGACGATGCTGATTTCGATCCCGACGGGGGTGAAGCTATTCAACTGGCTGTTCACCATTTACCAAGGGCGTCTGCGTTTCACCAGCCAGGTTCTGTGGACCCTGGGCTTCATGGTGACCTTCGCCATCGGCGGTATGACCGGCGTACTGCTGGCCATTCCGGGTGCGGACTTCGTCCTGCACAACAGCCTGTTCGTGATCGCTCACTTCCACAACGTGATCATCGGCGGTGCTGTATTCGGTTACATCGCAGGCTTTGCCTTCTACTTCCCGAAAGCGTTCGGCTTCAAGCTGCACGAAGGTTGGGGCAAGGCAGCGTTCTGGTTCTGGATCTCGGGCTTCTTCGTCGCGTTCATGCCGCTCTATGCACTGGGCTTCATGGGCATGACCCGTCGTCTGAACGCCACCACCAACCCTGAGTGGGTGCCGTACCTGTACGTTGCCATGTTCGGTGCGGTGATGATTGCCGTCGGTATCGCCTGCCAGCTGATCCAGCTGTACGTCAGCGTGCGTGATCGCAAAAAGCCAGAGAACATGTGCGAACACGGCGACCCGTGGAATGCCCACACGCTGGAGTGGTCGACCTCGTCGCCACCACCGTTCTACAACTTTGCCGTGCTGCCAAAAGCGGAAACCATCGATCCGTTCACCGAAGCCAAGGAAAACGGTACCGCGTACCAGGCTCCGGCCCGTTACGAGCCGATCCACATGCCAAACAACACTGCGACCGGCGTGGTCATGGGTGCTCTGTTGACCGTGTTCGGTTTCGCGATGATCTGGCACATCTGGTGGTTGGCCATCGTCGGTCTGGTCGGCACCGTGGTGTACTTCGTGATCCACGCTGCACGTGATGATCAAGGCTATATGGTGCCGGTCGACGTGATCGAACGCATCGAAGCCGAGCAGCACAAGCGTCTGGTAGCGGCCGGGAAAGTTCCAGCCACCGCCACCCGTGTTGAAACCTCGTTGGAACAGGCTTAAACCATGTCGAACTTAGTGACCAATGCTGGACACACCCATGTCGATGGACATGGGCACGATGACCATCACCACGACTCGGGCGAGATGACCGTATACGGTTTCTGGCTCTACCTGATGACCGACTGCATCCTGTTTGCGTCGATCTTCGCGGTGTACGCGGTACTGGTTAACAACGTAGCGGGTGGCCCGTCGGGCCACGACATCTTCGAACTGCCATACGTGCTGGGCGAAACCGCTCTGCTGCTGTTCAGTTCGATCACCTACGGCTTCGCCATGCTGGCGTTGTTCAAGGGCAAGAAAACCCAGGTACTGGGCTGGTTGGCCATGACCTTCCTGTTGGGCGCCGGCTTCATCGCCATGGAGATCAACGAGTTCCACATCCTGATCGCCGAAGGCTACGGCCCTAGCCGCAGCGGCTTCCTGTCCGGGTTCTTTACCCTGGTCGGTACCCACGGTCTGCACGTGACCAGCGGTCTGATCTGGATGGCGATCATGATGTATCAGGTGCAGAAAAACGGCCTGACGGCGACCAACAAGACTCGTCTGAGCTGCCTGAGCCTGTTCTGGCACTTCCTGGACGTGGTGTGGATCTGCGTATTCACCGTTGTTTATCTGATGGGGACTATGTAAATGGCTAACGCTCATTCCCAGGATAGCCACGACGCCGGCCACGGCAGCGTCAAGTCCTACGCTATCGGTTTCATTCTGTCGGTGATCCTGACTGTCATTCCTTTCGGCCTGGTGATGTACCCATCGCTGCCGAAAGCCATGACCTTGTGGATCGTACTGATCTTCGCAGTGATCCAGGTGCTCGTTCACCTGGTGTACTTCCTCCACCTGGACCGTTCGGCCGCGCAGCGTAACAACGTGATTGCGTTTGTTTTCGCCGCCATCGTGATTGTTCTGCTGGTTGGCCTGTCGCTGTGGATCATGTTCAGCATCCACACCAACATGATGGCGCACTGAGGTAAATCCGGATGTCCTTGAAGCACTTTATCCAAATCACCAAACCGGGGATCATTTTCGGTAACGTGCTTTCAGTGGCAGGCGGATTTTTCCTGGCCTCGAAAGGGCATGTCGATCTGGCCATCTTCCTGGCTGCAATGATCGGCACGTCCCTGGTGGTGGCTTCCGGTTGCGTGTTCAACAACTGCATCGACCGCGACATCGACCTGAAGATGGAGCGCACCAAAAATCGGGTGCTGGTCCAGGGCCTGATCTCCCTGAAACTGGCGCTGATCTTCGCGACCGTCCTCGGTGTGGCCGGCGTTGCGTTGTTGTACAAGGTAGCGAACCCGTTGGCCGCGCTGTTCGCGGTGATCGGTTTCGTCATCTACGTCGGCTTCTACAGCCTGTACCTCAAGCGCAAGTCGGTTCACGGCACGCTGGTGGGCAGTCTGTCCGGTGCGATGCCGCCGGTGATTGGCTACGTGGCCGTGACCAACAGCTTCGACATGGCCGCACTGACGCTGCTGGTGATGTTCAGCCTGTGGCAGATGCCGCATTCCTACGCCATCGCGATCTTCCGCTTCAACGATTACCTGGCTGCATCGATTCCGGTGTTGCCCGTGAAGCGCGGGATTCAAGTGGCCAAGAAGCACATCCTGCTCTACATCCTGGCGTTCCTCGTGGCGACCTTGATGCTGACCTTCAGCGGCTACGCCGGCATGAGCTACCTCGCCGTCGCCGCCGCCATGGGCATGTACTGGTTGTACATGGCCTGGACCGGCTACAAGGCAGTGGATGACACGGTCTGGGCACGCAAGCTGTTCGTGTTCTCGATCTTCACCATTACCGCGTTGAGCGTGATGATGTCTCTGGACTTCAAAGTGCCGAGTGAGTTGTTGCTGACGTATGCGCCTTGAGGTCTAGAGGCTGAATTGAAAAGCCCCGCCTTCGAGAGAAGAGCGGGGCTTTTTGTTGGGGGCGATTCAGGTGATTCAGAACTGGTGCTACTTCTTGCCAGATGATCCGCATGACCTTTCTCCACAGGAAGATTTTTTCATGACTTCATCCTCCGACCAATCGGTTGGATGGCAATGAATTCCTTGTTTGTAGTTTTCCTGTATGAAACGGATGAAGCGCTCTGCCTCGGAAGGAGGAGTCATGTAGCCCTCTTTCGCAGGGCCTTGCGGCACCCGAAGCCGAAATTCAGCAGGAACGTTCAAGGGGCAAGATCCAAAGTAGTAAAACAAATCAGCCACCAGGACGTACTGACCAGAAATGTCGTCATTTAGGTGTTTTTGACATGGCCTATCGCTTGCCCAGTGGTGCGGGTTTTTGATCTGTTCGAAATGAAATGGCTCAGATGCTCCGGGTACCAAGGGGCGGTAGATGTTGTCCCCGACTCTTCTGATAGGGTCCGTTGAATTGGCGAAGGGGATTTTGTCTTGAAAGCGGGGGTCGGCGAAGTAGTCGCGCATATGACATTTTTCGCCAACCCGCATCAAGTAAACGAGCCGCTCTTCACCTACAGGGTCACGGTTCAGGTCAACTGAAGTGAAGCCAGCAATCCATTGGCCTTTATCTTTGGATTTCCTCATATATGGTTTACAGGTAGCCAGTGTGAGCGTATGGCCAAACGGGTTCGGTGCAAACCCAGTGTCATGGGTCATCTTGTAGCTGAACAATTCCATCAATGCCTCCCGCTTGTTCAAATGTGCTGAAGATCATGTCATCTGGGAAAGCGCTGTATGGCATTTGGGAAATCTCCTAAAACCCCACCCTTCTAGAGGGCAGGGCTACTTATCGGAGTTTCTGGCGGCAAACCCCGAGCCTGTTGCGCTCTTGGTCGTTTCTTCTACTGGGGTGGTGCTGCGGTAACCCGCCTCATAAATTCGTCAAAAAGCGGTACCGTGAATGCGATTTGCGCGTATTCGGGGCTGTAGATCATTCCTTTTTTGATCAAGCTGTCCCGTACTGGACCTAGGCTTGTCGCAGTTCGACCCAAGGCTGTCGCTACATCCGCTGATCGTTGCGGTCCTTCGCCTAACTCAGCCAAACAACGCATGTAATCTCGCTCCGCTGGAGTCGTTCGGTCAAAGCGAACCCGAAAAAATGACTCATCGAGTTTCCGAATGCTTTCTGCGGTGGCGGTACGAGCATCCTGTTCAGTGATGGTTTCTCCTTTGGCTATGTTCCATGCGGTATAGCCCCATTCCTGGAGAAAATAGGGATATCCATGTGTTTTGTCGTAGATCTCCCTTAATGCCTCCTCTGATATTGCTGCACCTTCGTCTTCCACCGGATCGCGAATTGCCTTCCAGGCATCAACCTCTAACAGCGCGCCTAGACGGGGGAATTCAAATAGTCGCTCAGCGTAGCTTTTGGCATCACCTGCTTGTCCAGCCAATTGAGGGAGGCCTGCGCCAAAAAGGATCAACGGCAAGCCAGCCTGGTTGATGGCGTGCATACCCCGAATCAGTGCGCCCAGTTCGTCTCTGGAAAGGTACTGCAATTCATCGATCAGAATGGCTACAGGTTTGCCTGCGTCTCTGGCAGCCTCTCCAGTTGCGATTAGGACGTCTCTCAAATCATCTTCAAGGTTTCCGCTGTCCGCATAACCTGCTTCCGAATCTCCCCCCAACGTAACCTCGGCACCTCCTGCGGCAATGGTGATATTGCCGATAAAACTGCGAAGAACTCGGATACCTTTTTTTACCGTCTCTACAGTGTTTTGCATTCGGTCTAAGCGCAGTAGTAAACGACGCAGCACAGGAATCAGCAGCTGCTTAAGCTCTGCACCATCGTGGGCTTCCTGCATTTCGGCGAGATAGTCCAGGCTCACCGCGCGATCCTTGATTTGATTCAAAAGCACAGTCTTCCCAACCCCACGCAATCCCAAAACCATCAGGGATTTCGCATGCCTTCCACGCTTGGTACGTTCCAGTGCTGTTTCAGCAGTTTCCAGCACCTCGGAGCGTCCCGCTAGTTCTGGCGGTGACACGCCTGCTCCAGGGTTGAACGGATTAATGTTTTTATCCACGTCTTGAGCTCATAGTAAGTTATAGATAGTTATAGTGATAATTCTGTATAACTGCAAATAAATGGCTAGAAACCTCAAAGGCACGAGGCTGAAAGCTGGGTTTACGCTTCTGGCTTTGCATAAAAGCCCCGTGTTTCGGGAGAGACGCGGGGCTTTTTCGTTTACGCGTGGTTGTTACATGGCGCGGCGAGCACCTTCATTACGTCATCAATGATCGCTTTGCTCATGTCCTGCAAGTAATGCGAAGCCCAGGCATGCCGGTCGGTGTCGCGGACCATGGCGGCATCGGAAGCGAGCAGTTTGGAGATGTGGAGCAGGTCGGAAGCGTGGGAGAGGGCTTCGACCACCGGGACGCCGGCGTTGATGCGGAACAAGGATTCGTTGGCGTGGAAGGAGAAGTGGGTGAGGCCGATGGTTTTCAGGTCTTTGGGGTTGGTCATTGGGTATCACCTCCGGTGGTTGGGCGGGGGTGGGGGATGAGCGGTGAAGAAGAGGGATTGATATTGTTCATTGAGCATTCCTATATGTCAGTGGAGCTGCCCCGATCGTTATCAGGCGAAAGGGTGGCAGCTGTGCGCAGGCTGATAACCGGGAATATAGGAAACCGGCAGACCCGAAGGTCTCCCGCGCACAGCCGCCATTGCACGAAATACGGGCTTAAAAAGCATGCGATCGTGATTGGAGCGCTGAGGCGCCGATATATTACCCGGGTTATCAGGCCCGGTCGCTGAGTTGGCAGCGACGATCTGAAGTTAGCGTGCGGTCTTGGGTGCCGCAATCGTAGCGATCTGGTGGCTGGGAATGTCATGCCGCCAGCAAACATTTCGTTGAACGCATGTTTTTGTGGCGAGAAAGCTTGCTCCCGTTCGGCTGCGCAGCAGTCGTTAAGCCTGCCAGTGCTGCGTGTTTAATAAAGTGCAGGGGAGCGCTTCGCACTGGAGCGCCAGCCCGGTCCAAAGGGGCCTCCCTCGCCGCAGAGACGGTGGGTGGTTACGCTTTGTAATAGTCGAGCAACCGAAAGAACCGCTCGCGCACCTGCAGGCTATCGCTGTGCGCAACGTTGAAACGCAGGAAGCTGCTGGCATCGACGGCCTTGCTCAACAGAGTGCCAGGCGCCAGGACCAGATTGTTTTCGAGGCCTTTGCTGGCAAGCGTTTCGGCATGCAGGCCTTCGGGCAATCGTGTCCAGATGAACACCCCTTCACCCGGTATCGATGACACCGAGCACCCGGCCTCTACCAGCCATCTCGTCACGCGACTGCTCGATTCATACAGGCGATCAACCGTGCGCCGGGTGTGCTTGGCGTAGCTGCCGTTACTGAGCATGGTGCAGGTGATCTGTTCCGCCAGTTCCGAGGTCACACCGCCGCAGGCCAACTTCAAGGTGATCATTCGTGCGGCCAGTTGCGGCGATAACGCGGTATAGCTGACCCGGCTGTTGGCGGTCAGGGTCTTGGAGAAACCGGAGACGTAACTGACATTGTCCAGACCGCTCGCGGCCAGGCGCGGGGTGCGTCTTTGCTGGATGTCGCCATACAAGTCATCTTCGAGGATGTGGACGCCATAACGGTGGCTCAGCTCCAGCAGGCGATAAACCTGGGCTGCGGAGAACGAGTGCCCGGTCGGGTTGTGCAGCGTGCTGTTGGTCATGTACAGCACGGGGCGATGGGCAATCAGCAATTGCTCGAACGCTTCCAGATCCAGCCCGTCGCAATCCCGGGCGATGGTGATGACCTTGGCGCCGTGCAGTGCCAGATTGGTGTGCATGTTGAAGTAACACGGGTCGTCGAGCAGTACGGTGTCGCCGGGTTTTATCAACAGGCGCATCAGCAGGTCGATAGCCTGCACGGTGTTGGCCGTGGTGGTGATCTGCGCCACCGGCACCTCGATGCCGACGGTCGACAGTTTGACCCGTAACGCCTCGCGCAGCGGGAGGTAACCTCCGACCTCACCGTATTCACCCATGCGCAGCGCGGTCGCACGAAGGGTGCTGCGCACGGCTTTGAGCAATTCGTCGGCGGGCAGCCACGAGGCGGGCAGAAATCCACAGCCGGGGCGCAGCGCGCCGTTGTCCAGCAGCAAGGCGCGGCGGACCCGGCTGAGCGTGTCTTGGGGTTGCAGATCCGGGCCAGCTGCAGATTGGGGCTGGGCGCTTGGGCGATGAATGTAATGCCCCGATCCTTGGCGTGAGACCACCAGACCCTTGGCCCGCAAACGGTCGAGGGCGTCGACCACCGTGGATTTGCCCACGTTCATCAACTCGGAGAGTTCGCGAATCGGTGGCAACTTGGCCCCGTTAGGCAGGCCTCCCTGGCTGATCGCCACAGACAACTGATCGACGATCTGCTGCACCAGCGGCACTCCGGGCTGGAACTCGATGGCGGCGATGACGGCACGCTGCATTTTACTGGTCTCCCTGGCAGTAAAGTTTGTTGGATCTTATACGAAGTTGCCCTGATCAAGACACGCATCTCTCTCTACCATCATCTGCGCGTATGCATGATTGATTAGGAGGGTTCAGTTAATGAGTAATCAAATGAGTCGCGACGAACGCTTCCTCGCGATGGCAAAAGAACTCGGCTTTGATATCTACGACGAGAACTCTGCTGGCGGGCATTACGCGCCGCTGATTCGGCACGATGACGAATTGTATGTCAGCGGGCTGGTGCCGCGAATGAACGGCAAAATCCAATACCCCGGTCGGGTGGGACTGGAACTCAACCTGGCCGATGCCCAAGAGGCTGCCGGTATCAGTGCGATCCGTGGACTTGCACTGATCCGTGAGGCCATCGGTTCACTGGATAACCTCAAGGCACTGCTGCGCATTACGGTCTATGTGAAATCCACGTTCGATTTTGTGGACCTCAGTGAAGTTGCCAATGGAGCGTCTGACGTCTTCACGCATGTATTGGGCGAGGCTGGTAAGCACACCCGAACGACCGTTGGTGTTTACCAGTTGCCGAAAAATGCGCCGATTGAAGTGGACATGATCGCGGCGTTATACCCGTCAGCGCGGTAAATCTTTCGGGCAATAAAAAGCCCCGCTTTCGGGGCGTGATGCTGTTCACTCAAAAATGGGCTCTTGCATTGTGGCGAGGGGATTTAGCGAAACGTTGCACCGCCCCGTTCGGCTGCGAAGCAGTCGTTAGTTCAGACAACTCGGTCTGTCTGAGCGGACCCTGGGGGTCGCTTCGCAACCCAACGGGGGCAAGCCCCCTCGCCACAAGTTTCTTGCTCGACGGAACATTAGTGAACAGCAATACGCTTCCGGAGTGGGGCTTTCAGGTTGATCGGGTTACTGCGCGGCGATGCTGTAGCCGTCGAACGCGGTTTGCTGTTGAAGAGCAGTGATGATGTTCTTGCGGTTGACCGCTTGTTCCGCCCCGGCGTTGTCCAGGAACGTCTCGCTTTCAATCTGCGCATCCTCGCCTTCGCCGACGAAAGTGAAACCGAGGAACTCCAGCGCTTTGCGATCAACGTTCAGGCTCGCCCGTGGCGTGCGCAGCGGCAGGGTGACGCTCACGCCATCCTTGCTGATGGTAAACACTTCGAGGTCTTTCTTGGCGCGAGCCACTTTGCTCTTGCCAGTGCTTGGGTTGCTGATGGCCTGGTGAGTCTGATTCAGCACCTTCAATGCCAGACCATAGACGATTTCCTGAAAGGCCGGGTCGTCCTTGAAACTGGAAAGAATACGGCTGATCGGGAACTTGCTGCTCAGGTCTTCCAGCGCGGCAATATCGGACGCTTCAGCGTCTTTCAGTTGTTTGAGTTCGCCCATCAGTTCATAGGCTTTATCGTCGTCGAAGCTGTCGTGCGCCTGGCGAATCGCGGCGCGCAGCTCGCGGATCTGGTCGCTTTCCCGGGTCGATTGAAAAGCGTCCAGGACCATCTCGCTGATGGTCTTGGCTTGTGGCACATGCTGTGAAAGATTGATGGAGTTTTCGTATTCCGCTTTGGACGACAAGGTGACTACGGATTCAGCGGTATTGGAATCGGACATTGAAATTTCACTACTTCTTTTAACTTGGGTTTAGGCGAGAAAGCACAGGGCCTTTTCAGGCCGCCTAATCTATTGGACCTGACCTGAGTTGTCACGGATGAACAGGCGGTTGGTCATCATTTTCGGCGTGGAGGCGTCATTCGTTGAAGCTCCAGCGCGTTGGTCGTCGCCGCGCCACTGGCGGTGTTGTCGAAGATGCACCAGATGGGAGTGGCGTCGGCGCAGGTTTGTAACGTTTGAGCCAGTTCCGACGGGCGCAGAAACAAACCTTCGCGCAATTCGGGAGCGATGCCGGGGCCGGTGTCGCTGACGGTGACTTTGCCGCGCTTGGGTGGTGAGTTCGAATTTCTGGAAGATGTCCTGTAACAGATCGGTCAGGGAGAAACGCTCCAGCACCGGTTGCACAAAACCGTGTTCCAGCCGCACCAGTTCGCGCAGCGACTGCGCCAGGCCTTTGATCCAGGGCGATGCCCAGATAACCCGGCGGAGGAGGAAGATCAGGACTTTCTGACCGAGCACCCGACGTATCCGTACATGGTGATCAACGACCTGCCGAAAGTCGCGCAGCTGAAACAGCTATACCCGGATCGATATCAGGAAAAACCGGTGCTGGTGAAGGCGGGGATGTGAAGGGCGTTTTGGCTATCGCCTGCGCGGGCGCTCCATCGCGATGCTCGACGGTTCAAAGCCCTGGCGCGAAAAGAATTCCGCAGCGCCTTCACGGCCCGCGCGCAGAAGCCAGGTGATGTCGGTGTTCTCACCCATGACATGCTCGACCAGTGCCCGACCAACGCCTTCACGTCGATGCTGCCCGGACACGACAACCATCGACAGATAACCGTTGGACAGGCCGTCGGTGATGCCACGGGCGAAACCGACGATGTGGGCGTCCTTCACGGCAAGCGCAGTGCGTTGGGAGTTGGCGATCAATTGCGCAAAATGGTCGGTTGATCCCAGGCGGTGAGCCCAGCCGTTCTGCTCAAGAAAAAGCCGCACGGATTCCACTTCCGAGGGCAGTACATCACGGACATGCAGGACGGTGCTCATCCGGAAATCACATTCTTGCCCGCAATCTTCGACCGATACAGCGCCTGATCGGCCCTGGCCAGAAGACCGGTCTGTTGCTCTTCTTCAAAGCGCTGGACCACGCCAAAACTCATGGTCACCTGAAACTCTCCCACCGGCGGCAGGCTCGAGAGGCCATGGCGGATTTTTTCGGCGAAGGATCTGGCGTCGGTCAGCGAGGTATTGGGCAGGATGAGGATGAACTCGTCGCCGCCCCAGCGGGCCAATAGATCGCCGTAGCGCACGCAACGATTCACGCTCTCGACGACCTGCACCAACGCCGCATCTCCCAGGGCATGGCCGTAGTAATCGTTGATGTTCTTGAAGTCATCGATGTCCATGGCGATCAGTGACAGCGGCTGCCGAAAGCGCTGGGCACGGTCGCATTCCTGGGGCAGGGCTTTTTCCAGGCGATAGCGATTGGCGATCGATGTCAGCGCATCGGTTTCCGCCAGTTTGCGGTTTTCTTCAAGTTGAATTTGCAGCTGCTGATTGACCCGCGATAGTTCCCGGGTGCGTTCTTCGACGATGGCTTCGAGGGATTGATTGCGCCGTTCCATCTCCTCGAAAAGGCGTTTCTTGTCTTCGATGCTGCGGTGCGCGCCGACCATCCGCGCCACCGATCCGTCGACATTGCGTGCCAGCACGTAGCCGCGATCTTCGATCCAGGTATAACTGCCGTCTTGCTTGCGGCAACGGTACTCGGCTTGATAGCCCGGCGCGTGTTGATTCAGGTAAGCATCAAACAACGCCATCACCCGCGGGTAATCGTCGGGGTGCATCACGTTTTCCCAGGTAAACACGGTGTTGTCCAGGGAGTGAGGCGCGTAGCCGAGCATTTCGTACCATCCGGGATTGCGGTAGACGAACCCGGTGTTGGCGTTCCAGTCCCAAATGCCGTCACTGACCAGTTCCAGAATGGTGTGCAGCATGTCCTCGTTCAAATCCGACACATTGAATTTCAACGGCTCGATATTCGATGCTTCACCCATCACCGCTCTCCTTGCACTGATATCAAAGTGACCCGTCAGCCGTGGAGATTAGTGCATGGCGTATTGCCCCCGCTAGTGCTTGGCCCACAACTGCATGGCGAAGTCGACGAAGCGACGCAATTTCGGCAATCGGTAGCGATCCTGGGCGTACACCAAGTGCATTGGCCGGCTCGGCAGTCGATAGTTCTGCATCAACGCCACCAGTTTTCCGTTACGCAAATCCTGCTCGACCAATGCATCGGGCAACATCACGATGCCCATCCCGGTTCGAGCGGCCTGATGTAGCCCGGCCGAGCTGTTGATCAGCATCGGGCCTCTGACGGCCACCATGACTTCGCCTTCCGGCCCGCTCAGGCGCCATTGCTTTTCCACGGATTGCCAGTCATCGCCAACCGGATAGGCAAAGGACAAGCAGTCGTGGTGTTGCAGGTCTTCGGGTTTTTCCGGTGTGCCCCGGCGAGCCAGATAGGCCTTCGAAGCGCACATGGTCAGCGTGTAGTCGATGAGCGGGCGGGCGATCAGGTTGGACGGCTCAATAGCGCCCAGGCGAAACGCCACGTCGAGGCCGTTTTCGAGAAGGTCGGGCCGCCCGTTGGTGAGCACCACGTCCAGTTTGACTTGCGGGTAACGCAGGGTGAACTCGCTGAGCGCCGGCGCCAGCTTTTCAGTGCCGAAGGTCAGCGGGGCGGTGATGCGCAAGGTCCCGCTCGGCGTGTCCTGGCTCTGTTCGGCCAGGCGTTCGGAATCGGCCACCAGCCCCAGCACCTCCAGACAGCGCTGGTAATAAGCGGAGCCAAATTCCGTCAGTCGCTGGCGCCGTGTCGTCCGGTTCAACAAGCGCACGCCCAGACGTTGCTCCAGCGCGCGAAGGTGATTGCCCACCATGGTCGTGGACATTTCGCACTGCTGGGCGGCGGCCGTCATGCTGCCGGCTTCGACCACTCTGACGTAAACCGTCATTGCCAGGAATAAATCCATTATCAAGCTCAGCTTTAAGATGATTGAAGTGTTGCAGCGTTTATCCAGCTCAGGTGGCTAACCATACTGCAAAAACACCGACAATTGATGGAGCTTGATGTCATGACCGCCGCTTGCCTGATGACCACTTACCAACCTATGGCCCTGAGTTTCAGCAAAGGTCTGGGCACTCGACTGTGGGATCAGGAGGGACGTGAGTATCTGGATGCGGTGGCGGGTGTGGCGGTGACCAATGTCGGCCACTCTCATCCCAAAATCGTGTCGGCGATCAGCGAGCAGGCCGGGCTGCTGTTGCACACCTCCAACCTCTACAGCATCGACTGGCAACAGCGGTTGGCGCAGAAACTGACAAAGCTGTCGCGCATGGAGCGGGCGTTTTTCAACAACTCCGGTGCCGAAGCCAATGAAACCGCGCTGAAGCTCGCACGGCTTTACGGTTGGCACAAAGGTATCGAGCAACCGCTGGTGGTAGTTATGGAAAACGCCTTCCATGGCCGGACGCTGGGCACGTTATCCGCCAGCGACGGCCCGGCCGTGCGCCTGGGATTCAATAAGTTGCCCGGCGACTTCGTCAGGGTGCCATTCGGCGACTTCGACGCGCTGGAAAAGGTGCAGAAAGCCCACGGCCCGCGCATCGTGGCGATTCTGATGGAACCGATTCAGGGCGAAAGCGGCGTGCAGTTGGCGCCTCCCGGTTACCTGAAAGCCGTGCGCGAACGGTGCAACCGGCGCGGCTGGCTGATGATGCTCGACGAAATCCAGACTGGCATCGGCCGTACTGGCCAGTGGTTCGCCTTCCAGCACGAAGGCATCGTCCCGGACGTCATGACCCTGGCCAAGGGCCTCGGCAATGGCATCCCGATCGGCGCCTGCCTGGCCCGAGGCAAAGCCGCCGATCTGTTCACCCCCGGCAGCCATGGCAGCACCTTCGGCGGCAATCCGCTGGCGTGCCGGGTCGGCTGCACGGTGCTGGACATCATCGAAGAACAGGGCCTGCTGGAAAACGCCAGACTCCAGGGCGAACGCCTGCTAACAAGACTGCGTGCCGAACTGGACGACGACCCGAACGTCCTGGCGATTCGTGGTCAAGGCCTGATGATCGGCATCGAACTCAAGCAACCGATCCGCGACCTGACCCTGATCGCCGCACGCGACCACGGCTTGCTGATCAACGTGACACGGGGCAAGACCATCCGCCTGCTGCCACCGTTGACGATTGATGAGCGGGAAGTGGAGATGATTGTCAGAGGGGTTGGTCGGGCGGTGAGCTCGACCTGACATATGTTTGCCTGTAGGAACTGCCGGACGTGCCGCGAGCCTTCGACTGTTCCTACAGGGGCGGAGTCTCCGCCAGCGTAATCAGTCTTCTTGCTAAGGTTTGTCCTGCACGAAGATTATCAATCGACTTGAGTAAACGTTCAGCGTTGGCTTTGGAGCTCAGGAGATAAGTTGTTTCATCGGTTGCTTCGGACTCGGCCCAAGCGATCTCTTCACTCTGTTTGCGACTTGCTGAGTGTTCGACCTTCTGCATGCGTCTCTCCCGATTGGATAGCGAAAGTGCTAAGTATCCATTGACGAGCCAAAGGACGTTTCCGAGACCGACGTAATCCCTATCCGATTTCCCCGCGATCCATCTACACCGAACTGTGGCCAGACAAACACCGTCGCTCCCCCAAACTCTCCACCAACCGAACCAGATACCCATCCGGATCCTGTACCAGAAACTCCCGTTGCCCGACCTCCACCGCATCAGCGCGATACCAGACATCGGTGCAGGGACGAAACAGCGGCCATTCAACTTCGGCCAATCGTTGGAGTATCGGCTCGACGAGATCTACAGTGATCTGAAAGTTGATGCCCCGACCAAACGGCGCTTCCAATGTCCCGGTCATCCACTGGCCTTCGTCTGGAGCGTATTGCTCCAGCATGATTTGCACGCCGTTGTTATCGAGGTAGGCGAAACCCGCTTCCGGACGCTCGTAGGCAATATTGAAACCAACTAAAGAGGTCCAGAAATGCAGGCTTTCCTTGATGTCGCTGACCATCAGTTCGGGGACTAACTTGCTCCGTGCAAACATACCTATCCTTTTTAAAAGCCGTGAGATGAGTCGGGAGGAGTGTTCACGAAGGCCGTGATTTCACTTCGATCCCTGAGTTTGATCTTTGCCCCGCTGAACCCTTCGAACAGTTGCCGGTGTGCGAAAAACCCACTGAAGTCTTCTCGAACATGGTAACTGCCGGCCCATTCCAGCAACGCTATCAGCAACTCGTCATCGTCCAGCCTGTTTTCTCGCTGACGGATATTAGCGACGCACGTTTGGTCTTCAACACACAGCCAGACAAGCGCTGTCGCACGGTGGATCAGTTCGCTGACGATCCAGCCGTAAACACCCTCAATCACCCAGCGTTCTTCATCGGCCAGCACGCGCGCCATACCCAATGCTTCGGAGCGAGGTCGGACGATGCTGCATTCATTCGACACCCAGTGAACCCGATCAAGATCGGTCCACGGCGCATGAAGGTGTTCGGCCAGTCGTTTAGCCAGCCAACTTTTGCCAGCGCCGGAGTTGCCGATGATCAGGGTTCGGCTGAGGTCCATGGTGGTTCACACTTTCAGTCGTCATTGTCAGGCGCAATCATCCGCGTCTTCGGCACACCGTTTGAGTTGTGCTGATAGATTTCCTGCGGTTGTCCCTTTTCATTGAAGAACACTTGGCCGATCCCCGCCGAATTCCACAATCGTTCACCCGCTTCCGCATGTTCAGGCGTGTGCGGAATGATGCGCATGCGGCGGCGTTTGGTCAGCCAGTTGAGCGGTGAGCGCGGTGAGTAGAGCCAGCGGTTGAGGCGGTCGAACCACTCGAGCAGCGCGGGCGGGAATTCGTTCTTGATGCCGCTGCTGGTGATCTGCCAGATCCTCGGACCGGCCTTGCGGTGTCGGATCAGGACTTCGTAGACGAAGGAATAATGCACGTCACCCGACAGCACCACGTAGTTACCCGGTGTGCGCGAGTGTCGGAAGATGTTCAGGATCACCTGGGCCGCGCCGCGGTGGGCCATCCAGTTTTCCGCATCGACCAGCAAGGGATAACCGCACCAGCTGAAGACGCGTTGCACGGTTTCGATCAGTTTGACGCCGAAGATCGGCGCCGGTGAAACGATGATCGCCGACGGGTGATCGAGCAGTTCCTGTTGCAGTTCGCTGAGCGCTTCCCAGTCCAGCAGACCCGAGGGTTGCTTGAGATTCATCTCGCTGCGCCAGCGTCGGGTGCGGGTGTCGATGACCACCAGCGCCGGGCTGGTCGGCAGCACGTAATGCCAGTGTTGAAAAACCAGCAGCTCATCGATCAGAGCGTCCTGAACGTCGCTGTCGAGATAGTGGTCGTGCCCGGTGGCACTCAATAAGCGGGCTTTTTCCAGCACACCGCCGAACGCATCCGGGTTGTTGCCCCAGCCCTGGCACAGCATGTAGGCGAGCAGCGCGTTGCCGATGATGCGCTTGGAGAACGGATGGCCGTAGGCCGTTTCCTCCCATTGCGCAGACAGATTCCAGTCATCGGTAATGTCATGGTCGTCGAAAATCATCAGGCACGGCAGATGCGCCATCGCCCGCGCGACACCGCCCAGGCCCACCTTGAAGTCATCAATGCGCGTCTGTTCAAGGGCATAACGTTTGCGCCTTTCGGGCGTCAGCGCCGGTGGTTGTGGCGCGATCAGCGTCCAGGGTGTCGGCGACCAGACCAGCAGGTACATGGCCATGACTTCGGCGAATGTCACCAGATGGTTGTCGGCACTGCTGCTGGTGAAAATCGGCTTACGCGCCCCGCCGAAAAATCGCTCGCGCAAGGTTTTGTTGCTCTCAAGCGCCGGTAACAAATCCGCACGATGGTAGTAACTGGCAGGGTGCTCGTAGAGTTTGGCGCTGTCGCTGACCACCGCGCCTTCGAGGTGTTCTTCGAACAGCCCCAGTTGCTCGATCAGGGCATGGATCGCCCGCAACATCGGCCCGGCGACATCGTCGGCGTAAACCTGATCGCCGCTCATCATCAGCAGGGCCGGGCGCTCCGTCGCGGCATGTTCCGTCGCCAGAAAACGGTCGACGCACAGCAAGCCGTCGGCTGCCGGGTGGTGAGGTTTGCGGCAGGAACCGTGCAGCAACTGATCGATGCGCGAACGCAAGACAAAGTTCGGGCAACGGGCTTCGCCGTACAGCAAATGAGGCGCCCAGTCGGCGATGCCTTCCAATGCGTCATCAATCAGCAGGTCATAGTCGATCCGGGTGTCGCAGGGCAGGGCGGTCGACAGCGGCACATCGATCAGATGAACGAAGGCATGCTTGCCAATCGGGATGACCGTGCATTGCCCGGCATCGAGGCGAATGTCACCGACACCTTGCAGGCGCAAGGTCAGCGACAAGGCCCGGGTTCCTACCAGCCAGAGCACCAGGCGCGAGGGTTCCAGACGCCGCAACAGCGGGCCGGCGAGGACCGGTGGCAGAGAGCGATGGCTGTCAGGGAATGGCGAAGACATGGGCATGCAGGTTCAAGACTCTTGGTGCACAGAGCGCGCGATGATAGCGTAGCCAGGGGCCAGGATTATCTGATGGCCACTGGCTTTCAGCTGAATCTGTAACAAGCGATGATCGTTTCGGCATCACTCACACCCGAAGGCTTGAGGGTTCATCAAGGCAGCGAAAGTCTGTCCGCTCTCATGACACTGGTTTCCCCATTGGCCACCAGCCAGCGAAACAGCTCGCTCAGCGACACCGTATGACTGCGCTCGATCCAGCGCACCACCGCCGGGCCGTAGTGTTCGGTGTAGCGGCTGAGCACCAGTTGGCGGCAGTCCGGTGACAGGCGCAGGGTGATTTCCCGGCAGTGCAGATTGACCGAGTCCTGCCGGGTCACTCGCTGTTGCAGCGTCAAATGATTGCTTTCAGAAACCATCGGCCGGTGCTCCTTCGCATTGAGGTTTGGTTGTTTGCGCTGAGCCTTGCTTGCCATCCGCCACATAAGCAGCGCGATGCTCGGCCACCACGTTGCGCAAGGCGCTGTAATAGTCCGGCAGTTTTTGCAGGCTGTCGGTCAGCGGTAACGCTTCTGCTCGACCATCGACGATGCCGCCAACCGTGTTGATAGTGGACAGCGTGTCCACGGTATCGCTGTTGCTGCCGAACGGATCGACCACAAAACTCAGCACTCGCCCGGCCGCATCGCGGCTGTTCGAGGTGCCGAACAAGGGCAGTTCGACGATCGGACCGCCGCCGATGCCCCACACCCCAAATGTCTGGCCGAAGTCCGCGTCGTGACGCGGGATGCCGGCCATGCCGGACACATCGATCAAGCCCACCACGCCGACCGTGGTGTTCAGCGCGAAACGCCCAAAAGTGTTGACCGAGCGCATCGGGTTGCCTTGCAGCAGGTCATTGATAAAGACCTTGGGCTCGCCAAAGTTCGCGACAAAGTTATGCACACCTATCTGGAAAAAGTTCGGCAAGTAGCGATAGCCACGAGCGACCGGCGCCAAGGCATAGTCATCGGCCACCCGATTGAAGGCAAAGATACCGCGGTTGAACGGTTCCACCGGGTCGTACACCGAATAGCCGATTTCGGCGCAGTTCACGGTGGCGGACGCAGGCGGTTGGCTGTTGCAACCCGCCAGCCCGGCGGCCAGCACGGCAATCGAAGTGTTACGGGCCAGCCAGGGAGCACATTTGAAAGGCAACATGGACACAAGTCTCGGGAGGAATTCGCCGAAATGCTGAGCCCCAAGCCTTGCGCAAAGATGTCTGGATTATTGCGACGCCGACGTTTTATTGCAGGATTGAAATATATGACGCGCTGCCGTGAATAGTTTTAGATGGCGGTTCAATTCGGCCCCTTAAGTGACCTTCGGTGAACAGCCTTTTAATTGTGGACGACGACCTTGAAGTCCTCGATCTGCTGAAAAAATTCTTCGTGCAGCACGGCTACAGCGTCGAGGTCGCCACCGACGGCGCGTCGCTGTGGGCGGCCATCGAGCGACAGCCGCCGGACCTGATCATTCTTGACGTGATGTTGCCGGGGGACAGTGGACTGATCCTGTGTCAGCAACTGCGGATTCGCTACGCCATGCCGGTGATCATGCTGACTGCCATGGGCGAACTCAGCGACCGGGTCGTCGGCCTCGAACTCGGCGCCGATGATTACCTGACCAAACCCTTCGACGCCCGCGAGCTGCTGGCCCGGGTGCGCGCCGTGCTGCGGCGCGTGGACGAGCGTCGCCCCGCAATGCAGGAGCGCCCACGGCCATTGATCGACTTCGCCGACTGGCACCTCGACGTCACGCGCCGTGAACTGCGCTCGCCGGACAACGTGATGATCCCGCTCTCGGCCGGTGAGTTCGATTTGCTGCTGGTCTTCGTCGAACATCCCCAGCGCATCCTCACCCGCGAGCAGTTGCTGGACCTGGCGCGCGGGCATTGCCATGACGCGTTTGATCGCAGCATCGATGTGCAAGTCAGCCGCCTGCGGCGCAAACTCGAGTCTGACACCAAGCGCCCGGCGATGATTCGCACGGTGCGCAACGGCGGTTATCTATTCACCCCCAGCGTGACCCGGCGATGAGCTGGCTGAAGCAGATTCGCCGGGACACGGTGGCGCGCTGGATCGCGTTGACCATTATCCTGGCCATGCTTATTTCACTGGCGCTCAACGGGCTGTTTATCCAACTGGCCGGCGTGTGGGCGCGCCCGCCGCTGACCGAAACCGGGCTGCTGGACAAAATGGCCGCCATCACCCGCATCATCCAGGCCGCCCCGGCACCGCTGCGCAGCCAACTGGCGCACGCCGTCAGCGATGAGGGCTTCATCGTCAGTTGGCACCTTGATCGACGTGAGCTCAATCTGCCAACGGTGGAGGACCTGGATTCCGAAATCGGCTCGACCGTCCTGCATCCGTTGCTTAAGTTCGCTGGTCGTATTCAGGTCTATGAGCCGGCTGACTGGACGGAAAACTCAGCGGACGCGCATTACGCGCTACTGATCGAGCTGCCGGACGCCTCCTGGCTGATGTTCGCCGCACACTCGCGCAATTGGGGTCTCGACGACACGCCGCGCTACCTGATCGTCCTCTTGCTGGTACTCATCTCCACCACCCTCGTCACACTGATCGCCACCCGCCGCCTCGCCACTCCTTTGCAACACTTCGCCGAAGGCGCCCGACGTTTCGGCGTGGACTTCCGCGCGCCCCCCATCGAACCCCTCGGCCCCCAGGAAATCCGCCAGGCGATCCTGGCCTTCAACGCCATGCAGGCCCAGCTGCAACACTTCATCCGCGACCGCACGCAAATGCTCGCCGCGATCTCCCACGACCTGCGCGCGCCCCTGACGCGGATGCGTTTGCGCGGGGAATTCATCGAAGACAGCGAGCAACAGCAGCGGCTGTTTCGTGACGTGGATGAAATGCAGGCGATGATCAATTCGGCGCTGGAATTTTTTCGCGATGATGCGCGGCTTGAACCGGCGACCCAGTTTGATCTGGCTGAACTGCTGCAAACCTTGCTGGATGATTATCGGGATCAGGGTGTCGAGATTGCCTTCAGCGGGCCGTTGCGGCGGGTGTATCTCGGGCGACCGCTGGGGCTGAAGCGGGTGATGACCAATTTGCTGGATAACGCGATCAAGTACGGGAGTGAGCCGGCGATTGAGCTGATCCCTGATGCAGGGGAAGTGCGGATCAAAGTACTGGACCGTGGGCCGGGGATTCCGGAGGCCAGCCTTGAGCAAGTGTTTGCGCCGTTCTTTCGCATGGAAGGATCGCGCAACAAAAGCACCGGCGGTGTGGGGTTGGGATTATCGGCGGCGCGGGCGATAGTGTTGGAGCATGGCGGGGAACTGAAACTGCGTAATCGGTCGAAGGGCGGGCTGGAGGCGTTGGTGGTGTTGCCCGTGCATCCGGCTTAGGTGTTCATTTGAAAAACAGGGAATGACAGATGATTGATTTCAACAACAAAGGCTTCTTCAAACTCAAGCAGAACGACGAATACGCCGAACGCGTCACCGCGTTGCTACTGGACGGGGAGCAGGTCATTGACTCCTACAAATCCATGCGCGATGGCGTGGTGTTTACCAACAAGCGGATCATCGCGGTCAACGTCCAGGGCCTCACCGGCAGCAAGAAAGACTTCACCTCGCTGCCGTACAAAAATATCGTGGCGTATTCGGTGGAAACGTCCGGCACGTTTGACCTGGATTCCGAGTTGGAGATTTATTTTTCATCGCTGGGGAAGGTGAAGTTCGAGTTCACCGGCAGGACATCGATGGTGGAAATTTCGAAGCTGATTTCCAAGCATTTGCTTTGATCTGAGTGATCGAAGGCCCCGAAAAACTCGGGGCTCATCCCGGATGTCAGTCAGTTACACAAACCCCCTGTAGGAGCGAGCCTGCTCGCGATAGGGTCAGTGCAGTCAACATCAATGCTGAATGTACTGCCCTCATCGCGAGCAGGCTCACTCCTACAGGTTTTGGGTCAATCTTGAGTTCGTATGAGCCTAAGCCTCCCACCCCGCGCCACTGACCGCCGCCTGCGCCAGCGGGTGCAAATCCGCCCCGTGATGCGCTGTCTGCCAGGCCAGCAATTCCTTGCGCATGCCCGGCGTCCAGTACATCTGCAGATGATTACGCACACCGAGCACGGCCACTTTCTGGTCCGGTTCGGTGGCGAAATACAGGGCGATCTGGTTGGCCATCTTGATCAGGTTCTGCGTACTCATCGGCGCACCTCCGCTTTAGCGCCACGCGCCTGACGGCGATCTTTGAGCAAGCGGTCCTGTTCGTCGCTGAATGCCTGATAGCGTTTTTGCCACTCGGAAGGGTGATAGACGCGGCTGACTTCCACGGCGGTGACCTTGTACTCCGGACAGTTGGTGGCCCAGTCGGAGTTGTCGGTGGTGATGACGTTAGCCCCCGATTCCGGGAAGTGGAAGGTGGTGTACACCACGCCTGGAGCAACCCGTTCGGTGACCCGCGCACGCAGCACGGTCTGGCCGGCGCGGCTGCCGATACCGACCCAGTCGCCTTCGTTGATGCCACGGCTCTCGGCGTCGGTCGGGTGGATTTCCAGGCGGTCTTCATCGTGCCAGGCGACGTTTTCGGTTCGCCGTGTCTGAGCACCGACGTTGTACTGACTGAGGATGCGCCCGGTGGTCAGCAGCAGCGGATAACGATTGTTGACCTTCTCTTCAGTGGGCACGTAGCCGGTGAGCATGAAGCGCCCCTTGCCGCGCACGAACTCCTCGATGTGCATGGTCGGCGTGCCGTCCGGTGCCGCGGCGTTGCACGGCCATTGCAGGCTGCCGTGGCTGTCCAGTGCGGCGTAGCTGACGTTGGTAAAGGTCGGCGTCAGGCTGGCGATTTCATCCATGATTTGCGACGGATGCGTGTAATTCATCGGGTAGCCCAAGGCGTTGGCCAGCGCCACGGTGCCTTCCCAGTCAGCCTTGCCGCCCAGCGGCTCCATGACCTTGCGCACCCGGGAAATGCGGCGCTCGGCGTTGGTGAAGGTGCCGTCTTTTTCCAGGAACGAACTGCCCGGCAGGAACACGTGGGCAAACCGGGCGGTTTCGTTGAGGAAAATGTCCTGCACCACCACGCATTCCATGGCCGACAGGGCCGCGGTGACGTGCTGGGTATTCGGGTCGCTCTGGGCGATGTCTTCGCCTTGGCAATACAGGCCTTTGAAACTGCCGGCCAGTGCAGACTCGAACATGTTGGGAATGCGCAGTCCCGGATCGGGTTGCAAGGTCACGTTCCACGCTTGTTCGAATTGCGCCCGAACTACCTCGTTGGAGATGTGCCGGTAGCCGGGCAGCTCGTGGGGGAAGGAGCCCATGTCGCAAGAGCCCTGGACGTTGTTCTGTCCGCGCAGCGGGTTCACACCGACGCCTTCGCGGCCGATGTTGCCGGTGGCCATGGCGAGGTTGGCGATGCCCATGACCGCGGTGCTGCCTTGGCTGTGCTCGGTGATGCCCAGGCCGTAGTAGATCGCCGCATTGCCAGCGCCCGCGTAAAGACGGGCGGCGGCGCGGATGTCGGCAGCGTTTACGCCGCAAATGTCGCCAAGCACTTCCGGCGCGTTTTCCGCGCGGCTGACGAACTCGCTCCAGCGGGCGAAATCGCTGCCCTCGCAACGGGCGTCGATAAAGGCCTGGTCGAGCAGGCCTTCGGTGACGATGGTGTGGGCCAGCGCGTTGAGCATGGCGACGTTGGTGCCCGGGCGCAGGGCCAGGTGCAGTTCGGCGCGGGCGTGTACCGAGTCCACCAGGTCAATGCGGCGTGGGTCGATGACGATGAGTCGCGCACCTTCACGCAGGCGGCGTTTGAGTTGGGAGGCGAACACCGGGTGGGCGTCGCTGGGGTTGGCGCCCATCACCAGGATCACGTCGGCCTGCATCACCGAGTCGAAACTCTGAGTGCCGGCGGACTCGCCCAGGGTTTGTTTCAAGCCATAGCCGGTCGGCGAGTGGCAGACGCGCGCGCAGGTGTCGACGTTGTTGTTGCCGAACGCGGCGCGCACCAGTTTCTGCACCAGATAGGTTTCTTCGTTGGTGCAGCGGCTGGAGGTGATGCCACCAATGGAATCGCGGCCGTACTTTTGCTGCAACCGGCGGAGTTCGCTGGCGGCGTAGGTCACCGCTTCATCCCAGCTGACTTCCTGCCAAGGATCGTTGATGTGCTGGCGGATCATCGGCTTGGTGATTCGATCCGGGTGGGTGGCGTAGCCCCAGGCAAAGCGCCCTTTGACGCACGAGTGGCCGTGGTTGGCCTGGCCGTTCTTGTCGGGAACCATGCGCACCAGCTTGTCGCCTTTCATCTCGGCGCGGAACGAGCAGCCCACGCCGCAATAGGCACAGGTGGTGATCACGCTGCGTTCGGGCTGGCCCAGTTCGACCACGCTTTTTTCCATCAAGGTCGCGGTGGGGCAGGCTTGCACACAGGCACCGCAGGACACGCATTCGGAGTCGAGGAAGTTCTCGCCTCCGGCGGCCGCGACCCGGGATTCGAAACCGCGCCCGGTAATGGTCAGGGCAAAGGTGCCCTGGGTTTCTTCGCAGGCGCGCACACAGCGGTTGCAGACGATGCACTTGCTCGGGTCGTAATCGAAATACGGATTGGATGTGTCCTTCACGTCGGCCAGATGGTTGTCGCCTTCATAGCCGTAACGCACCTCCCGCAGGCCAACCTGGCCGGCGACGGTTTGCAGCTCGCAGTTGCCGTTGGCCGAGCAGGTCAGGCAATCCAGCGGGTGATCGGAGATGTACAGTTCCATGACGTTGCGGCGCAAGGTCGCGAGCTTCGGCGTCTGGGTGTGCACGGTCATGCCTTCGGTGACCGGCGTGGTGCAGGACGCCGGGTAGCCGCGCATGCCGTCGATCTCAACCAGGCACATGCGGCAGGAGCCGAACGCTTCGAGACTGTCAGTGGCACACAGTTTCGGAATGGTGGTGCCCAGCAGCGCCGCGGCGCGCATCACCGAAGTGCCTTCGGGCACGCTGATGCTGCGGCCGTCGATGTTCAGGGTGACTTGCACCTGGCTGTCGCGGGCCGGCGTTCCAAGATCGATATCGGTTTTCGGGTCGAAGAGGGTGATCATTGGTCGGCCTCCGAGGCTTGCAGACCGAAGTCGGCGGGGAAGTACTTGAGGGCGCTGACCACCGGAAAGGGGGCCATGCCGCCCAAGGCGCACAGCGAACCGTATTGCATCGTGTCGCACAGGTCCTTGAGGATGATGGCCTGCTCATCGCGACCGCTCTGGTCCGGCGCCGCCAACAGGCGATCAATCACCTCCACGCCCCGGGTCGAGCCGATACGGCAGGGGGTGCATTTGCCGCAGGATTCTTCGGCGCAGAATTGCATGGCGAAACGCGCCATGTGGGCCATGTCCAGGCTGTCGTCCGCGACCACTACACCACCGTGACCGAGCATCGCGCCGATGCCGGCGAAGGCCTCGTAATCCAGCGGCGTATCGAACTGCGAGGGCGGCACCCAGGCGCCGAGCGGGCCGCCGACCTGAGCGGCTTTCAGCGGTCGGCCACTGGCGGTGCCACCGCCGTAGTCTTCCACCAGTTCGCGCAGGGTCAGGCCAAAGGCTCGTTCCACCAGACCGCCGTGACGAATATTGCCCGCCAGTTGGAAAGGCATGGTGCCCAACGAGCGTCCCATGCCGTAATCACGATAGAACTGCGCGCCCTTGGCCAGAATCAGCGGCACCGAGGCCAGCGTCAGCACGTTGTGCACCAGCGTCGGCAAGCCGAACAGGCCCTTCAACGCAGGGATCGGCGGCTTGGCGCGGACAATCCCGCGCTTGCCTTCGAGCGAGTCCAGCAACGCGGTTTCTTCACCGCAGATGTAAGCGCCGGCTCCGACGCGCACTTCCATATCGAAGGCTAAGCCGCTGCCGCCGACATTGGCGCCGAGGTAACCGTTGGACCGGGCAATCTCCAGCGCCTCGTTCAGCGTGGCGACGGCCTGTGGATATTCCGAGCGCACATAGATGTAGCCATAACTGGCGCCAACGGTGATGCCGGCAATGGCCATGCCCTCGATCAGCAGGAAGGGATCGCCTTCCATCAACATGCGGTCGGCGAAGGTGCCGGAGTCGCCTTCGTCGGCGTTGCACACAATGTATTTCTGCGCAGCCTGGGTGGCGCGAACCGTTCGCCATTTGATCCCGGCGGGGAAGGCTGCGCCGCCACGGCCACGCAGGCCTGAATCGAACACTTCCGTTGCGGTTTGCTCGCCACCAACGGCGACGGCCCTGTTTAAACCTTCGAAACCACCGTGGGCTCGGTAATCGTCCAGCGACAGCGGCCGGGTGATGCCTGCTCGGGCGAACAGCAAACGTTGTTGGGTCTTCAGATACGGCAATTCTTCCACCAGGCCCAAGGCCAGTGGGTGCGAGGACGGATCGCCGTGCAGCGCATCGAGCACGGACGGCACATCGGCAGCGGTCAGCGGGCCGAAGCCGATACGGCCTTGCGAGGTGTCGACTTCCAATAACGGTTCCAGCCAGTACAGGCCACGAGAACTGGTGCGTTGCAGATCCTGACTGGCAAGGGCAGACGCCACCACATCGGCACCCACGGCACGGGCCAGCGAATCACAGGATAGATAGAGGCTCATACGTCCTCCCGGCAAGCGTCGAGCAAAGCATCGAGACGCTCGGCACTGAGCCGCGCATGCACCTGACCATCAAGCTCCAGAGCCGGCGAACAGGCGCAAGCACCGAGGCAATACACCGGCCGCAAACTGATGCTGCCGTCGGCGCTACTGCCGTGGTCGTCCAGTTGCAGGCGTTCGCGCAACTGCGCGGCAAGCTGCTCGGCGCCACGACTCTTGCAGGATTCAGCCCGGCACAGCCGCAGGATATGCCGGGCCGGCGGCGCGGTACGGAAGTCATGGTAAAAGCTGATCACCCCGCGAATCTCCGCCTGACTCTGATTGAGCGCGTGGGCAATCTCGGGGATGGCGGCATCGGGGATGTAACCGATGCCCGCCTGAATCTCATGAAGAATGGGCAACAGCGCCCCCGGGCAGCCCTTATGGCGCTCCAGCAGGCTGTTGACCATCGGCAGGTGCAACATCTCATCAGGCATACAGCAATCCTCACGGTCACGGACAAACCAGATGGTTGTCGGTCGTCCGAAAGTGTCGGCTGCGGCACTCACACCACGTCACGGTATCGTGGCAATTTCAGGCCGGTGGCCAGGGCACCCTTGGCGGGCATCTTGTTGTGCCCGGTGCGGTCTTTGCCGCACCTCTTAAAGGGCATAAAAAGCAGATTGCCACGCTGCTTATGATTTAACTGCACCAAAGCGACGTGTTCGGTTCTTTCTACGACCTTCTATTGAGTCTAGAAGAGTGCGGCCAAAGGCGTCGTCCCTGAATGGTCGGGGACGATGTGCAACGCTATCGCGAATCATGCTTGAACCACCCCCAACCCGCTGCTGATGCACCGCGCCGACTGGCCGACGTCATGGGCGGGGGGGAATCAAGGATGTGATCAAGACGGGAGGGGAGTGGATCAGTTGGCCACCAGTTTCCCGCACTTGTGCCAAGCTGATCGAGTGTTAATACGCCTGCCGCTCAGGCTAACCTCAGGAAGCCCATGACATGAAGCCCACTCATGCATCGCACGTCCGTCGAGAATTCTTCAAAGCATTCGGGTTCTACTTGCGCGTTGTCTGGCCGATCTTTTCCGTACTGATTTTTCTGATCGTGCTGTTCGGCCTCATCATCAGCAAGCTGGAGGGCTGGAATCCTTTTGACGGCATCTATTTCGGCTTCGTGACCGGTTTGACCATTGGCTATGGAGAGCTCGTGCCGAAACTTGGCGTCTCGCGGATTCTAGCGATTTTGCTGGGGTTCAACGGGGTGCTGATGACGGCGATATTTGCGGCGATCAGCGTTCGGGCGATTGAGGTTGCAGTGCGGGCGGCGGGGCGGGAAGAGTCGGGTAAGCCGATGGCGTGAAGTCATGCTTGGTTGCTACTGGAAGGGGAGAAACCATCGACTCATGCAAATCCATGCGCGACGACGTGGTGTTTACCAACAAACGCATCATCGCGGTCAACGTGCAGGACATCACCAGCAGGTCGAAAGCCCCGAAAGAACTCGGGGCTAACAATGCCAGTCAATTCACCGCAAACCCTGTAGGAGCAAAGCTTGCTCGCGAAAGCGCCAGACCATCCAACATCAATGCTGAATGCCCTACCATCATCCCAAGCAGTCCGCTCCCCCTGACTTCACACCTCACCGACCGACATCAGAACCATCCCGCCATTTCCCAGCCACTACCCTTCAGACTTCGCCCCCGCCCGCTTAGACGCCAGCTCATTGTCCCGATCCCGATTCAGCACCTTCACCGCATCATCCACCACCGCCTTACTCATCGCCGTCAAATAATGCCCAGCCCAGCCCAGCCCAGCCCAGCCCAGCCCAGGCGTGGCGGTCGGTGCCCCTGGCGTAGGCGGCATCTTCGTTCAGCTTCTTGGCGAGAAACAGAAAATCAGAAGCCATGGATAACGCATCGCCGAGGGGAACGCCGCGAGTAACGTGGAACAGTGGTTGATCCGCGCAGTAGATGGCGGGTGTCAGGCCGATGGTTTGGAGTTCTGGTTGATCGGTCATTTGCCACCTCCGATGAGGGAGAGGCGGTGGGAGAGGGTGGACGGTGGGGCGATACGCAACTGGGAGTCGCGTTGAGGGAAAAGCCAAAATTTGTACGGATTGATGCTGCGCATTATCAGACTCCTTGATATGTGAAGCTGCCGCATTCGTTTCCACACGAATGGGTGACAGCTGTGCGCAGGGTGGAAAACCGGGAATCAAGGAAACCGGCACGCCCAAAGACGTCCCACGCACAGCCGCCATAACTCACGCCGCAGACACAAAAAAAGCGCCGGCAGACGTGATGGGGGCGCTGTTGCGCCTTGAATTACACGGGTTTCCACACCCGGTCGCTGAATTGGCAGCGACGTCGGAAGGGTAGCGTGCAAGCCTCATTACTGCAACGTTCATAAGCTCTTTGCTCAGCGCTTTCTCTAGGAAAACTAGCATCGGGGATCGCAGAGAATATCCCTACCGCACTCTCGGAATGGCCCGACAACAATCTGCAGCGCACTGTTTTAGGCTGCGCATAAGCGCGCTGCCTCGTCAGTCGAAAATCCGCATAAACCGTAGTGTTTGCCGCGTTTTATGCGACGTACAGATTTGACATGGTCATTAGGCTACGGCAGCATTGACCTCAATCGCGCCCGATCCTCTGGTGCTGGCTTAGTCCGGCATTACGTTCGGGCCTTCTTGTTTCTGGAACATGGAAGTTGTCTACCCCAGCCCCTCCGAAGCCGTTCCGTACATACACTGATTTGGTCGCGATTTTGGCCAGCAGGGGTATGCAGATCCATGACCCCTCACGTGCAGAGCGCAAGCTTGCGCAGTTAGGCTATTACCGCCTCAGCGGTTATTGGTACCCGGCTCGAGAGTTCAAAATGAACGGCCTGCAGCAAGACGTTTGCCCGGTCACGGGCAAGCCTTTGCGTCTGGACACTTTCCAGGCAGCCACCTGCTTCAACTCGGCCGTAGACCTTTACAAGTTCGATAAACGATTGAGAATGCTTATGCTGGATGCGGTCGAGCGGTTGGAGGTTCACCTCAAGACCGTAATGGCTCACGAGGTTGGGTATCACGACCCAATGGCTTACCCCAATGCGAAATTCATCCTGCAAAAATGGACTCAACCGTACACGGACCGCAGCGGCAATAGGCGGAACAAGTGGGTGGAGTGGAGCCAGAAGCAGCAGTCGCACATTGCGCGGAGCAAAGAGGACTGCATTCAGTGGCACTTTCGAGCCGGTAAGTCCATTCCCGTTTGGGTTGCGGTAGAAGCATGGGATTTCGGTGATCTTTCTGAGTTCTTCGAACTGCTTAGTAGCAAGTATCAGAATCTCATACTCGCGCGCCTAGGCTTGGATAACGCCAGGATGCTCAGCCGATGGATGCAACAGATCAGCCATTTGCGCAACCGCTGTGCACACCATACGCGTATCTGGAATCAGGCTTCGCCTAACCCGTTGGCAGTACCCGCAGAACCGTATTTTCAGACGCTAGGGCTAGATCAACACGCACTCAAGCGGTTGTATGGATCAGTCTCGGTCATATGGTTTCTTCTGCGGAAGGTCGCACCAGCCTCGACCTGGATCAGCGAAGTCGCGGATTTGATTGACAGCAAGCCGGCTATGCCGGGTTGTACCTTCAAGGCTATGGGTTTCCCGGATGAGACCGGATTCCCTCGGCAACTGTTCGGGATTTAGTTGGCTTTGGCGTAAGTCCATGTCGGGTGTGCCATCCCATCCATCCCAGATCGCATCGAGTAGCCGGCCACCCAATTGAAATCCTTACTGGATAGCTTTCAGTCATGCTAAGACCACGACTGCCACTCCACTTCATCAATCACAGAATGTGTTTCAGATAATCCTTGAGCCCGATAAGCGGCGCATCGAGTTGCTCCATCGTCCGTGCAGCGCTGAAGTCTTCCGCCAACCTATTCAACTCGCGGCCTAAGACTGTATCCACACCGCCGATAGCGTTCAGCGCCAACTTCAGGCATTCATCCACTTTACTGTGGATCACCTCAACATCCCCCCTACGCACCAACAACCCAAAAACCTCCCGCTCATAATCACTCATCATCAAATCATCCCGCAGGATCGGACTTGAATCTTCCGTCTCGTAAGCGAGCTTGAGGCAGAACAGGGCGACGGTTTCCAGCAGCAGTTCCATGGGGTGAATCCTTGGGAGGTGTCGGGCCGGCCTAGGGTGCAAAGATCAAAAGATCGCTGGCAAGCCAGCTCCTACAGGACGGCGGTGGGTGAGGGCACTTTCCTACAGACGAAAAAAAAGGCCTTGCAAAGCAAGACCTTTCTTAATTTTGGTGCCCCGAGGGAGACTCGAACTCCCACTTCTTGCGAAAACGGATTTTGAATCCGCCGCGTCTACCAATTCCGCCATCAGGGCTCAATGGCGGCGAAGTATAGAGATGAGATTACCGTCGGTCAATCAGGTACATAGAGAATTTTCACTATTTCGGCTAGACTTCCGGCCCCTGCTAGACGAACCCCATCATGCGCGTTGCTGACTTTACTTTCGAACTCCCTGATTCGCTGATCGCTCGCCACCCTTTGGCTGAGCGTCGCAACAGTCGCCTGTTGACCCTTGATGGGGTCAGCGGCGCCCTGGCGCACCGTCAATTCACTGATTTGCTCGAGCATTTGCGCCCGGGCGATTTGATGGTGTTCAACAATACCCGGGTGATTCCGGCGCGGCTGTTTGGCCAGAAGGCTTCCGGCGGCAAGCTGGAAATCCTGGTGGAGCGGGTGCTCGACAGTCATCGCGTGCTGGCCCATGTGCGGTCCAGCAAGTCGCCGAAGCCGGGTTCGAAGATCCTGATCGACGGCGGTGGCGAAGCCGAGATGCTGGCGCGTCACGATGCGTTGTTCGAGCTGGGGTTTGCCGAAGAGGTGTTGCCGCTGCTCGACCGCGTCGGGCACATGCCGCTGCCTCCTTATATAGACCGCCCGGATGAAGGCTCGGACCGCGAGCGTTATCAGACGGTGTACGCCGAGCGCCTGGGCGCGGTGGCGGCGCCGACGGCGGGGCTGCATTTCGATCAGCCGCTGATGGAGGCGATTGCCGCCAAGGGCGTCGAGACGGCGTTCGTGACCTTGCACGTCGGTGCGGGTACGTTCCAGCCGGTGCGGGTCGAGAAGATCGAAGATCACCACATGCACAGCGAATGGCTGGAAGTCGGCGAGGACGTGGTCGATGCCGTCGCGGCTTGTCGGGCTCGTGGTGGCCGGGTGATTGCCGTGGGGACCACCAGCGTGCGTTCCCTGGAAAGCGCCGCGCGCGATGGCGTGCTCAAGCCGTTCAGTGGCGACACGGACATCTTTATCTACCCGGGCCGGCCGTTTCATGTGGTCGATGCCCTGGTCACCAACTTCCATTTGCCCGAATCCACGCTGTTGATGCTGGTTTCGGCGTTCGCCGGTTATCCCGAAGCCATGGCCGCTTATAAAGCCGCTGTGGAGCATGAATACCGCTTTTTCAGCTACGGTGATGCGATGTTTATCACCCGTAACCCCGCACCACGTGGCCCTGAGGACAAAGAATGAGTCGCCAAAGTCGTATGTCGTTTGAGTTGCTTGCTACCGACGGCAAGGCTCGTCGCGGTCGTTTGACCTTCCCGCGCGGTACCGTCGAGACCCCGGCCTTCATGCCGGTGGGCACGTATGGCACCGTCAAGGGCATGCTGCCGCGGGATATCACCGCGACCGGCGCGGAAATCATTCTGGGTAACACCTTCCACTTGTGGCTGCGCCCTGGCACCGAAGTGATCAAGAAGCACGGCGACCTGCACGATTTCATGCAGTGGAAAGGCCCGATTCTGACCGACTCCGGCGGTTTCCAGGTGTTCAGCCTGGGCGCGATGCGCAAGATCAAGGAGGAGGGCGTGACCTTCGCTTCTCCGGTCGACGGCGCCAAAGTGTTCATGGGCCCGGAAGAGTCGATGCAGGTCCAGCGCGATCTGGGCTCGGACATCGTGATGATTTTCGACGAATGCACGCCGTACCCGGCTGATGAAGACGTCGCACGTATTTCCATGGAGCTGTCGTTGCGTTGGGCCAAGCGTTCGAAAGAAGCTCATGGCGACAACACGGCGGCGCTGTTCGGCATCGTTCAGGGTGGCATGCACCAGGATTTGCGCATGCGCTCCCTGGAAGGCCTCGACAAGATCGGCTTCGATGGCCTGGCCATCGGCGGTCTGTCGGTGGGTGAGCCCAAGCACGAGATGATCAAGGTGCTGGATTACCTGCCAGGCCAGATGCCGGCTGACAAACCTCGTTACCTTATGGGCGTTGGCAAACCGGAAGATCTGGTTGAGGGTGTGCGCCGCGGTGTGGACATGTTCGATTGCGTGATGCCAACCCGTAATGCCCGCAATGGGCATCTGTTCATTGATACTGGCGTGCTGAAGATCCGTAACGCGTTTCATCGCCATGATGATTCGCCGCTCGATCCGACCTGCGATTGCTATACCTGCCAGAACTTCTCCCGTGCTTATCTGCATCACCTGGACAAGTGCGGCGAAATGCTGGGAAGCATGCTCAATACCATCCATAACTTGCGTCATTATCAAGTGCTTATGGCTGGTTTGCGCGAGGCTATTCAACAGGGTACATTGGCCGCCTTTGTCGATGCCTTCTACGCCAAACGCGGGTTACCTGTTCCGCCTTTGGACTGAGTTTTCTGACCCCAAGATTCAACATTTGCAACTGGAGTGCTAAATGAGCTTTTTTATCTCTAATGCCATGGCTGACGCTGCTGCACCGGCAGCTGCCGGCCCTATGGGTGGCGGTTTTGAGTGGATTTTCCTGGTCGGTTTCCTGGTCATCTTCTACCTGATGATCTGGCGTCCACAGGCCAAGCGCGCCAAAGAGCAGAAGAACCTGCTGAGCAGCCTGCAAAAAGGTGACGAAGTTGTGACCACCGGCGGCATCGCCGGCAAGATCACTAAAGTGGCTGATGATTTCGTGGTTCTGGAAGTTTCCGACACCGTCGAAATGAAGTTCCAGAAAGGCGCCATTGCCGCCACGCTGCCAAAAGGCACGCTGAAAGCGATCTAAGTTTCAACTTCTACTCAATCGACGGGGCGCGCAAGGCGCCCCGCGTCATAAGCGGGCGGCGTGATGCTGAACAAATACCCTCTGTGGAAATACATTCTGATCCTGGCAGTGCTAGCGGTCGGTCTGATTTATTCCGCTCCCAATCTATATCCTGATGACCCGGCCATTCAGGTCAGCGGCGCAAGCACTTCGCTGCAAGTCAATCAGGCTGATCTGGATCGTGTGAGCGCTGCGCTCAAGGAATCCGGGATCAACGTCAAGGCTGCCACCCTGGCAGCAAACGGCAAGGGCGGTCTGATTCGTCTGACCAAGGCTGAAGATCAGCTGCCTGCCAAGGACGTCGTGCGCAAGGCATTGGGTGATGACTACGTCGTTGCACTGAACCTGGCACAAACCACCCCGCAATGGCTGCGCAGCCTGGCCGCGCACCCGATGAAGCTGGGTCTGGACTTGTCCGGTGGTGTGCACTTCCTGCTGGAAGTGGACATGGACAAAGCGCTCGATGCGCGCCTGAAAGTCTACGAAGGCGACGTCAAGAGCCTGTTGCGTAAAGAGAAACTGCGCTATCGCAGCCTGCCGCAACTCAACGGTGCCATTCAGCTGGGCTTCACTGATGAAGCAACCCGCGAACAAGCCCGTGCGCTGATCCGCAAGAGCTTCAACGATTTCGACATTGTTCCGGCCGACCTCAATGGCCAACCGGTACTGCGTCTGGCGATGACCCCGGCCAAGCTGGCGGAAATCCGTGAATACTCCATCAAGCAGAACTTGACCACGGTACGTAACCGCGTCAACGAGCTGGGTGTTGCCGAACCGATCGTTCAGCGTCAGGGCGCCAACCGCATCGTGGTTGAGCTGCCGGGCGTGCAGGACACCGCCGAAGCCAAGCGTATCCTCGGCAAGACGGCCAACCTTGAATTCCGTCTGGCTGCTGAGCCAGGCGCTTCGAAAGCCACTTCCGAAACCTTCGAGTTCCGTGAAGGCAATCGTCCGCCGGCACAGATCGAGCGTGGCTTGATCATCACTGGCGATCAGGTGACTGACGCCAAGGCTGGCTTCGGCGAGCAGGGCACGCCAGAAGTGAACATCCGTCTGGATGGCCACGGTGGCGAGCTGATGAGCCGCGCGACGCGCAGCAACGTTGGCCGCAGCATGGCGGTGATTTTCATCGAGCAGCGTCCGGTCACCACGTACACCAAGCAAATGGTGAATGGTGTCGAGAAAGACGTAGCGGTTCAAACGTTTAAAGAAGAGAAGAAGATCATCAGCCTGGCGACCATCCAGTCGCCGCTGGGTGCTCAGTTCCGCATCACTGGCCTGAACGGTCAGGGTGAGTCGTCCGAACTGGCGCTGCTGCTGCGTGCCGGTGGTCTGGCTGCCCCGATGTACTTCGCTGAAGAACGTACCATTGGCCCGAGCCTGGGTGCGGACAACATCATCAAAGGTGTCGATGCATCGCTGTGGGGCATGCTGTTTGTCTCGCTGTTCATCATCGCCATCTACCGCTTCTTCGGCATCATCGCCACCGTCGCACTGTCGGTGAACATGGTGTTGCTGTTGGCCTTGATGTCGCTGCTGGGGGCAACGCTGACCCTGCCGGGTATCGCCGGTATCGTATTGACCATGGGTATGGCGGTCGACGCCAACGTGCTGATCTTCTCGCGGATTCGTGAAGAGATCGCGGCGGGCATGACCGTACAACGGGCAATCAACGAAGGCTTCGGCCGGGCATTCACCGCGATTCTCGACGCCAACCTGACAACCTTGTTGGTCGGCGGGATTCTCTTTGCGATGGGCACAGGTCCAGTCAAAGGTTTCGCAGTGACCATGTCCCTCGGGATCTTTACCTCGATGTTCACGGCCATCATGGTGACCCGCGCGATGGTCAACCTGATCTTCGGCGGTCGTGACTTCAAGAAGTTGTGGATTTAAGGGGCTGCCATGTTACGTACAATTAACTTCATGGGCGTTCGCAACTTTGCGTTCGGCGTCACATTGTTCCTTACCGTGCTGGCTTTGTTCAGCGTCGCCACCAAGGGCATGAACTGGGGCCTGGACTTCACCGGCGGTACGCTCATCGAGCTGACCTACGAGCGTCCGGCCGATGTCACCAAGGTGCGTGAGCAGCTGGCTACTTCGGGTTATCACGAGGCAATCGTGCAGAGCTTCGGTGCAACTACCGATTTGCTGGTGCGCATGCCAGGTGAAGATCCGCAGCTGGGTCATCAAGTGGCAGAAGCGCTGCTGAAAGTCGGCGGCGACAACCCGGCGACGGTCAAGCGCGTCGAATTCGTCGGCCCTCAGGTCGGTGAAGAACTGCGCGACCAAGGCGGCCTCGGCATGCTGATGGCGTTGGGCGGCATCCTGATCTACCTGGCTTTCCGCTTTCAGTGGAAGTTTGCGGTCGGTGCCATCGTTTCGCTGATCCACGACGTGATCGTGACCATCGGTATTCTGTCGTTCTTCCAGATCACCTTCGACCTGACGGTGCTGGCGGCAGTACTGGCGATCATTGGTTACTCGCTCAACGACACCATCGTGGTATTCGACCGGGTTCGTGAGAACTTCCGCGTACTGCGCAAGGCGACCCTGATCGAGAACATCAACATCTCGACCACGCAAACCCTGCTGCGCACCATGGCGACGTCGATCTCCACCTTGTTGGCGATCGCGGCCCTGTTGTTCTTTGGTGGTGACAACCTGTTTGGCTTCTCCATCGCCCTGTTTATCGGTGTTCTGGCGGGTACCTACTCGTCGATCTACATCGCCAACGTCGTGCTGATCTGGCTGAACCTGAGCACTGAGGATCTGATTCCTGCAGTGGCTACCGATAAGGAAGTCGACGACCGCCCATAACGGCCATCGCTCCTCCAGCTGTCAGCCCAAAAAGGCGCGAGTTGAACTCGCGCCTTTTTTTATGCTCCAAGGCTGGGAGAAGCGCGGGCTTGTCCCGCATGTGATGGTCAGGAGGTTCATGTGAACAAGTCGTTGCTGGTTGGTGCGGTATTGGGTGCTGTCGGCGTAACTGCCGGGGGTGCTGTTGCCACCTACAGCCTGGTTAAAAGCGGCCCTGAGTATGCGCAAGTGCTAGCCGTTGAACCGGTCAAGACACAAATCAAGACGCCACGTGAAGTGTGCAAGGATGTAGCAGTGACCCGGCAAGCGCCGGTGAAAGATCAACACCAAATTGCCGGTACGGTGGTCGGTGCATTGGCTGGTGGCCTGTTGGGCAATCAGATCGGTGGTGGTACAGGCAAGAAAATCGCTACAGTGGCCGGTGCGGTCGGTGGTGGTTATGCGGGCAACAAGGTTCAGGAAGGCATGCAAGAGCGTGACACCTACACCACGACTCAGACTCGCTGTAACACCGTGAATGACATCAGCGACAAGGTTGTAGGCTACGACGTTCGTTATTCGCTGGATGGCAAGGAAGGCAAGGTGCGGATGGATCGTGATCCGGGCAACCAGATTCCGGTCGACAAGGAAGGCAAGCTGGTCCTGTCGCAGAACGAACAGGCCCACTAAAAAGCTGAAGTTCAGATTCAAAAAGAAGCACCCTGCGGGGTGTTTTTTTTGTGCCTACGATTTAAGCGACACAGCAAACCCCCTGTAGGAGTGAGCCTGCTCGCGATAGCAATCTATCATTCGAAACAGGTGGTGACTGATACATCGCTATCGCGAGCAGGCTCACTCCTACATTGGGTCTGTGGTGTGGCAGGGCAAATCCCAGGCATAAAAAAAGCACCCCGCAGGGTGCTTTTTTGTGGCCGGTGTCGCTTAGCGTTTCAGCGAGGCCGGCAGGTGCGGCTGGATCGCCGTCAGCACTGCCTTGAAGCACTTGGTGTTGCCGGCAACGACGTGGCCTTTCTCAAGGAAGTCGTGGCCGCCGGTGAAGTCGCTCACCAAGCCGCCGGCTTCCTGGATCAGCAGGGCGCCTGCCGCCATGTCCCACTCGGACAGGCCCGACTCCCAGAAGGCGTCGAAACGGCCGGCAGCCACGTAGGCCAGGTCCAGGCTTGCCGAACCTGCGCGGCGGATGCCGGCGGTCTGGCCAACCAGAGCGCGGAACATGCCCAGGTAGTTGTCGAGGTTGTCCATCTGGTCGTCACGGAACGGGAAGCCGGTACCCAGCAGGGCGCCGTCCAGGCTGGTGCGGCCGCTGACGCGCAGGCGACGACCGTTCAGTTGGGCGCCGCGACCACGGCTGGCGGTGAATTCTTCCTGGCGAACCGGGTCCAGAACAACAGCGTGTTCCAGGCGACCGCGGTATTTGCAGGCGATGCTCACAGCGAAGTGAGGAATGCCGCGCAGGAAGTTGGTGGTGCCGTCCAGCGGATCGATGATCCACAGGTATTCTTCGCCTTCGATCCCGGTGCCGGCGTGCATGCCGGTTTCTTCACCCAGGATCGAGTGATTCGGGTAGGCCTTGCGCAGCGCGTCGATGATTTTCTGTTCGGCGGCACGATCCACCTCGGATACGTAATCCTTGGCGTCTTTTTCGTCGACCTTGATGGTATCCAGGCGCTCGATGGAGCGGAAGATCAATTCACTGGCGCTGCGGGCGGCGCGCAGCGCGATATTCAGCATGGGCTGCATGGATGTGTCACCTAAGGTTGTTAAAGAAAGCCGGGCATTCTATCAGAACTTTTCTACAGGTGAAGGTTGGTGTTCGCTTTCATAGCTTAACGGTAGGTTGAGCTGTAAGATTCGGCTCCCGATTATCGTGTTCGAGAGCGCCTCCCTTGCTGCATAACATTCGTGTCGTCCTGGTCAATACCAGCCACCCTGGCAACATCGGCGGGGCTGCGCGTGCCATGAAGAACATGGGCCTGTCGCGGCTGGTGCTGGTCGAACCGCGGTTGTTCCCGCACCACGAGGCCGATGCGCGAGCTTCCGGCGCCGGGGACATCCTTGAAAACGCGCAAGTCGTCGCCACCTTGGAAGATGCCTTGGTCGGCTGCAATCTGGTGCTCGGCACCAGTGCCCGTGACCGGCGCATTCCCTGGCCGTTGCTCGATCCCCGCGAATGCGGTGTGAAAGTGGTCGAGGAAGCCGCGTCGGGTGCCGAGATTGCCTTGGTCTTTGGTCGTGAAGATTCCGGCCTGACCAATGAAGAGCTACAGCGATGTCATTATCACGTGCATATCCCATCAGACCCTGAGTTCAGTTCGCTGAACCTTGGGGCAGCGGTGCAGGTGTTGAGCTATGAAGTGCGCATGTCCTGGCTCGCGGCCCAAGGCCAGCCGAGCAAGGTCGAGAAGGATGAAGTGGCCTCCACCAAAAGTGGTGAGCTGGCGACCATGGATGAGCTGGAGCGATTCTATGAGCACCTGGAGCAAACCCTGGTGGCCATCGAATTCCTCGATCCGGAAAAACCACGGCACTTGATGGCGCGCCTGCGCCGGTTGTACGGTCGCAGCTCGGTGAGCCGGGCGGAAATGAATATATTGCGTGGCATCCTCACGGAAACCCAGAAAGCGGCCCGTGGCGAGCTTCTAAAGCGGAAGGATTAAAAATGTTCGAGCGTTTGCGTGAAGATATCCAGAGTGTTTTCCATCGTGATCCGGCAGCGCGCAACGCCTTTGAAGTCCTGACCTGCTACCCCGGCATGCATGCCATCTGGATCCATCGCCTGTCATCGGCCCTGTGGGGCATGGGCTGGAAATGGCTGGCGCGGCTGGTGTCGAACTTTGGTCGCTGGCTGACCGGGATCGAGATCCATCCGGGTGCCAAGGTCGGTCGTCGCTTCTTTATTGACCATGGCATGGGCATCGTCATCGGTGAGACCGCCGAGATCGGCAACGATGTCACCCTTTATCAGGGCGTGACGTTGGGCGGCACCAGCTGGAACAAGGGCAAGCGTCACCCGACACTGGAAGATGGCGTGGTGGTAGGGGCGGGCGCCAAGGTGCTCGGTCCGTTCACGGTGGGTGCGGGCGCCAAGGTCGGCTCCAACGCCGTCGTTACCAAGGCGGTTCCAGCCGGGGCGACGGTGGTCGGGATTCCGGGGCGGATCATCGTCAAGTCCGATGAAGAGACAGACGCCAAGCGCAAGGCGATGGCCGAGAAGATCGGCTTCGATGCCTATGGTGTTGGTGAAGACATGCCCGACCCGGTGGCGCGAGCCATTAACCAGTTGCTTGACCATCTGCAGGCGGTCGATGGTCGTCTGGAGGGGATGTGCGGGGCGTTGAAGGATCTGGGCAGCAATTACTGTGCAAAAGATCTGCCTGAGCTGCGCGAAGAAGACTTTGCCTGTGTGAAGGACAAGGATCAGAGTCAGGCCGGCTAGACCGAGTCGACTTCAATTGCGGGCAAGCCCGCTCCCACATGTATTGCGCCATGCATGCCATCGAAGGCAGACAAAGGCCCCTGTGGGAGCGGGCTTGCCCGCGATGAACGATAACGCGCAATTGCTGGCTGTACGCCGCCAGCCTTTGCTATGATGCGCGCGCTCTTTTGCGGGTAATCCTGACTAAAGTACTAGGTCTTATAGTTGACTTAAATACTCGGGAATTGCATACTCGCCCCATTCCGAACTCCGTGGTAATTGTCCATGCGACTGACTACAAAAGGCCGATACGCCGTAACCGCCATGCTTGACCTGGCGTTGCACGCGCAGCACGGGCCGGTGTCCCTGGCCGATATCTCCGAGCGCCAAGGCATCTCCCTGTCCTACCTCGAACAGCTTTTCGCCAAATTGCGCCGCAGCAATCTGGTCTCCAGCGTTCGTGGCCCGGGCGGTGGCTACCAACTGTCCCGCGACATGCAGGGCATCCAGGTCGCCCAGGTGATCGATGCGGTGAACGAATCGGTCGATGCGACCAAATGCCAGGGCCAGGGTGATTGCCATCAAGGCGACACCTGCCTGACCCACCACTTGTGGTGCGATCTGAGCCTGCAGATTCACGAATTTCTGAGCGGTATCAGCTTGGCTGACCTTGTAACTCGCCGTGAGGTGCAAGAAGTAGCCCAGCGTCAGGACCAGCGCCGTTGCAACAGCAAGGCGCCACGCCTGGACAAGATTGAAGCGTCCGCCGTCGAATGACAGCCAGAGAGCGAAGCGGTACGCCAGCCAGCCTGATTTAGGAGATAGTCCATGAAATTGCCGATTTACCTTGATTACTCTGCGACCACCCCGGTTGATCCGCGTGTTGCGCAAAAGATGAGTGAATGCCTGCTGGTCGACGGAAACTTCGGTAACCCGGCGTCCCGTTCCCACGTGTTCGGCTGGAAAGCTGAAGAGTCCGTCGAAAACGCTCGTCGTCAGGTCGCCGACCTGGTCAACGCCGACCCGCGTGAAATCGTCTGGACCTCCGGTGCCACCGAGTCCGATAACCTGGCAATCAAGGGTGCGGCGCATTTCTATGCGACCAAAGGCAAACACCTGATCACCACCAAGATTGAGCACAAGGCTGTCCTCGACACCATGCGCCAACTGGAGCGTGAAGGCTTCGAAGTCACCTACCTCGAGCCTCAGACCGATGGCCTGGTGACTCCAGCGATGATCGAAGCCGCCCTGCGCGACGACACCATCCTGGTTTCGGTCATGCACGTGAACAACGAAATCGGCACCATCAACGACATCGCAGCCATCGGCGAACTGACCCGTTCCAAGGGCATTCTGTTCCATGTTGACGCCGCTCAGTCCACCGGCAAGGTCGAGATCGACCTGTCGAAGCTGAAAGTCGACCTGATGTCGTTCTCTGCCCACAAAACCTACGGCCCTAAAGGCATCGGCGCGCTGTACGTCAGCCGCAAGCCGCGTGTTCGCATCGAAGCGACCATGCACGGCGGCGGTCACGAGCGTGGCATGCGTTCCGGCACCCTGGCGACCCACCAGATCGTCGGTATGGGTGAAGCGTTCCGCGTAGCCAAGGAAGACATGGCGGCCGAGAACATCCGTATCAAAGCCCTGAGCGACCGTTTCTTCAAACAGGTCGAAGACCTGGAAGAGCTGTACATCAACGGCAGCATGACCGCTCGCGTACCGCACAACCTGAACCTGAGCTTCAACTACGTTGAAGGCGAGTCGCTGATCATGGCGCTCAAGGATCTGGCGGTTTCGTCCGGTTCGGCCTGCACCTCGGCATCGCTTGAGCCTTCTTATGTACTGCGCGCCCTGGGCCGCAACGACGAACTGGCACACAGCTCGATCCGCTTCACCTTCGGCCGTTTCACTACCGAAGAAGAAATCGACTACGCCGCGCAGAAAGTCTGCGAGGCCGTTACCAAGCTGCGCACCCTGTCGCCGCTGTGGGATATGTACAAAGACGGTGTCGACATTTCGAAAATCGAGTGGGCGGCACACTGATTTCAAGTCGCCGCAAACCGGCCCTGCAAAACCAAGGTTTTCAGGGCTCAAGAGCGACTCTCTGATGAGTGAGGATTAAGAATCATGGCTTACAGCGAAAAGGTCATCGACCACTACGAAAACCCGCGCAACGTCGGCAAGATGGACGCGGAAGACCCTGATGTCGGCACCGGCATGGTCGGCGCTCCGGCGTGCGGCGACGTGATGCGCCTGCAGATCAAGGTCAACGAACAAGGCATCATCGAAGACGCCAAGTTCAAGACCTACGGTTGCGGTTCGGCGATCGCCTCCAGCTCCCTGGCGACCGAGTGGATGAAAGGCAAGACTCTGGATGAAGCAGAGACCATCAAGAACACTCAGCTGGCTGAAGAGCTGGCCCTGCCGCCAGTCAAAATTCACTGCTCCGTACTTGCTGAAGACGCTATCAAAGCGGCCGTTCGCGACTACAAGCAGAAGAAAGGCTTGATCTAAGCGTTAAGCGACGAGTAAGGAGTCACCGATGGCTATCAGCATGACAGAAGCGGCTGCTCAACACGTGCGACGCTCCCTCAACGGGCGCGGCAAAGGTGAGGGGATTCGCCTGGGTGTTCGCACCACAGGCTGTTCCGGCCTTGCCTACGTGCTGGAGTTTGTCGACGAGGTGGTTGCAGAGGATCAGGTGTTCGAAAGTCACGGCGAGAAAGTGATCATCGACCCGAAAAGCCTGGCCTACCTGGACGGCACCGAACTCGATTTCGTCAAGGAAGGGTTGAACGAAGGCTTCAAGTTCAACAACCCCAACGTGCGCGGTGAATGTGGCTGCGGCGAAAGCTTCAACATCTGAGGCTGCACGTGGGTACTCCTTGTCATTTCGCTTTATTTGAACTGCAGCCGAGCTTCCGTCTGGATCTCGATCAGTTGGCCACGCGCTATCGTGAGTTGGCGCGCGGTGTTCATCCGGACCGCTTTGCAGACGCTTCCGAGCGCGAGCAACGGCTGGCGCTAGAGCAATCCGCGAGCCTCAACGAGGCCTATCAGACGCTCAAAAGTCCCCCAAAGCGCGCGCGATACCTGCTCGCCATGGGCGGGCGCGAGCTGCCGCTGGAGGTCACGGTGCATGATCCGGAGTTCCTTCTGCAGCAGATGGAGCTGCGTGAAGAGCTCGAAGACCTGCAAGACAGCGCCGACCTGGCGGGTGTTGCAGTGTTCAAGCGTCGCCTGAAGACGGCTCAGGATGAACTGAACGAAAGCTTCGCAGCCTGTTGGGATGATGCAGTGCAACGTGAACAGGCCGAACGCCTGATGCGGCGCATGCAGTTCCTCGACAAGCTCACCTACGAAGTGCGCCAGTTAGAAGAGCGCCTCGACGATTAACCCAGTGCCGCTCCGGTCGCACGCCTGATATACAGATAAGTCCTGATAACGATGGCCCTACTGCAGATCGCCGAACCCGGCCAAAGTCCTCAACCGCACCAGCGTCGTCTGGCTGTGGGGATCGACTTGGGCACTACCAATTCGCTGGTCGCTGCGTTGCGCAGTGGTCTTTCCGAGCCTCTGGCCGACGCCGAAGGGAAGGTCATCCTGCCGTCTGCCGTGCGATACCACGCCGATCGCGTCGAAGTCGGCGAGTCGGCCAAGCTGGCTGCCGCTACCGATCCGTTGAACACCGTGCTGTCGGTCAAGCGCTTGATGGGTCGTGGTCTGTCCGACGTCAAGCAATTGGGCGACCAACTGCCGTACCGCTTTGTCGGTGGCGAGTCGCACATGCCGTTCATCGACACCATTCAGGGCCCGAAAAGCCCGGTCGAAGTCTCCGCCGATATCCTGAAAGTGCTGCGTCAGCGCGCCGAAGAGGCATTGGGCGGCGAACTGGTGGGCGCGGTGATCACCGTTCCGGCCTATTTCGATGATGCTCAGCGTCAAGCCACCAAGGATGCGGCCAAGCTGGCCGGTCTGAACGTGCTGCGTTTGCTCAATGAGCCGACTGCTGCCGCAGTGGCTTACGGTCTGGATCAGCATGCCGAAGGCCTTGTCGCGATTTACGATCTGGGCGGCGGCACCTTCGATATTTCGATCCTGCGCCTGACCGGCGGTGTGTTTGAGGTTTTGGCTACCGGTGGCGACAGCGCCCTGGGTGGCGATGACTTTGACCATGCCATCGCTGGCTGGATCATCGAGAGCGCCGGCCTGTCCGCCGACCTCGACCCGGGTGCCCAGCGCCATCTGCTGCAAACCGCTTGCGCGGCCAAGGAAGCCCTGACCAATACTTCGTCCGTTGAAGTCGCCTACGGTGACTGGAAGGCACAACTGACCCGTGAAACCTTCGATGCGCTGATCGAGCCAATGGTCGCTCGCAGCCTGAAAGCCTGTCGCCGCGCGGTGCGCGATTCCGGCATCGAGCTGGATGAAGTGCACGCCGTGGTCATGGTTGGCGGCTCGACGCGCGTGCCTCGCGTTCGCGAAGCCGTCGCTGAAGCCTTTGGTCGCCAGCCGCTGACTGAAATCGATCCGGATCAAGTGGTGGCCATTGGTGCTGCGATCCAGGCCGATACGTTGGCAGGCAACAAGCGCGATGGCGGTGAATTGCTCTTGCTCGACGTCATTCCGTTGTCCCTGGGGCTGGAAACCATGGGCGGCCTGATGGAGAAGGTGATTCCACGCAACACCACCATTCCCGTCGCCCGCGCCCAGGACTTCACGACTTACAAAGACGGCCAGTCGGCCATGGCGATTCACGTGTTGCAGGGCGAGCGTGAGCTGATCAGCGACTGTCGTTCCCTGGCGCGCTTCGAATTGCGCGGCATTCCGGCAATGGTCGCCGGTGCCGCGAAAATCCGCGTGACGTTCCAGGTCGATGCCGACGGCCTGCTCAGTGTCTCCGCTCGCGAGTTGGGTTCGGGCGTCGAGGCCAGCATTCAGGTCAAGCCGTCCTACGGCCTGACCGACGGCGAAATCGCCAAGATGCTCAAGGAATCGTTCCAGCACGCCAACGACGACAAGGTCGCCCGTGTGTTGCGTGAGCAGCAGGTCGATGCGCAGCGCCTGATCGAGGCGGTGCAGGCCGCCCTTGATGTCGACGGTGAGCGCTTGCTCGACGCCGAGGAGCGCATGGTCATCGAGCTGCAGATGCAGGAACTGACCGAACTGATGAAAGGTACCGATGGTTTCGCCATCGAGCAGCAGACCAAGCGTCTGTCGCAAGTGACCGACGCTTTTGCTGCCCGCCGCCTGGACTCGACGGTGAAAGCCGCGCTGGCGGGGCGCAACCTGAATGAGATTGAGGAATAACGATGCCGCAGGTCATTTTTCTGCCACACGAAAAGTTTTGCCCGGACGGCATGGTCGTGGAGGCTGAGCCTGGTACGTCCATCCTCGAACTGGCTCATGAGCACCATATCGAGATGGAAAGTGCCTGTGGCGGCGTCTGCGCCTGCACCACCTGCCATTGCCTGATTCGTGAAGGCTTTGACTCGCTGGAAGAGGCCGATGAGCTGGAAGAAGACTATCTTGATAAGGCTTGGGGGCTGGAAGCCCAGTCACGCCTGGCCTGTCAGGCAAAAGTCGGGACGGAAGACCTGACCGTCGAAATTCCGAAATACTCGCTCAACCATGCGGCCGAAGCGCCGCACTGATTCAAGGAAACGTCATGAGTCTGAAATGGGTTGATGTGCTGGAAATCGCGATCCAACTGGCTGAATCCAAGCCGGATACGGACCCGCGTTACGTGAACTTCGTCGATCTGCACAAATGGGTGCTGGCATTGCCGGAGTTCAGTGATGATCCGACCCGCGGTGGCGAGAAGGTGCTTGAAGCCATTCAGGCCGCCTGGATCGAAGAAGCAGACTGAGTCTGCGCCGTATGCAGTTAGGCAATACCAAAGAACCCGCGTATAATTCGCGGGTTTAATTTTTCGAAAATTACCGTTTCTGGAGTTACACCATGGCTGTTCAACGTACTTTCTCCATCATCAAGCCTGACGCTGTTGCAAAAAACGTCATCGGCGAGATCACCACTCGTTTCGAAAAAGCAGGCCTGCGCGTTGTAGCTTCGAAACTGAAGCAGCTGTCCAAAGCTGAAGCTGAAGGCTTCTACGCTGAGCACAGCGCTCGTGGTTTCTTCGGCGACCTGGTTGCTTTCATGATCTCCGGTCCGGTTGTCGTTCAGGTTCTGGAAGGCGAAAACGCTATCGCTCTGAACCGTGAGCTGATGGGCGCTACCAACCCTAAAGAAGCTGCTGCCGGCACCATCCGTGCTGACTTCGCTGATTCGATCGATGCCAACGCTGTACACGGTTCGGACTCCGAAGCCGCTGCTGCTCGCGAAATCTCGTACTTCTTCGCAGCTACTGAAGTAACCACTCGCTAAGCATTGGCTTATGAGTGAAGGTGAATCCATGACTACATCGACTGTAAAAACCAACCTGCTGGGTCTGACTCAGCTGGAAATGGAAAAATTCTTCGACTCAATCGGGGAGAAGCGTTTCCGTGCCGGTCAGGTAATGAAATGGATTCACCACCTTGGCGTCGATGATTTCGACGCCATGACGAACGTCAGCAAGGCCTTGCGCGACAAGCTCAAGGCTATTGCCGAGGTTCGCGGTCCTGAAGTTGTCAGCGAGGACATCTCCACCGACGGCACCCGTAAGTGGGTAGTGCGCGTGGCGTCCGGTAGCTGCGTCGAGACCGTGTACATTCCCCAGGGCAAACGCGGCACTTTGTGCGTTTCGTCCCAGGCAGGCTGTGCCCTGGATTGCAGTTTCTGCTCCACCGGCAAGCAAGGATTCAACAGCAACCTCACTGCCGCCGAAGTCATCGGCCAGGTGTGGATTGCCAATAAATCGTTTGGCAGCATCCCGGCGACCGCCGACCGTGCCATCACCAACGTGGTGATGATGGGCATGGGTGAGCCGCTGCTGAACTTCGACAACGTCGTGGCCGCCATGCATCTGATGATGGATGACCTGGGCTACGGGATCTCCAAGCGCCGCGTGACCCTGTCCACTTCGGGCGTGGTGCCGATGATCGATGAGCTGTCCAAGCACATCGACGTCTCCCTGGCGTTGTCGCTGCACGCACCAAACGACGCATTGCGTAACCAATTGGTGCCGATCAACAAGAAATATCCGCTTAAGATGCTGCTCGAGTCGTGCCAGCGCTACATGTCGTCCCTGGGCGAAAAACGTGTGCTGACCATCGAGTACACCTTGTTGAAAGATATCAACGACAAGGTTGAGCATGCCGTCGAGATGATCGAGCTGCTCAAGAACATCCCGTGCAAGATCAACCTGATTCCGTTCAACCCGTTCCCGCATTCCGGTTACGAGCGCCCGAGCAACAACGCGATTCGCCGGTTCCAGGATCAGCTTCACCATGCAGGCTTCAACGTCACCGTACGCACCACCCGCGGTGAAGACATCGATGCCGCGTGTGGCCAATTGGTAGGGCAGGTGCTGGATCGCACCCGTCGCAGCGAACGTTATATCGCCGTGCGCGAATTGAGCGCCGAGAACGATATGGCGCAAAACGCCGCGAAATAAATCAAGAGAGGATCTCTATGTCCCTGCGCTTCGCGCTGCTTTTGCTGTTGGCCAGCCTGTGTGCTGGCTGCGTCCTGTCGGGCGATTTCAACCCGATGAAAACCAGCAAAGGTCGCGATGAAGCGCGCACTGCCTACGTGCAACTGGGCTTGGGATATTTGCAGCAAGGCATGACCGAGCGGGCGAAAGTGCCGTTGAAGAAGGCTTTGGATCTGGATGATTCGGATCCGGACGCCAATGCCGCGCTGGGGCTGGTGTTCCAGGCCGAGATGGAACCTGAGCTGGCCGACCAGCACTTTCGCAAGGCGCTGTCTTCCCGTCCCAACGATGCACGAATCCTGAATAACTACGGCAGCTTTCTCTTCGAAGAAAAACGCTACAAAGAGGCGTACGAGCGCTTTGAACAGGCCGCCGCCGATACCCTGTATCCTGAGCGTTCGCGGGTGTTCGAGAACCTGGGTATGACCGCTTCGAAGCTGGGCCAGCGTGATCTGGCGCAGCAGCAACTGGAAAAAGCCCTGCGTTTGAACCGCCAACAACCGCGTGCATTGCTGGAAATGGCTGAGTTGTCCTTCGAAGACAGGCATTATGTGCCCGCGCGTGACTACTACGACCGTTTTAGCCTGCTCACCGAGCAAAATGCACGTAGTCTATTGCTCGGCGTTCGGCTGGCAAAAGTGTTTGAAGATCGCGACAAGGCCGCCAGTTTTGGCCTGCAACTAAAACGACTCTATCCCGGTACGCCGGAATATCAGCAATACCTGTCGGAGCAATGATGAAAGCGGCGCATCCCGAAGTTGTAGCAGCGAATCGCGTTAACCCCGGTGAGACTTTGCGCCAGGCCCGCGAAAGCAATGGCTGGTCGCTGGCCGAAGTGGCCCTCAAGCTCAACCTCACCGTCAATTCCTTGAGCAATCTGGAAGCCGGCGCTTTCGACAAGCTGCCGGGGCACACCTTCGCTCGCGGTTATATTCGCGCGTACGCCAAATTGTTGGGCATGGACCAGACCGTTCTGGTGCAGCAGTTCGACCAATCCACCGGCACCGACTCCCAGGGCAGCAACGTCCACAGCCTGGGGCGTATCGAAGAACCGGTTCGGGTTTCCCACACTATTTTGCGCATTGTCAGCCTGCTGTTACTGATCGCAGTGATTGGCGGTGGTTTTGTCTGGTGGCAGGATCAAACCTCGCTGCGCACCAAGGACCTGATCAGCCCGAGTCCGGAGCACGTCGAAGTCGAAGGCGCTGATGGCACCACCCAGATCCATCCGCTGGACGAGCCGGAAGACCAGGCCGTCGCGCAAGGTCAGGCTGAAGGTGCAACCGCGCTCGCGTTGCCGCAAGCCGAGAATTCAACTGAAGCACCGGCCGAGGCTGAAGCCACCGCGCCTGCCTCCGCCCCGACTGCACCCGCTGCCCCAGCGCACAGCACCGCTCCGGTTGTCGCGACTCCCGTAGCGCCAGCGCCGACTGCGCCTGTTGTGTCGACGCCGCCTGCAAGCGCTTCGGTGATGCCGACCATCCCCGCTCCAGTACCAGCAGCACCAGCAGCTCCGGTTGCCGGTTCGGGCCAGGTTCAATTGCAGTTCACCGCCGATTGCTGGACGCAAGTGACCGATGGCACCGGCAAAGTGCTGTTGAGCGGTTTAAAGCGTAAAGGCGAAAGTGTTTCCCTCAGCGGCAAGCCGCCGTTTGCCGTGCGTCTGGGCTTCGCCCGTGGCGCGCAGGTCAGCTACAACGGGCAGGCGGTCGATGTCGCTCCGTTCACCAGTGGCGAGACTGCTCGCCTGAAGTTGGGTCAATAAGTCATGCACGGCGAATCTCCAATCAAACGTCGCGAATCCCGCAAAATCTGGGTCGGTAACGTGCCCGTTGGCGGCGATGCGCCCATCGCTGTTCAGAGCATGACCAACAGCGACACCAATGATGTGGCCGCCACCGTGGCCCAGATCAATCGTCTGGAAGCCGCTGGCGTCGATATCGTGCGCATTTCCGTGCCGGACATGGACGCCGCCGAAGCCTTCGGCAAGATCAAGCAATTGGTCAAGGTGCCGCTGGTTGCCGACATCCACTTCGACTACAAGATTGCGCTGCGCGTAGCCGAACTGGGCGTTGACTGCCTGCGGATCAACCCGGGCAACATCGGTCGTGAAGACCGCGTACGTGCGGTAGTCGATGCCGCCCGTGATCGCGGGATCCCGATCCGCATCGGCGTCAACGCCGGTTCCCTGGAAAAAGACCTGCAAAAGAAATACGGCGAGCCGACCCCGGCAGCGCTGGTCGAATCGGCCTTGCGTCACGTCGAGCACCTTGAACGCCTGAATTTTCAGGACTTCAAGGTCAGCGTGAAGGCCTCCGACGTGTTCATGGCCGTCGCCGCCTACCGCCTGCTGGCCAAGGAAATCGTCCAGCCGCTGCACTTGGGCATCACCGAAGCCGGTGGTTTGCGCTCAGGCACAGTGAAATCCGCCGTGGGCCTCGGTATGCTGCTCGCCGAAGGGATTGGCGATACTATTCGCATCTCGTTGGCGGCCGACCCGGTCGAGGAAGTGAAAGTCGGCTACGACATTCTCAAATCCCTGCACCTGCGTTCCCGTGGCATCAACTTCATCGCCTGCCCGAGTTGCTCGCGGCAGAACTTCGATGTGGTCAAAACCATGAACGAGCTGGAAGGGCGCCTCGAAGACCTGCTGGTGCCGCTGGATGTCGCGGTCATCGGTTGCGTGGTCAACGGGCCGGGCGAAGCCAAGGAAGCCCATATCGGCTTGACCGGCGGCACGCCAAACCTGATTTACATCGACGGCAAGCCGTCGCAGAAACTGACGAATGACAATCTGGTGGATGAGCTTGAACGCTTGATCCGCCAGAAAGCGGCCGAAAAGGTCGAGGCCGACGCGGCAGTAATCGCCCGCGGCTGATCGAACGAATTTAAGGATTTATAGTGAGCAAGTCTCTGCAAGCCATTCGTGGCATGAACGACATCCTGCCCGAACAGACTCCCCTGTGGCGTCATTTCGAGGGTACCGTCTCGCGTTTGCTGGATAACTACGGTTACAAGCAGATCCGCATGCCGATCGTCGAGTTCACCGAGCTGTTCAAGCGCTCCATCGGTGAAGTGACCGACATCGTCGAAAAAGAGATGTACACCTTCGACGACCGCAACGGCGATTCCCTGACCCTGCGCCCTGAAGGCACGGCGGCCTGCGTGCGTGCGGTGCTCGAGCACGGCATCACCGGCGGTGGCCAGGTGCAGAAACTCTGGTACATCGGCCCGATGTTCCGTCACGAACGTCCGCAGAAAGGCCGTTATCGCCAGTTCCACCAGATCGGTTGCGAAGTGTTCAACCTCGACGGTCCGGACATCGACGCCGAGCTGATCGTGCTGACCTGGCGCCTGTGGGGCGAGCTGGGCATCCGTGATGCGGTCAAGCTCGAACTCAACAGCCTGGGCACCGCCGAGTCCCGTGGTCGTTATCGCGAAGCGCTGGTCGAGTTCCTCTCGGCCCGCCTGGACAAACTGGACGAAGACAGCCAGCGCCGTCTGAAGACCAACCCTTTGCGGGTTCTCGATACCAAGAACGCCGACACTCAAGCGGTCCTGGTCGACGCGCCGAAAATGGCCGACTACCTGGACGAAGAATCCCGCGTGCACTTCGAGGGCCTGAAGGCTCGTCTGGACGCCGCCGGCATTCCTTACGTGATCAACCCGAAGCTGGTTCGCGGGCTGGATTACTACAGCAAGACCGTTTTCGAATGGGTCACCGACAAGTTGGGCGCCCAGGGCACCGTGTGTGCCGGTGGTCGTTACGACGGTCTGGTGGAGCAGATGGGCGGCAAGCCGACCCCGGGCGTTGGTTTCGCCATGGGTATCGAGCGCCTGGTGCTGTTGCTTGAAACCCTGGAGCAGATCCCGCAAGAGATCTCCCGTCAGGTCGACGTCTACCTCTGCGCCTTCGGTGAAGCCGCCGAGCTGGCCGGTCTGGCCCTGAGTGAACGCGTTCGTGATCAATTGCCCAACCTGCGCCTGCAAGTCAATGCCGGCGCCGGCAGCTTCAAAAGCCAGTTCAAGAAGGCCGACAAGAGCGGTGCGCTGTATGCGCTGATCCTCGGTGACGACGAAATGGCCCAGCAAGTGGTAGGTTTCAAACCCCTGCGTGGCCAGGGCGAACAACAAAGCATTGCCTGGGATGCGCTTGCTGCACACCTGGCCACCTGCGTCGTGCAGGGTTGAAGCTGTCATAAACAGCCGATTTAGCGATTAAGGAGTATTGGGGTGTCGAGTACCGAAGACGAAAACCTGGCGGATTTAAAGGACTGGTGGACACGCAACGGCAAGCCCCTGGTCACTGGCGGCCTGTTGGCGCTGGTCATCGTGTTCGGCTGGCAGGCCTTTCAGAAGTATCAGAGCAATCAGTCGCAAGGCGCCTCGATTCTCTATCAGCAATTGCTCGAAACCACGCTGACGCCTGACGGCAAGCCTGATGCCGCCCGTGTTTCGGACCTGGCCGGCAAGCTCAACAGCGAGTTCGGCGGTAGCGCCTATGCACAGTACGGCAGCCTGTTCGTGGCGAAAGTCGCGGTCGACAGCAGCAAGCTGGACGACGCGGCCACCGAGCTGAAAGCCATCGTTGCCAAACCGGCCAACCCGGCGCTGGGCGAAATCGCCCGTCAGCGTCTGGCGCAGGTGCTGGCCGCGCAGAACAAGGTCGATGAAGCCCTGAAGCTGCTCGAAGGTGATGCCGACAAGGCGTTCCTGGCCACTCGCGAAGAACTCAAAGGCGACCTGCTGGTGCAGTTGGGTCGTACCGACGAAGCAAACGCGGCGTATCAAAAAGCCAAGGCGGCACTGTCGGATGAAGCGGCGGTCGGTGGCCTACAAATCAAGCTGGACGACCTGGCCAAAGGGGATGCGTGACGTGATCCGTTGGAAACATGCAGCATTGCTGGCTCTGGCCATTTTGGCCGCGGGTTGCAGCAGCAACAGCAAGAAAGAACTGCCACCGGCCGAGTTGACCGACTTCAAAGAAGAAGTGGTTCTGCAAAAGCAGTGGAGTCGTTCGATCGGTGACGGTCAGGGCGAGACCTACAACATGCTGGTTCCGGCGATCGAAGGCGATACCATTTATGCCGCCGACGTCACTGGTGTGGTGATGGCGCTGGATCGCAGCAACGGCGACGTCAAATGGAAGAAGGACCTTGAACTGCCTGTTTCCGGCGCCGTTGGCGTGGGTTACGGTCTGGTCATGTTCGGTACCATCAAGGGCGAAATCGTTGCCCTGGATGCGATCAATGGTGAAGAGAAATGGCGCGCTCGCGTGTCCAGCGAAGTCCTCGCACCGCCGGCCAACAACGGTGACGTTGTGGTGGTTCAGACTCAGGACGATCGTCTGATCGGTCTGGATGCCGCTACCGGTAACCAGCGCTGGTTGTATGACAGCACCCCTGCGGTCCTGACCTTGCGCGGCACCAGTGCACCGATCGTTACCAACCGCCTCGCGGTGGCTGGTCTGTCGACCGGTAAAGTGGTCGCTCTCGATATCTCCAACGGCGTGCCGGTGTGGGAACAACGGGTCGCGATTCCACAAGGTCGTTCGGAACTGGAGCGTGTGGTCGATATCGACGGCGGCTTGCTGCTGTCCGGCGGTACGCTGTATGTCGCCAGCTATCAGGGTCGCGTTGCGGCGCTGGACCTGGAAAGCGGGCGTCAGCTCTGGCAGCGTGATGCTTCCAGCTATGCCGGCGTCGCCCAGGGTTTTGGCAGCGTTTACGTGAGCCTGTCCTCGGGCACCGTTGAAGGCGTCGACGAACGTTCCACCACCGCGTTGTGGAGCAACGATTCGCTGGCCCGTCGTCAACTGTCGGCTCCGGAAGTGTTCTCCAGCTATGTTGCAGTCGGTGATATGGAAGGCTACCTGCACCTGCTGAGTCAGGTGGACGGTCGTTTCGTCGGCCGCGAGCGCATCGACAGTGACGGCCTGCGTGCCCGTCCGCTGGTGGTGGGTGACACGATTTATCTGTATGGCAACAGCGGCAAACTGGAAGCCCTGACCATTAAGTAAGAACTATGCTTGGGGTTAACGCCCCAGGCTGCTTCACTTGTGGGAGCGGGCTTGCCCGCGAAGGGCGTCAACGATGACGCGTACAGCCTGAATAAACGCGGTGCTGTTACGCTTTTTCGCGAGCAAGCCCGCTCCCACAGTGATGCCCCGAGCACCAGCCGCTGCCTCGCAGCGGCTTTTGTATTTTCTGAAATAACGAAGTGGAGAGCCGCATGGTTCCCGTAATCGCCCTGGTGGGCCGACCGAACGTCGGCAAGTCCACCTTGTTCAACCGCCTGACCAGGACTCGCGACGCCATCGTCGGCGACTTGTCCGGTCTGACCCGTGATCGCCAATACGGTGAGGCCAAGTGGCAAGGGCGTTCCTACATTCTGGTCGACACCGGCGGTATCTCCGGTGACGAGCACGGTATGGACGAAAAAATGGCCGAGCAGTCGCTGCTGGCCATTGAAGAAGCGGATGTCGTTCTGTTCCTGGTAGATGCCAAGGCCGGTTTCACCGCCGCCGACCAGATGATCGCCGAGCATTTGCGCAAACGTAACAAGCGTTCCTACGTGGTTGCCAACAAGGTCGACAACATCGACCCTGAAATGGCCCGCGCCGAATTCGCCCCGTTGGGCATGGGCCACGCGATCCCGATCGCCGGTGCTCATGGTCGTGGCATCACCCAGATGCTGGAAATCGCTCTCAGCGACTTCCCGAAAGACGATGACGAGCTGGAAGTAGGCGAGGAAGAGATCGTTGCCGAAGGCGAGGAAGCCAAGCGCATTCCTGGCCCTAGCGAAAAAGACGGGATCAAGATCGCGATTATTGGCCGCCCGAACGTCGGCAAGTCGACCCTGGTCAACCGCATGCTCGGTGAAGACCGGGTAATCGTCTATGACGAACCCGGCACCACCCGCGACAGTATCTACATCCCGTTCGAGCGTAACGACGAGAAGTACACGCTGATCGACACCGCCGGTGTGCGCAAGCGCGGCAAGATCCACGAAGAAGTTGAAAAATTCTCCGTGGTCAAAACCCTGCAAGCGATCAAAGACGCCAACGTGGTGATCTTCGTGATGGACGCCCGCGAAGGTGTGGTGGACCACGACCTCAACCTGCTGGGCTTCGCCATTGAGTCGGGTCGTGCGCTGGTCATCGCGATCAACAAGTGGGACGGCATGACGCCGAGCGAGCGTGACTTCGTGAAGGTCGAGCTGCAACGTCGACTGTTCTTCGTTGACTACGCCGACATTCACTTCATCTCGGCCCTGCACGGCACGGGCGTGGGCAACCTCTACGCCTCCGTACAGAACTCGTTCAAGTCTGCGGTCACCCGCTGGCCAACCAACCGCCTGACCACGATCCTGGAAGATGCGGTCAGTGAGCACGCGCCGCCGATGGTCAACAACCGCCGGATCAAACTGCGTTATGCCCACTTGGGTGGTGCGAACCCGCCGATCATCGTGATCCACGGTAACCAGATCGAGAAGGTACCGAAGTCTTACGTCCGTTATCTGGAAAACACTTACCGTCGTGTCTTGAAGCTGGTCGGTACGCCGATTCGCATCGAGTTCAAGGGCGGCGAGAACCCGTACGAAGGTAACAAGACCTCGCTCACCGACCGTCAGGTCAACAAGAAGCGCCGCATGATGTCGCACCACAAAAAGGCCGACAAAAAGCGCCGCGACAAGCGCTGATTCAGGTGATCGATTGATCGTTCCCACGCTCTGCGTGGGAATGCCGCCATGGACGCTCTGCGTCCCCCGCGAATGTGACGCAGAGCGTCACGGGATGCATTCCCACGCAGAGCGTGGGAACGATCAATATAGAGAGGGCGCCAACGGGCGCCCTTTTTTTATGGGCGCCGGATGGGCTATCCTCGGGCTCTCCCGCGCCGCCGTTAGAGCCGGGTGTAGAGCAGGGAATCACCGATGATCACCAGTAAGCTGCCGAATGTCGGCATCACTATCTTCACTCAGATGTCTCAGCTCGCGGCGCAAACCGGGGCGATCAACCTGTCCCAGGGTTTTCCCGATTTCGATGCCCCGCAAGCCCTGTGCGACGCGGTCGGTCGGCACATTGCCAATGGCCACAACCAATATTCACCGATGACCGGCCTGCCAGCGCTGCGCCAGCAGATTTCGGCGAAGATCGCCCGCAGCTACGGCGTCAACGTGGATGCCGACCATGAAGTGACGGTCACTCCCGGCGCCACTCAAGCGATCTTCTGTGCGATTCAGGCGGTTATCCACAGCGGCGATGAAGTGATCGTGTTCGATCCGTGCTACGACAGTTACGAGCCATCGGTGGAACTGGCCGGTGGTCGTTGCGTGCACGTGCAACTGGGCCTGAATGATTTCTCCATCGACTTCCAGAAGCTGGCCGAAGCGATTACACCGCGCACCCGGATGATCGTGCTAAACGCTCCGCATAACCCGAGTGGCGCGCTGATCAGCCGTGCCGAGCTGGACCAGTTGGCCGCGTTGATTCGGGATCGCGACATCTACATCGTCAGCGACGAAGTCTACGAACACCTGGTCTTCGACGGCGTGCCTCACGTCAGCGTGCTGAATCACGAAGAGCTGTATCAACGCGCCTTTGTGGTCAGTTCCTTCGGCAAGACTTATCACGTCACCGGCTGGAAAACCGGCTACGTGGTCGCTTCGCCGGCGCTCACCGCCGAACTGCGCAAGGTGCACCAGTACGTCAGCTTCTGCGGCGTGACCCCGCTGCAATACGCCCTGGCCGACTTCATGGCCGAACATCCTGAGCACGTCGAAGAGCTGCCGGGTTTCTACCAGGCCAAGCGCGATCTGTTCTGCGATCTGCTGACGCCGTCGCGTTTCAGCTTCAAGCGAGTGACCGGCACGTATTTCCAGTTGGTCGATTACTCGCAGATCCGCCCGGACCTCAATGACGTCGAAATGGCACTGTGGATGACCCGTGAACATGGCGTGGCGAGCATCCCGATTTCGGTGTTTTACCAGACACCACCTGAAGGCCAGCGTCTGGTGCGCTTGTGCTTCGCCAAACGCGAGGAGACGTTGCGTGAAGCAGCGGCAAAACTATGCGTGATCTGAGTGAACTGCCCAATCTGAACGTCGCGCTGATCCAGACCACCCTGGCCTGGCACGACCGTCAGGCCAACCTGGAGCATTTCGAGCAATTGCTTGAGCAGGCTCGCGGGGCGGATCTGATTATCTTGCCGGAGATGTTCACCACCGGCTTCTCCATGGAGTCGGAAACCCTCGCCGAAGCGGAAAACGGTCCGACCAGCAAATGGTTGCGTGTTCAGGCGGCGAAACTCGATGCGGTGATTACCGGCAGCGTCATCGTCCAGGCCGCCGATGGCAGTCACCGCAATCGACTGTTGTGGGCGCGGCCGGACGGGGAGGTCTGGCACTACGACAAGCGCCACCTGTTCCGCATGGCCGGCGAGCACAACCACTACACGCCGGGCGAGCGCCAGGTGCAGTTCGAACTCAAGGGCTGGCGAGTGCGGCCACTGATTTGCTACGACTTGCGTTTCCCGGTGTGGAGCCGCGATGCACAGGACACCGACTTGCTGCTCTACACCGCCAACTGGCCCGGCGCACGCCGTCAGCACTGGAACCGCTTGCTGCCAGCGCGGGCGATTGAAAACCTCTGCTACGTAGCGGCGGTGAATCGCATTGGTACCGATGGCAAAGGCTTTGCTTACACCGGTGATAGCCAGGTGCTGGATTTTCAGGGTGAAACTTTACTCAGTGCGGGCGAGGCGGATGGGGTGTTTCAGGTCGTTCTGAATGCGGCGGATCTGCAAGCCTACCGCACACGCTTCCCGGCGAATCTCGATGCTGATACGTTCGAGTTCACGTAACCGATCGTTCCCACGCTCTGCGTGGGAATGCAGCCCGTGACGCTCCGCGTCACTGGACGCGGAGCGTCCCTTGAGGCATTCCCACGCGGAGCGTGGGAACGATCAAACAAAAAGGCCCCAAGGTTCTCACCCCGGGGCCTTTTGCGTTTCAGCGAAGGCTTACGCCGCTTTCGCTTCCGGCTGGCTCAGGGAGCGGTTCAGTGCGCTGAACAGGGCCTTGAAGCTCGCGGTGGTGATGTTTTCATCGATACCGACGCCATGCACCGCACGTTCACCGTTCACACGCAGTTCAATGTAGGCCGCTGCCTTGGCATTGGTGCCCGCGCCGATTGCGTGTTCGTTGTAGTCCATGATTTCCACCGGAATCGGCAGGCCGGCCACCAGGGCTTCCAGCGCGCCGTTGCCCTTGCCGCGCCAGTGCAGGTTGGTTTCGCCCTGGCCTTTACCCGAGACTTCCACTTCCACGGCGCTGTGACCGTTCTCTTCCTGCAAGCGATGGCTGACCAGCGCATACGGGGTGTTGGCCTGCAAATACTCGCTGTGCAGCAAGGCGTGGATCTGTTGGGCGGTCATCTCCAGACCGAGGCGATCGGTTTCACGCTGTACAACCTGACTGAACTCGATCTGCATGCGACGCGGCAAGCTGATGCCGTATTCCTGTTCCAGCAGGTAGGCGATACCGCCCTTGCCCGACTGGCTGTTGACGCGAATCACCGCCTCGTAGCTGCGGCCAATGTCGGCCGGGTCGATCGGCAAGTACGGCACTTCCCACAGTTCGTCTGGCTTCTGCTGGGCGAAGCCCTTGCGGATGGCGTCCTGATGGGAGCCGGAGAACGCGGTGTGAACCAGGTCGCCGACGTAGGGGTGACGCGGGTGCACCTGGATCTGGTTGCACTCTTCGACGACTTTGCGCACGCCGTCGATGTCGGAGAAGTCCAGCTCAGGGTGAATGCCCTGGGTGTAGAGGTTCAGTGCCACGGTCACGAGGTCGACGTTGCCGGTACGCTCGCCGTTGCCGAACAGGCAGCCTTCGACACGGTCGGCACCGGCCATCAGGCCCAGCTCAGTGGCCGCAACGCCCGTGCCACGGTCGTTGTGGGTGTGCAGGCTGATGATCACGCTGTCACGACGGTTGATGTGACGGCCGAACCATTCGATCTGGTCGGCATAGATGTTCGGGGTCGCGCATTCGACGGTGGCCGGCAGGTTAAGGATCACCTTGTGCTCAGGCGTCGGGTTCCAGACTTCGATGACCGCGTCGCAGACTTCTTTGGCGAACTCGAGCTCAGTGGCGCTGAAGGTTTCTGGAGAGTATTCGAAGGTCCACTCGGTGTTTGGCTGCTGGGCGGCATACTTGACGAACAGCTTGGCCGCGTTCACGGCGATGGCCTTGACCCCTTCCTTGTCCTGGTTGAAGACAATGCGACGGAAGGAAGGGGAGGTGGCGTTGTACAGGTGAACGATGGCTTTCTTCGCCCCGCGCAGGGATTCGAAGGTGCGCTCGATCAAATCTTCACGGCCCTGGGTCAGCACCTGAATGGTGGTGTCGTCCGGGATGTGGTTGCCTTCGATCAGGGTGCGCACGAAGTCGAAGTCGGTTTGCGAAGCGGCCGGGAACGACGCTTCGATCTCTTTCACACCGACCTGCACCAGGGTTTTCCAGAAACGCAGCTTCTTCACCGCGTCCATTGGTTCGATCAGCGACTGGTTGCCGTCACGAAGGTCGGAACTGCACCAGATCGGCGCTGCGGTGATGGTCTTCGATGGCCAAGTGCGGTCCGGGATATCGATGGTCGGGAACGCGCGGTATTTCGAAGACGGGTCTTTGAGCATGCTCATCGGGAAATCCTTATTGTGTGGGCCGAAAAAAGGCGGCCTGCCGGTGGATCAATGTTCTGGGGATAAAGCGTAAGACGAGGCACCGCAATTCAGCCTGGCAGTCGTGCGCTGACGAGGCACAGGCTGCGGTGCTGGCGAAGCTGAATGAGGGTGTGAGAGGTTTTCATGCCTTCAACCCTAACCTCGGGGGTGGAGGATGGCAAGCAGTCGAAAAAAATTGAGAGGAATACTCGAATGGGGCGATTTATCGAGATTTTATTGCGGTGAAAGAGAGTGATCTTGTGGATATTTGCGCGAGGTTTGAGGGATGCGCAATTGGGCGGGATTGGTTGTGTCTATGATATCGCCTTCGCGGGCAAGCCTCGCTCCTACAGGTTTTCGGTAACCACAAAACCCTGTAGGAGCGAGGCTTGCCCGCGAAGAGGCCAGTCGCCTCAAAGAAGATTCAGGGCTGAAACGCGCCAATAAAAATCGCCGGATCCACCCGCGCATCATTCAGGCTGACATTCCAGTGCATGTGCGGCCCGGTTGCCCGCCCGGTGGCGCCGACTTTCCCGACCACACCGCCACGCGCCAGCTGCTGCCCCACCTTCACGTCAATCTTCGACATATGGCAGAACATGCTGATAAACCCCTGCCCATGGTCGACAAACACCGTATTACCGTTGAAAAAGTAGTTACCGATCAGAATCACCTTGCCGGCGGCCGGGGTCTTGATCGGTGTGCCGGCGCCCACGGCGAAATCCAGGCCAGAGTGGGGATTACGTTCTTCACCGTTGAAGAAACGGCGCACGCCGAACTTGCTCGACAGCGGTCCGTTGACCGGTTTGTCCAGCAGCAGGTTGCTCGGGGTGTTCGGACTGAACGTGCGGTAGGCGGCGATTTGCTCGGCCAGTTCGCGCTCGATGCGCTTGAGATTGTCCGGGTCTGGATTGACCTGTTGGGTGTTTTTCAAGGTGATGCGCTGTTCCGGGTATTTCTTGCTGCCGACTGTGAAGCTCAGATTACGACCGCCGCTGCTGACCTGCTGCGTGCCCGGTTTAACCGTCAACGGCACGCCGACAATCGCCAGCCAATTGTTCTGTTCCTTGACCACCAGCACCGGCTTGCCCTGATAGCTGGCTTTTGGCGCCTGGGCAGAAGCGCCCAGATCCACCACGGCCACGCCCCCCGGCACCGGTTTGTTCAACAGGCGGGTGATGTAACTGTCGGCGTGGGCGTTGAAGGTCAGGCACAGCAACAGCAGCGGAGCTAAAAAACGCGGCATGGATCAATCCAGTAAAGAAAGGGTGACAGGCGTCAGGTGATTGTCTTCAACCCGGACCTGCAGTTCGCCGTCGCCCAGTTTGGCTTTCAGGCGCTGACCGGTGTGGGTTTGCCCGGCGCTGCGGATCGCATTGCCGCGCTCATCCAGCAGAATGCTGTAGCCACGTGCGAGGGTCGCGAGCGGGCTGACCACTTGCAGTGTCTGCACCTGACTTTGCAGTTGCAGGCGACGGGACTTGAGCCCTTCGCGCATGGCTCGCGGCAGGCGCTCGGCGAAGCTGTCGAGGCGCTGACGAAGCATTGCCAGTTGCCGTCCCGGGTGTTGCCCGGCGAGGCGGGTTTCCAGACGAATCAAGCGTTCGCGGCGAGCGTTGAGACTGCGCTCGAAGGCGCGGCGCATCCGCATGTCCAGGTCATCCAGGCGTTGTGCTTGCTGTCGCAGGCGTTCGCCGGGATGACGCAGACGGCGGGACATGCCTTCCAGGCGCAGCCGGTCGCGCATCAAGCGGTCGCGGATGCGCATCACCAGGCGCCGGTGCAGGCTTTCGACCCGGCGCACCAGGTCGCTGGAATCCGGTGCAAGCAGTTCGGCGGCAGCGGAAGGCGTCGGGGCGCGAACGTCGGCCACGAAGTCGCTGATCGAGACGTCGGTTTCATGGCCGACGGCGCTGACAATCGGTGTCACGCAGGCATCCACGGCGCGGGCCACCGCTTCTTCGTTGAAGCACCAGAGGTCTTCCAGCGAGCCGCCGCCACGGGCGAGGATCAGCGCATCGAAACCGCGAGCGTCCGCCAGTTTCAGCGCGCGGACGATCTGCGCGGTCGCTTCACGGCCTTGCACGGCGGTCGGGATCAGCGTCAGCTGGACCTGCGGCGCGCGGCGGCGAAAGACGCTGATGATGTCGCGAATGACCGCACCCGTCGGCGAACTGATAATGCCGATGCGTTGCGGATGCGCCGGCAACGGCACTTTGCGCTCGGCGCTGAACAGGCCCTCGGCGCTGAGTTTTTCCTTCAGTGCATCGAAAGCCAGGCGCAGCGCACCGTCACCGGCCGGCTCCACGGTGTCGAGGATCAACTGATAGTCGCCACGCCCCTCGAACAGCGAAACCTTGCCGCGCACCTTGACCGCCAGGCCGTCCTTCAGCGCCTGGCGAACCCGTGCCGCGTTCTGCCGAAACAGCGCGCAACGCACCTGGGCGCCGCTGTCCTTGAGGGTGAAATACACATGACCAGACGCCGGCCGGGCGAGGTTGGAGATTTCGCCTTCGACCCAGATGTTGCTGAACACGTCTTCGAGCAACACCCGCGCGCGGCCGTTGAGCTGGCTGACAGTCAGGACTTCACGGTCCAGGCCGAGTCTTGCAAAGGGATCTTTAATCATGGGGCGCAGTTTAAAGGCATTCGATGATCAATCTCCATGACCCAGCGAAAATCCCTTGTAGGAGTGAGCCTGCTCGCGATAGCGCTTTAACATTCAATAGTTCAGTCGACTGACACACCGCAATCGCGAGCAAGCCCGCTCCCAAAGTGATCGGTGCAGGTTTTGATGAAGTGTTGCACCAATGCGGTGGGATTTTGCTTGCAGGCGAGGGCGACGGTGCTATGGCAATCCGGATCGGCCAAGGGCAGGAAGTGGATGTCGGGCGGCGCAATGTCCTGCATCGATTCCGGCAGCAGAGCAATGCCGAACCCGGCCTGAATCAGTTGCAGTTGTGTGGTTTTGCGCGACACCACCCGCGCCGCTTTCGGGAAAAATCCCTGGCGCATGCACAGCTCGGCGGACAGGTAGCTCAACCCGCCACGCTGCGGATGAGGAATGGAAATAAACGCTTCATCCTTGAGTTGCGCCAGATCGATGCCCTGAGCGGACTTATCCACAGCCAAGCTGTGATGGGGAGGAACGGCCAGCAGCAATCGTTCGCGATACAACGGAACAATCTGCACGCCTTCACGTTGGCGCAACACCGGCAGGCGCAGCAGTCCGACATCCAGCCGATTGTCGGCCAACGCCTCGAGCTGCGCTTCGGAAGACAGCTTGACGATGTCCATGGACACGCCGACATGCTGATCCAGATAGTCGCTGATGCTTCGCAGCAAACGACCACTCATGGGCACGGTGCTGGAATGGCTGAGGCGCAAGGTGCCGAGTTCTCCATTGCCGACCTGGGTGGCCATCTCGCTGGCCTTGGTCAGCTCGTTCAGCAGGTTTCTGGCCCGGGGTAGAAAGGCTTCACCGGCCGCCGTCAGTCGGGGCTGGCGTGCGGTGCGTTCGAACAACGGCGTTTGCAGCCGGGTTTCCATGTCCTTGATTTGCCGGCTCAAGGCCGACTGAGCAATGAACAGTCGTTCGGCCGCGGCGCTGAAACTTCCGCAGTCGGCGATTTCCACGAAGTAACGCAATTGGCGGGTTGAAAGCACCAGGCATGCCTTTTTGAGATGGGTGGGTGGCTTTGAAGATATTAGTCGCAAGACTCGGCGCTGGCTAAAGTCATCACGGGTAGTCAAGGAAGCCGTGCAGATGAATGTGCTTGAGTTGTTGAACCAATGGCCATTCGGCGCCACGGATTGGCTGGTGATCGGATTGGGCATCGCCCTGGCCTATATCGTGTTTGGCATCGCCGGGTTTGGCACCGCGCTGGTGGCGGGGCCGATTCTGATTCTGTTCATGCCGCTGTCGAAGATTGTGCCGTTGCTGGTGCTGCTGGATTTCGTCGCAGCCTTCGGCAATCTGCTGCCGTCGCGCCGGGATGTGGCGAAACCCGAGTTGCTGCGGCTGCTGCCCTGCATGGCCGTGGGCTGCACACTGGGGGTGATCTTTTTGCTGAACCTCAAATCCGATGTGTTGTTGCTGTTGATGGGGCTGTTTATCAGCGCCTATGCGATTTACAGCTTGTGGGTGAAAACCCGGCCGACGCAATTGTCCTCCGGTTGGGCCGTACCGATGGGCACCGTGGGCGGGATGTTCGGGGCGCTGTTTGGCAGTGGCGGCTTTTTATATGCGATCTATCTGAACAGTCGGTTGCCGAAAGAGGCGGCACGGGCGACCCAGAGTGCGCTGATCAGTTGCAGCACCGTGGTGCGCTTGAGCCTGTTTGCCGTCGCCGGTGTCTATGCCGAGCTACCCTTGTTGGTATTGGCGCTGTGCTTGTTACCGGCCATGGCCTTGGGGTTGTGGATCGGTCGGCGGTTGACCATGAGGTTATCCCGCGAGGCGTTCGTGCGGCTGGTGACCTGGTTGGTGCTGGCCAGTGGGATTGCCTTGATCGGGCGTTATTTGAGTACTTGACCGGATTTTGTCAGGTATTAAGCTGCCGGCCGCCCTGATGCTATCGCGGGTGGCACACCGCAGAACTTTCTATTTAACGCAGTAGGCTGCATCCATGAATTCGCAAAGCATCATCGTCCCGAAAATCTCCACGCTGCCGGTGCATGAACCCCGGGCCCGGGCGGTCGTGCGCTGGTTGGTGCGCAAAAACATCGTCAAAGAAGAACTGACCACCTGTGGCCGCACGGGAAATCGCATGGCTCACGCCATCGGCGACGGTGCCCGCGCTGTAGTGCTTCACCCTGAAGCCCTGCCGTTCGGCGAATCGATCAATGGCCTGGAGATCATCACCAAACGCTGCATCTACACGCCGGCCAAGGGTTTCCTGGAAGAAGCGGGTTGTGCCGAGTGCCGCAAGGAAGTCGGTGAAGCGCTGTTCGAAAGCCTGGAAGACTGGATGCCGGGGCGCACCGATAACTTCACCTGCCCGGAATGCGGGCATGAAGACGATATCAACGGCTTTCTTTTTCTGCAGGAATGCGGTTTTTCCAACCTGGGGTTCATCTTCAACAACTGGGCCGAGGCCGGGTTCAAGCAGAGCTTTATCGATGAGTTTGCCGATTGGCTGGATCAGCCCGTCAGTTGGGTGAAAGTCGAGTTGTAGGAAGCGACAATCCCCGTATATCAGTAATGCTAATAATAGACAGAGTTTTACATTGAACCCGAGGGGGTGTCTGACTATAATGGCGCGCTTCCATTTTCCCGCTCGGGAGCCCCCGCGATGCTGCGTATCAGCCAAGAAGCTCTGACATTCGACGACATTCTCCTAGTGCCTGGTTATTCCGAGGTGCTTCCTAACGAAGTCAGTCTCAAGACCCGCCTAACCCGTGGCATCGAGCTGAATATTCCTCTGGTTTCTGCCGCCATGGACACCGTCACTGAAGCCCGTCTGGCAATCGCCATGGCTCAGGAAGGTGGCATCGGCATCATCCACAAGAACATGACCATCGAGCAGCAAGCTGCCGAAGTTCGCAAGGTCAAGCGTTACGAGGCCGGTGTGGTCAAGGACCCGATCACTATCGAGGCCGACGCCACGGTTCGTGAGCTGTTCGAACTGACCCGCCAGCACAACATCTCCGGCGTTCCGGTTTTGCACAATGGCGACCTGGTCGGCATCGTCACTTCCCGTGACGTGCGTTTCGAAAATCGTCTGGAAGCCACTGTCCGCGAAGTGATGACGCCGAAAGAGCGTCTGGTCACGGTCAAGGAAGGCGCCGACAAGAACGACGTTCGCGAGCTGTTGCACAAACACCGTATCGAACGCGTGCTGATCGTCGACGACAAATTTGCCCTCAAAGGCATGATGACCGTCAACGACATCGAAAAAGCCAAGGCTTACCCACTGGCCAGCAAGGATGATCAAGGTCGTCTACGTGTTGGCGCTGCCGTCGGTACCGGTAAAGACACCGGTGACCGCGTAGCCGCCCTGGTCAATGCCGGCGTTGACGTGGTGGTGGTCGACACCGCACACGGTCACTCCAAAGGCGTGATCGACCGCGTTCGCTGGGTCAAACAGAATTTCCCTGAAGTGCAGGTCATCGGCGGCAACATCGCCACCGGCGCTGCCGCCAAGGCCCTGGCCGAAGCCGGCGCTGACGCAGTCAAGGTCGGTATCGGCCCGGGCTCGATCTGCACCACCCGTATCGTCGCCGGTGTCGGCGTCCCGCAAATCAGTGCCATCGCCAACGTCGCCGCTGCCCTTGAAGGCACTGGCGTTCCGTTGATCGCCGACGGCGGCATCCGTTTCTCCGGTGACCTGTCCAAGGCCATCGTAGCCGGTGCTTCCTGCGTGATGATGGGCTCGATGTTCGCCGGTACCGAAGAAGCGCCGGGCGAGATCGAACTGTTCCAGGGTCGTTCGTACAAGGCTTACCGCGGCATGGGTTCGCTGGGCGCCATGTCCCAGGCTCAAGGTTCCTCCGACCGTTACTTCCAGGACTCCTCGGCAGGCGCCGAGAAACTGGTTCCGGAAGGCATCGAAGGGCGTGTTCCGTACAAGGGCAGCCTGAGCGCCATCATCCATCAACTGATGGGCGGCCTGCGTTCCTCGATGGGCTACACCGGCAGTGCCGACATCGAAGAAATGCGCACCAAGCCTGAGTTCGTGCGGATCACCGGCGCCGGCATGGCCGAGTCCCACGTCCACGACGTACAGATCACCAAAGAAGCGCCAAACTACCGCGTAGGTTGAGGCTTCCAGCAAAAAGTTAAGTAACCGGGGCTGTTTTATTCAGCCCCGAGTTGTTTCTGAATCACGACTGTTTCTGAATTACTAGACGAGACTGAATCATGGCCCTCGACATTCACGCTCACCGCATCCTGATCCTCGATTTCGGTTCCCAGTACACCCAACTGATTGCCCGCCGCGTGCGTGAAATCGGCGTGTACTGCGAACTGCATCCGTTCGATATGGATGAAGACGCGATTCGCGAATTCGCTCCAAAAGGCGTCATTCTCGCCGGCGGCCCCGAGTCCGTGCACGAAGCCAACAGCCCTCGCTGCCCGCAGGCGGTGTTTGACCTGGGCGTTCCGGTCTTCGGTATCTGCTACGGCATGCAGACCATGGCTGAACAGCTGGGTGGCAAGGTTGAAGGTTCCGAACTGCGTGAGTTCGGTTACGCTCGTGTCGACGTGGTCGGCAAGAGTCGCCTGCTCGACGGCATCGAAGACCACATCGACGCTGACGGCCTGTTCGGTCTCGACGTGTGGATGAGCCACGGTGACAAGGTCACCAAGATGCCCCAGGAATTCCACATCCTGGCCAGCACCCCAAGCTGCCCGATTGCCGGCATGTTCGACGATGCGCGTGGCTACTACGGCGTGCAATTCCACCCGGAAGTGACCCACACCAAGCAGGGCGGTCGCATCCTGTCGCGCTTCATCCTCGACATCTGCGGCTGTGAAGCGCTGTGGACGCCGTCGAAGATTGCTGAGGACGCCATTGCCCAGGTTCGCGCCCAGGTCGGCACCGACAACGTCTTGCTCGGCCTGTCCGGCGGCGTTGACTCCTCGGTGGTTGCCGCGCTGCTGCACAAAGCCATCGGCGACCAGCTGACCTGCGTCTTCGTCGACAACGGCCTGCTGCGTCTGCACGAAGGCGAGCAAGTGATGGCCATGTTCGCCGAGAACATGGGCGTCAAGGTGATCCGCGCCAACGCTGAAGACCAGTTCCTCGACAACCTGGCTGGCGAAAGCGATCCAGAGAAGAAGCGCAAGATCATCGGCCGTACCTTCATCGACGTCTTCGATGCCCAGTCCAACAAACTGGACAACATCAAGTACCTCGCCCAGGGCACCATCTACCCGGACGTGATCGAGTCGGCTGGCGCCAAAAGCGGCAAGGCTCACGTGATCAAGTCGCACCACAACGTGGGTGGCTTGCCGGAAGAAATGAACCTCAAGCTGGTTGAACCCCTGCGCGAGCTGTTCAAGGACGAAGTCCGTCGTCTGGGCCTGGAACTCGGCCTGCCGTATGACATGGTCTACCGTCACCCATTCCCGGGCCCGGGCCTGGGCGTGCGCATCCTCGGTGAAGTGAAGAAGGAATACGCCGACCTGCTGCGTCGCGCCGACCACATCTTCATCGAAGAACTGCGTAAAGCCGACTGGTACCACAAGGTCAGCCAGGCGTTCGTGGTGTTCCAGCCGGTGAAATCGGTTGGCGTGGTCGGTGATGGCCGTCGTTACGCCTGGGTCGTGGCCCTGCGTGCGGTGGAAACCATTGACTTCATGACCGCGCGTTGGGCACACCTGCCTTACGAACTGCTGGAAACCGTCAGCGGCCGGATCATCAACGAAATCGAAGGCATCTCCCGCGTCACCTACGACGTGTCGAGCAAGCCACCAGCGACGATCGAGTGGGAGTGATCCCGGTTTCAATTGATCGTCCGTAACACCTGAAAGGCCCCGTGAGCGTAAGTTCACGGGGCCTTTTTGCTATCAGGCCGCTACAGCGGGCAGGCGCCCTTCAATCGTCAGGCCCATGCGGTTGAGTGCATGAACAAGGCTGATCAGATTCGCGTAGGTGACCTGATGCACGGCGGTCCAGGCAGGGCGGTTGATCAGAAAGCCGCCATCCGCCGTTCGCTCAATCATCGTTCGCACAATCTGGTTGGTCCGGCTGCGATGAATCAGCGTCAACGTGTCCTCCGACCTTTCAATGGTGAACATGCCTTGGCGGAACAGCAGTTCATTGATTTGCTCGGGCGATCTTTGAATGACCTGAGTCGGCATCTGCAAGCTGATGTCGGCATACAGGGTGTCGAAATCGCCGCGCATTTGGGGGGGAGCCCCTGTAATGTCACGGCCTACGTCGATGCCATGGTCGATGTCCAGATGTAGATTCTGGTCAGGGCTCACTTCTTCGATTCGTAGACCGATACCTCCCTCTGTTTCGCTGATGCCGGCCATTCCCCTGAACGTGTTGGTACTCTCCTGGTCGGTGAGCACCACCCATTTACCGCCGCCGTTGCGGGCTTGAGTGGCCTGCATGATGGTATGGGTGAAGTAGGTCCTGACGGATTGCCGTGAGATGGCGCGGAAGTTCGAGTCTGTGTAGCGATAACTGGCCAGGCAATCGGTGGCCTGGATTCGAATGCCGTTCTGTTGGGCGGTCTTGACGACCTCCAGAGGGGTGAACTGTCCGGCAGGATCGCCTGGCAGCTTTTGCAGATACTTTTCCAGCATGCCATGCATGTCCCCGGTTTTGGCGAAGTCGTTCAGGTCGACTTGATTGAAGTCGTTGAGCAGGCGATGCATGTAGATCGTCTTGACGCCTTGTTTCGCCAGCGTCGGCATGTTTTCGATCAGGAATCGCATGCTGGCAATGCGGTCCTGACTTTCACCGACTACAAGGCCGGGCGCTGCGTTAAATATTTTCTCGATGAGTTCCGTAACGGTCGTGGAGGGCGTGATGACGGGCTGAACCGGGCGGGCCGGCAACGAGGCAAAAAAGTCCTTCGGGATCTGGAAGCCGGTTGCATCCCTGACCAGGACCGCTCGACGCCCGGCGACATACTCCTCATAGGGGGAGATCCCTCTGATGCTCCCGTCAGGCGTGGCGACGACTTTTAAATGGGTTTCGGGCTTTCCCAGGGCCAGGAAGTTCAGCGAACGTCCATTGGGGGCGTCGTATCTCGTCAAGTGCCTGAAAAAATCAGACTTTGGCCGGACATGAGTCGTCGGCTTCGAGGGGCCGGGAACAGGCTTGCTGAGGTTTTTGCCGCCGCCCTTCAATCCGGCTTTCGGCGCCAGCTCCCATTCACCCTCGCCATTCAGGCGCACGGGAATTGACCCCGTAGAGGCATGCGGGTTACCCGGGTCGATGATGGCCCACGTACCGCCACCATTGATGTCGGCTTCGTAGCGAACGTAGTAAGCCTGATCGTTCATCATGATGGCGGTGGAAGGGTTTGAGTTCAGCGAGTAGGTACCCTGGAATTTTCCGCTCGTGGCCATAGGGTAGTTTTCGAGGATTTCATTGCATTGCCAGTGCTCTGGCACTTCAAGAACTTCTGCGGTTTCATCTGACAGGGTGGGCAACACGCCCGATTGCAGGGGACCCTCCTCTGGTTCTTCAGGCGCCTGCGGGTCTTGTGTGTCGACGGTTTCTTCCGGATTTAGCGTTTTGTTCAAATCCGCCATCTCGGCCGCTTCAGCCGCCTCGGCTGCGGCCCCGACTTCCTCCAATACGTTGACTTCCTTGAGCATCGGAATATTGAACAGGGCATTGATTCCATCGAGCACCGCGCCGATGACACCTGCCTTGCGTTGCGCCGCCGTTTTGCCATTGACCGCCTTGTCGATGTTCAAGCCCATCGCGGCGATGCTGGCCCCGATCACCGGCAACGCGATCGGCCAGCCCATCACAGCCAAGGGGCCAAAAACATGCAGCCCGGCAGTCAGATAACCCAGCCAAAGTTGTTTGCGCATTTGTCCGTGGGTCACCAGCGTCAAGTCGGCCTCTTCCAGCATCGTGCTCTGGACCGCCCGGCTCTGCCAGGTGAAGGCATCGCCGCTGAGGGTGATGTCTTTCTGATTGATCAAGTGGTGGTCGTATTTTCCCCAGGTGCCGACCAACTGGTTCATCAGCGGAGTGATGTTGTCGTGGACTTCCTTGCGTGCCGACAGCGGGAAATGGGTCATGAACTCGGTGCGCGGCTGCTCTTCATTCATTTGCAGCAAGATCCACCAGTGCATGTCCGTCAATGTCGGATGCACGTGGAAAGCCTGTGCGGCGCCGGGAACGTAAGTGATCTGCCGACCGTTGCGCTCAACGATACGCAGAATATCGGTGGCGACATGCCCTGCGACATCCAGGGCGCAGACACGAAGATCCGCAGGCGAAGTGGTTTGGGACTGCAGGGTCGCCAGGGTGATTGGCCAGGCCGCGCCACCGACGACGGCCCTTATGACGGTCTGGAAATCCTCCTCTTCCAGTTCGCCGTTTTGCCGCGCCTCGACGGCTTTGCTGAGGTAGTTGGATTTGGCCAGGGTCCGGAAATCATCGAAATGAGTAGCCCAGAACGCGTTGAGTTTATTCAGATAGCGTTCACTGAGGTTCATCTCCCACAGGTCCGTGAGGACCTTGCTGGGGTACATCCGCACTTCATTGGTTTCATTGAAAATGCTGGCGCTTGCATCCTCAGTGTAAAACCCGCCGTTACTGTTCAGTTCGAGGGCGTCGTCTTGATCGGTCACGCGGTATCCCTGGATGACCAGTTGCGTCAGGGTCAATGATTCACAGGGTTTGGGGGCGTGCTCCCAACTCAGAAAGGCCTTGGTACTGCTGGCCGAGACGTTGTCGAACCGATGCCACCAGACCTGATCCGGGTCCATGCCGGTGATGCCGTGTTTTTGCAGGATTTCGCTGGCGACTGCGTGGGCTTCTTCCTTCAAGCCCGGACAGGCTGTCACAACGACGGGGGCAATCGTTTTCAGCTGCTCCTTGTCGGCAGCATTGGGTAACGCTTCGGTACTCTGATCAACAGGCATGCTCTCGCTCCTTGAGAAATGGGCCGTGAGGATGACCCCTTTGCTCAAGGCAAGTGCACTACATAGTTATGCCCACATGCCTTTCGTGACCGTGTAGGGTCAGCGCCGTGCCACATCCGAAAAGTAGAACTTGTCGAGGGTATGCCGTGATTCGGTGTACTCGAACTGGCGACCGTCCTGCAGGAAAGTCTGGTTGCTGACCACGATCACATGGCTCTGGCCGTCGAGGTCCAGGTGATGTTGGTCGTCCTTGCTCCGTGGGACCGCTTCAATGGTGCGCTGGGCGTAGGCGATTTGCAGTTGCAGGGTCTGTTCGATGAAGGCGTAGATCGACTGCTCGGCGATATCGCGGGACAAGCCGGGAATCACGTCGCTGACGAAATGGTTGATGTCGAGGATCACGCGTTTGCCGTCGATCCGCCGCACGCGCTTGATCCGCGTGATCAGACTGCCTTCTTCAGCCTTGATGTGGTCGAGCAGCGGGCCTTCGAGGGGGACTTGTGTGAATTCGACCACTTCGGTGCTGACGTCGTTGCCCAGGCGCGGATAAGTCTCCTGGAAGCTGACGATACCGCCCAACTGGAATTCGATCGGGTTGGTGGAGAGCACGAAGGTGCCTTTGCCGTGGACTTTCTGGGCGAAACCACGCTCCTGCAACTGCTCGATGGCCTTGCGCACGGTGCCGCGACTGGCCTGATAGCTGTCCATTAATTCGGTTTCGGAAGGCAACCGGGCGCCGCGTTCCAGACGTTCGGTCGTGATGCTGGCAAGCAGATCGCTGTAGATCTGGTTGTATTTACTCATGGGGATGGCTCTGTGCCGCGAGGTACTCAAGGTTTCGAACCTTAAGGGCAGGGTAGGGGTTTGTCCATGCAGCTTTAGGTTTCATCGTTCCGGGAAGTAGGAAAAGTCGCTGACTGCCCTGGTCAGAATAAACAAAATCAAACTCGTCTGTACGAGTTGTTGCTTTAACTCGTACAGACGAGTACTTTTCGCTTCGGCGTGCTGCCAAAAACAAAAAACTACAGCGGAAGAAAAGCATGAGCCACGACTATCCGAATATCGCCAGCGAGCTGCTGCAAAGCCTCGGTGGCAGCGACAACCTCGAGCAGGCCGCGCACTGCGTCACACGCCTGCGCCTGGCCCTCAAGGACCCGAGCCTGGTCGACAGCGCCACGCTGAATCAGGTTGACCTGGTAAAAGGCTCGTTCTTCACCGGTGGCCTGTTCCAGGTGGTCATCGGCCCCGGCGAGGTTGAAAAGGTTTACGCCGAACTGCGCCGTCAAACCGGCCTCGCCGCGTCAACCATCGCCGACGTTAAACAAAAAAGCGCCGACAAGATAAACGCCATGCAGCGTCTGGTGCGGGTGTTTTCCGACGTGTTCATGCCGATCCTGCCGGCGTTGATCATTGCGGGGCTGTTGATGGGCATCAACAACCTGATTGGCGCCAAGGGGATGTTCATCGAAGGCCAGACTCTGCTGGACGCCTACCCGAAACTCGACGGGCTCTGGAGCCTGATCAACCTGATGGCCAACACATCTTTCGTGTTCCTCCCTGCGTTGGTGGGCTGGTCGGCAGCCAAGCGGTTCGGCGGCAGCGAAATCCTCGGCATCGTGCTCGGCCTGATGCTGGTTCACCCGGACCTGCTCAACGCCTGGAACTACGGCAAAGCGGTGGCCGGGCTGGACGGGCAGAGCCTGCCGTACTTCGACATTCTCGGGCTGTTCCAGATCGAGAAGGTGGGTTATCAGGGACAAATCCTGCCGATCCTGCTGGCGGCCTATGTCATGAGCGTCATCGAAAAATGGCTGCGGGCGCGGGTCCCCAATGCGGTGCAATTGCTGGTGGTGCCGATTACCACCATCGTGGTCACCGGCGTGTTGGCGCTGGCCTTGATCGGCCCGGTGACCCGGCACCTGGGGATTCTCATCACCGAAGGCGTGGTCATGCTGTTTGACCTCGCGCCGATGGTCGGCGGCGCGATTTTCGGGCTGCTCTACGCGCCGCTGGTGATCACCGGCATGCACCACATGTTCCTCGCGGTCGACTTGCAGCTGATTTCCACCCAGGGCGGCACGTTCATCTGGCCGATGATCGTCATGTCCAACCTCGCCCAGGGCAGCGCGGCACTGGCGGTGTTCTACATGACCCGCAATGTGCGAGACAAAAGCATGGCCTCGACCTCGGCGATTTCCGCTTATTTCGGCATCACCGAGCCGGCGATGTTCGGGGTCAACCTGCGCTACAAGTTTCCGTTCTATGCGGCCCTGTGCGGCTCGGCCCTGGGTTGCATCTTCCTGTCGCTGAACAAGGTCCAGGCCTCGGCCATCGGTGTCGGTGGCTTGCCCGGTTTCATCTCGATCATTCCGCAGTTCATCCCGATGTTCGTGATCGGGATGGTCATCGCCATGGTTGTGCCGTTTGTTCTGACCTGTGGGTTGAGCATGAAGATTGTGCGGCCGGGGTATCGGGTTGCGTAAAGCATCTATTTATTGAAGGAATAGCGCCATGCAAGACTGGCAACGTTCGGTGATCTACCAGATCTACCCGAAGAGTTTTCACAGCCACGCCGGCAACCCCACGGGTGATTTGCTGGGTGTCGTGGCCAAGCTCGATTACCTGCAATGGCTGGGTGTCGATTGCCTGTGGATCACGCCGTTCCTGCGTTCGCCCCAGCGCGACAACGGTTACGACATCAGCGATTACTACGCCATCGACCCGAGCTACGGGACCATGGCCGATTGCGAGTTGCTGATTGCCGAAGCGGGCAAGCGCGGGATCAAGCTGATGCTCGATATCGTGGTCAACCACACTTCGATCGAACACGCCTGGTTCCAGCAGGCCCGCAGCAGCCTCGACAACCCGTACCGCGACTTTTACATCTGGCGCGATCAGCCGAACAACTGGGAATCCAAGTTCGGCGGTTCGGCCTGGGAGTACGAGGCGCAGACCGGTCAGTACTTCCTGCACCTGTTCGATCACACCCAGGCCGACCTGAATTGGGACAACCCGAAGGTGCGCGCCGAAGTCTTCAAAATGATGCGTTTCTGGCGCGATAAAGGTGTCGGCGGTTTCCGTCTGGATGTGATCAACCTGATCTCCAAACCGGCGGACTTCCCTGAAGACAACACCGACGGTCGACGCTTCTACACCGACGGCCCGAACGTGCATGAGTACTTGCAACAAATGCACCGCGAAGTCTTCGAAGGTCACGACCTGATCAACGTCGGCGAGATGTCGTCCACCCGCCTGGAACACTGCATTCGCTACTCGAAACCTGAATCGAAAGAACTGTCGATGACCTTCAACTTCCATCACCTGAAGGTCGATTACCCGAACCTGCAGAAGTGGATTCGTGCCGACTTCGACTTTCTGGAACTCAAGCGCATCCTCTCGGACTGGCAGACAGGAATGCAGGCTGGCGGTGGTTGGAACGCGCTGTTCTGGTGTAACCACGACCAACCGCGAGTGGTCTCGCGTTTTGGCCATGACGGCGAGCATCGCGTGGTGTCGGCGAAGATGCTTGGCACCGCGCTGCACTTCCTTCAGGGCACACCGTTTGTGTATCAGGGCGAAGAGCTGGGCATGACCAATCCGGGGTTTGATCACATCGATCAATACCGCGATGTCGAAACGCTGAACATCTTCCGCCTCAAGCGTGAAGCCGGTGCAAGCGATACCGACAACATGGCGGCGATCATGCAGAAATCCCGGGACAACGGCCGTACACCGATGCACTGGAACGCCGAGCCGAATGCAGGGTTCAGCGCCGCAGAGCCCTGGATTGGCGTACCGGCCAACGCGACGCAGATCAACGTCGCCACCCAGCTCGACGACCCGGACTCCGTGCTGCATCACTACCGTCAGTTGATTGCCCTGCGCCGCAGCGAAGCGCTGATGTCCGATGGCGTCTATCGGCAATTGTTGCCGGAGCACCCGCAAATCTGGGCGTATGTGCGTGAAGGTCATGGCGAGCGTTTGCTGGTGCTGAATAACTTCTATGGCGCGCAGTGCGAAGTCGAGCTGACGGATGACGTGATCAGCGAAATGACGGCTCAACGCCTGGTGATCAGCAACTACCCGGACTGTCCGCCGCGAAACCGGCAGATTTCTTTAAGGCCCTATGAGTCGTTCGTTTTGCACCTGACCGACTGACCGACCAAAAAAACACCGACTTTTTAAAAACACGCAGAACGCTGCGCGGGGAGTTTTGCGCGCTGATTTTGTGGAACGACACAATAAAAATAATGGGGTGGTTCTTGAAAACAACAATAAATCGCAGCCTTGCCGCCGCGAGCGTATGCCTGGCGTTGCCATTGTCGGCGCCGGCCCTGGAGTTCGGCGGTTACCTGCGTAGCGGCGTCGGAACATCGGTCAACAGTGGTAAGCAGCAGTGTTTTCAACTGCCCGGAGCGCAGACCAAATACCGCTTGGGCAACGAATGCGAGCAGTACGCCGAACTGGAACTACGCCAGGACCTGTACACCCTCGACGATGGTTCGGTGCTGAGCGTAGACGGCATGGCTTCGCTGTATAACCAGTACGACAAGGACCTGACGTTCAACGCCGATAATGGATCGGTGCGCATGCCGCAGATGTACGCGCAGTGGTCGAACATGCCTAGCCTCAACGGCGGCTCGTTGTGGGCCGGTCGGCGTTATTACAAACGGAACGACATCCACATCTCCGACTTTTACTACTGGAACCAGAGCGCCACGGGCGGTGGTATCGAGGACGTGCTGATCGGCGATCTGAAATACAGCTATGCCTTCTCGCGCAAGGACAACCTGTACCAGAAGGACTACATCAACCGTCACGATTTCAACGTCGCCGGTTTCCACACCAACCCCGGTGGTGAACTGGAACTCGGGCTGAGTTACATCGACAAACCCGACAGCCGCAATGCACACCGCGGCTGGGCAATCACCGCACAGCATGTGCAAAAAGGTTTTCTGGGCGGCAAGAACAAACTGGCTTTCCAGTACGGCGAAGGCCCAGGCACTGGATTGGGTTATACCGGTAACGTAAAGCTGGACGACAGCAACAAAAGCTATCGGGTGGTGGAGTTCTTCGACTGGCAAGTGACGCCACGGTTTGGCGGGCAAGTCGAGGCGGTTTACCAGAAAGACATTCGCCCGGACGGGGCCGATCAGAACTGGATTTCCCTGGGGATTCGCCCGGCTTACGCTATCACCGAGCAGTTCAAACTGGTGACCGAACTGGGGCACGATCAGGTCGAAACCACGGGTGGCACACGCAAACTGAGCAAGTTCACCTTCGCCCCGACGTGGTCGCCCAAAGGTCCGGAATTCTGGGCGCGGCCCGAGGTGCGTCTGTATTACACCTATGCCAGCTGGAACGAAGCGGCAAAGCGGGCGGCCAATGAACTGGCGGCGGGTTCGGCATTGTCCGATACCGGCGCTTTCGGTACGGCGCGGCACGGTGCGAATGTCGGATTGCAGGTCGAGTATTGGTGGAAATAAGCGATGCTGTCGGAGCCTCGCGCTCCATCGGCACTTCAAAGAACAAAACAGCAGGTGACGTCATGGCCACACCCCAACAATTGCAACTGCACGCCCCCCTGTCAGGCGTATTGATGCCACTGGACCTCGTGCCCGATCCGGTGTTTTCCAGCCGGATAATCGGCGATGGCCTGTGCATCGATCCGACTTCAACGACGTTGTGCGCGCCGCTGGCCGGGGTTGTCAGCAATGTGCAGGCAAGTGGACATGCCGTCAGCATCACCAACGAAAAGGGTGTGCAGGTGTTGATGCACATCGGCCTCGACACGGTGAATCTGGTCGGAAAGGGGTTTACGCGGCTGGTGGAGGAGGGTCAGCAGGTCGACGTCGGACAGGCGCTGATCGAGTTCGATGCCGATTTTGTTGCATTGAATGCCCGCAGCCTGCTGACGTTGATGCTGGTGGTCAGTGGAGAACCATTCACCTGGCTGACGCCGGAAACGGGTCTGGTAGACAGTGGCCAGCCGCTCCTGAGCCTGAACATTGGCGAGCAGACAACCGATACGCCGCTAACTGAAACGGACGAAGCACTGTTTTCCAAACCGGTGACGCTGGCCAACCTTAACGGCTTGCACGCCCGTCCGGCCGCGGTGTTCGCCCAGGCGGCCAAAGCTTTTTCGGCGAGCATTTCCCTGCATAAAAAGCAGGAGACTGCGAACGCGAAATCCCTGGTGGCGATCATGGCGTTGCAGACGGCGCACGGTGATGTCATGCAAATCAGCGCGGCTGGCCCCGATGCAGAAGCGGCGATCAAGACGTTGACCGAATTGCTGGTGGCTGGATGCGGCGAAGCGGTGGTTGTTTCGGTGCAGGTTGAGGCAAATGCGACAGAGGCCTCATCGTCGACGGTTCTGCGCGGGGTTTGTGCATCACCCGGAGCGGCATTTGGCCAAGTGGTGCAGATCGCCGAGCAAAACCTGGAGGTGAATGAGCTCGGCACCACACCGCAGATTGAACGCGACCATCTGTTTCGCGCCCTGGCCGAGGCGCTGGTGGCCCTGCAACAGTTGCGTGACAACGCCATTGGCGACGCGCAGGCAGACATCTTCAAGGCGCATCAGGAGCTGCTCGAAGACCCGGGTTTGCTGGAAGTGGCTCACGTGCTGATCGATGAAGGCAAAAGCGCCGGGTTTGCATGGCGCGCGGCCACCGAGTCAGCCGCCACCTTGTTCAAAAGTCTGGGCAATGCCTTGCTCGCGGAGCGGGCGGCGGACCTGGCCGACGTGAGCCAGCGGGTGCTCAAGCTGCTCCTCGGTGTACGGGATCAGGCGATGGAGCTGCCTGAAGGGGCGATCCTGATCGCCGAACAACTGACGCCGTCGCAGACTGCCGGGCTCGATACCCGCAAGGTACTGGGTTTCGCCACGGTCGGCGGCGGCGCCACCAGCCATGTCGCGATCCTCGCCCGGTCGTTCGGTTTGCCGGCGATCTGCGGGCTGCCAGTGCAAGTGCTGGCGCTGGTCAACGGAACCCAGGTGTTGCTCGATGCCGACAAGGGCGAATTGCAGCTGGATCCGGATCTGCAGGCCATCGAACAGCTGCAAGCCAGGCGCCAGCTTCAGCAACAACGTCAGCAGCATGAGTTGGCGCACGCAACGCTGGCCGCCTGCACCCGCGACGGTCACCATGTTGAAGTGACGGCCAACATCGCTTCGCTGGCAGAAGCCGAGCAAGCCATGGCACTGGGAGGCGAGGGCGTCGGTTTGCTTCGTTCGGAGTTTCTCTATCTGGATCGCAACCATGCGCCGAGCCATGACGAGCAGACGTCCACCTACAGCGCCATCGCCAAGGCACTCGGGCCGACGCGCAATCTAGTGGTGCGCACCCTGGACGTCGGCGGCGACAAACCCCTGGCCTACGTGCCGATGGACAGCGAGACCAATCCCTTCCTCGGTATGCGCGGGATTCGTTTGTGCCTGGAGCGCCCGCAGCTGTTGCGCGATCAGTTCAAGGCCATTCTTGCCAGTGCCGGTCTTGCTCGTCTGCACATCATGCTGCCGATGGTTGCGCAGCTGTCGGAGTTGCGTCTGGCCCGACAACTGCTCGAAGAAGAGGCGCTGGTTTTGGGCCTCACGGAACTGCCCAAGCTGGGCATCATGATCGAAGTGCCGGCGGCGGCACTGATGGCTGATCTGTTTGCGCCCGAGGTGGATTTCTTTTCCATCGGCACCAACGACCTCACGCAATACACCCTGGCCATGGACCGCGATCATCCGCGGCTGGCCAGTCAGGCCGACAGCTTTCATCCGGCGGTGCTGCGCTTGATTGCCGGCACCGTGAAGGCCGCGCACGCCCACGGCAAATGGGTCGGTGTGTGCGGCGCCATGGCCTCTGAGACGCTGGCCGTGCCGCTGTTGCTGGGATTGGGGGTGGATGAGCTGTCAGTGAGCGTGCCGTTGATCCCGGCCATCAAAGCGGCGGTTCGCGAAGTTGACCTGGTGGACTGCCAGGCCATCGCCCAGCAAGTGCTGGGCCTGGAAAGTGCCGAGCAGGTGCGCGAGGCGTTGCGGCTGTATCACGAGGCGACGGTCGATACTTCACTGGTACTGGAGAACTGAACATGTTCGAGAAAATACAGCGGGCGTTCTGGAAAGCGTTGACGCCGGATCTGGTGGTGGATCAGCCGAAGGTGGTTGCTCAACCGGTGTCCGGGTTGCCAGGGAATGTAGTGGCCGCGCTGGGTGGCGTGGATAACCTCAAGTCGCAGCAGCCTGTGGCGTTGACCCGGATGCGGGTGGAGTTGCGGGATGTGGCGCGAATGGATCGGCAGGCATTGAGTGTGGCGGGTGTGCCGGGCGTCATGATGCTGGATGACGGGGTGGTGCATCTGATCACCGGCCTCCAGCCATAACCGATGTCCTGTGGCGAGGGGGATGTGCGGCCCTTGGTCGCCCTTACTGTTTCTCATCCGCAGGTGTATCGTATTCGCCTTTTACAGGCCTCGTGCCTGTCGCTGATACGTGAGGTAGTTGAGTTCATGTCCTTTACCCGTCGCCAAATCCTCGGTGGCCTGGCCGGTCTTGTTGTCGTAGGTGTCGGAGCGGGCGGCGCGTCGCGGTACTGGCTGGGCAAGATGGCCGACGCTGACGCCGGTCATGACTATGAGCTGATCGCGGCACCGCTGGATGTCGAACTGGTTGCCGGGCACAAGACCCCAGCCTGGGCGTTCGGCCCGTCGGCGCCGGGCACTGAACTGCGGGTTCGCCAGGGCGAATGGCTACGGGTGCGCTTCATCAATCATCTGCCGGTGGCGACCACCATTCACTGGCATGGCATTCGCCTGCCACTGGAGATGGACGGTGTTCCGTACGTTTCGCAATTGCCAGTGCTACCGGGCGAATACTTCGACTACAAATTCCGCGTGCCGGACGCCGGCAGTTACTGGTATCACCCGCACGTGAACAGCAGCGAAGAACTCGGCCGCGGTCTTGTCGGCCCGCTGATCGTCGAAGAGCGCGAGCCGACCGGTTTCAAGTACGAGAAAACCCTGAGCCTCAAGAGCTGGCACGTCGACGAAGAGGGTGCTTTCGTGGCCTTCAGCATTCCTCGCGAAGCCGCCCGTGGCGGCACCGCGGGACGCTTGTCGACCATCAACGGTGTTTCGCAAGCGGTGATCGACTTGCCTGCCGGGCAAATCACCCGCGTGCGCCTGCTCAACCTCGATAACACGTTGACCTATCGCCTCAACATTCCCGGCGTCGAAGCGCAGATCTACGCGCTGGACGGCAATCCCGTGGAGCCGCGCCCAATGGGCAAGGAATACTGGCTCGGCCCGGGCATGCGCATCTGCCTGGCGATCAAGGCGCCGCCCGCCGGTGAAGAACTGTCCCTGCGCAACGGCCCGGTTCGCCTGGGCACGTTGCGCTCGGTGGCGAACACCGATGCACCCACCGAATGGCCGGCCGCCCTGCCGGCCAACCCGGTGGCAGAACCCGACCTGGCCAATGCCGAGAAACTCAACTTCAATTTCGAATGGGTGGGCTCGGTGTCGGTCAACGTCGACAACGGCAAGCCGCCGAGCCTGTGGCAGATTAACGGCAAGGCCTGGGACATCACGGACAAGACCTGCGCCGACCGCCCGATTGCCAAGCTCGAGAAGGGCAAAAGCTACATTTTCGAATTGAAGAACATGACTCAATATCAGCACCCGATTCACCTGCACGGCATGAGCTTCAAAGTCATCGCCTCGAACCGGCACAAGGTCATCCCGTACTTCACCGACACTTACCTGTTGGGCAAGAACGAGCGCGCGCGAGTCGCGCTGGTGGCGGATAACCCCGGCGTGTGGATGTTCCATTGTCATGTGATCGATCACATGGAAACCGGCCTGATGGCCGCTATCGAGGTGGCCTGATGCGTCAGATACGTCCCGCCGCGATCATCGACCGCAGCCGCGATCGCGACTTCATGCGCGAAGCCCTGACCCTGGCCGCACAAGGCGCGGCGCTGGGTGAAGTGCCCGTGGGCGCGGTGTTGGTGCAGGACGGCGAGATCATCGGTCGCGGCTTCAACTGCCCGATCAGCGGCAACGACCCGAGTGCACACGCCGAAATGGTCGCGATCCGCGCCGCAGCGTTGGCTGCCAGCAACTATCGCCTGCCGGGCAGCACGCTGTACGTGACCCTTGAGCCGTGCAGCATGTGCGCGGGGCTGATCGTGCATTCACGGATTGCGCGGGTGGTGTATGGCGCTCTGGAGCCGAAAGCGGGGATTGTGCAGAGTCAGGGGCAGTTTTTTACCCAAGGATTTTTGAATCACCGGGTGTTGTTTGAGGGCGGGGTGTTGGCGGAAGAGTGCGGGGCTGTACTCAGCGAGTTCTTCAAGGCTCGAAGAGCCAAACCTTCAGAATAAACACCGGCCCCTGTGGGAGCGGGCTTGCCCGCAATGGCGTCGGCACATCAAACATTGATGTCGACTGAACCACCGCAATCGCGGGCAAGCCTGCTCCCACAGGGTTATCTGGTGTCTGGGAGATTGGGGTTCTATTTACGAGCAACGATGACCGCACGCATCGGCGCCGGCAGTCCTTCAATCGTCTTGCTGTGATCCTTCGGATCCAGAAAATCACTCAACGACTGATACTTCATCCACTCTGTCCCGCGCTGTTCCTCGACCGTGGTCACGCTCACGTCGACACAGCGAACATCCGTAAACCCGGCGCGCCGCAGCCACAATTCCAGCGCCGGCACCGACGGCAGGAACCACACGTTGCGCATCTGCGCGTAACGGTCTTCCGGCACCAGCACCTGCTGTTGATCACCTTCGATCACCAACGTCTCCAGCACCAGTTCACCGCCCTTGACCAGGCAATCCTTCAGCGCCAGCAAATGTTCGATCGGCGAACGACGATGGTAGAACACGCCCATGGAAAACACCGTGTCGAAGCCTTCCATGTTTGGCGGCAGGTCTTCGAAAGGGAACGGCAGGTGCCAGGCATTGGGTTCTGACAGGTAACGCTGCACCGCCTGGAACTGGCAGAAAAACAGCCAGTTCGGGTCGACACCGATCACGCTGTCCGCGCCCGCGCCGAGCATGCGCCACATGTAGTAACCATTGCCGCAACCGACATCGAGGATGCGTTTTCCCTTCAGGTCCAGGTGCGGAGCCACTCGCGACCACTTCCAGTCCGAACGCCATTCCGTGTCGACGTGCACACCAAACAGATCAAACGGCCCCTTGCGCCATGGCGATAATCCCATCAACGCAGTACGCATTTGCGCACGGGTTTCGTCCTCGCAATCAGTGTCCAGCGTCAAACCATTGAGCAGGTCGACTTCACTCGGCTGAATCTTCGGCAAGGCGTCCAGCGCACTTTGCCAGCGCTCCAGATCGCCGTGACCCTTTTCCATTTTCTTGTCGAGTTGCGCTTGCAGGGTGTTGGCCCATTCGGCCAGCGGGGTGCCCGCCAGACGGCGGGCGAGGGGGGACAGATCAATCATGGCAAGGCAATCAACGAGGCAAAGTTAAGACACTGGAACCACGGCACGACTTTCGAGAACCCGGCGGCCAGCAGGCGCTCGCGGTGTTCTTCGAGGCTGTCGGGCTTCATGACGTTTTCAATGGCGCTACGCTTCTGGGCGATTTCCAGTTCGCTGTAGCCGTTGGCGCGTTTGAAGGCGACGTGCAAATCAGTGAGCAGCGCGTGTTCTTCAAGGTCGTTGAAGCGCAGCTTCTCCGAGAGGATCAACGCGCCGCCGGGCAGCAGCGATTGGCGGATGCGCGAGAGCAACGCGGTGCGCTGGTCCGGGGCGATGAATTGCAGGGTGAAGTTCAGCGCCACCACCGAGGCCGGCTGGAAGTCGAGGGCGAGGATGTCGCCTTCGATCACTTCCACGGGCAGCAACTCCTGGAACATCGAGTCCTGACCGTTGAGGTACTCACGGCAGCGCTCGACCATCGCCGCAGAGTTATCCACAGCGATCACGCGGCAACCGTCAGTGCGCACGTGACGGCGCAATGCTTGAGTCACCGCGCCGAGGGATGAGCCGAGGTCGTAGAGCACGCTGTTGGGCTGGGCGAATTGCGCGGCGAGCACGCCGAGGTTCTCAACGATGGTCGGATAACCCGGCACCGAGCGCTTGATCATGTCCGGGAACACCCGCACCACGTCCTCGTTAAAGGCGAAGTCAGGCACCTGGGCCAAAGGCTGGGCGAAAAGGCGATCGGGTTCTTTGCTCACGGCGGTTCCAGCGGCTTAGGTGGAAAAGGTCGGCATTTTAGCCAAATTGACGGGGGGATGCGCGGGTTGTCTGATAAACCGCCGGGCTCACGCAATTTGAATGGTGAAAGGGCTGTTGTGGCGAGGGGGCTTGCCCCCGTTGGACGGCGAAGCCGTCCCATTGCGGTGTATCAGTAAGATCGTAAATGCCGGTTTTGCGAAGGCTGCGCCGGCGAACGGGGGCAAGCCCCCTCGCCACAGGGGCAGCGTTATTTTTGGGAGAACGCCGACGCCGCAATTCCCCATTGTCCCAGCCAGTAACTGAGGATGATCACGTAAGGCGCCGCATCGAACGGCGCAACAAAGCGACTGATGCCGATCACGCTATCGGAAAACACAAACGCCACCGCACCGGCCGCTGCCAACAGTGCAGAGCGTTTCGGCACTTCGCTCCCGAGCCGGGCCAGCGCCCGCCAGAGCATCGCGCTGATGGCCAACCCGTAAACAATCACCGGAATCAACAATGGGCCCAGCCCGTGGGAAATCAAAATCCCCAGCAGCACCACACCAACCCCTAAGGCAATCACCAATGGCAACAACGCCAACCGCCGGCAATCGCTCAGGTAAGCCTTCAGATACGCCAGGTGGGCGACCAAAAAAGCCCCAAGCCCAAACACAAACAAATCCCCCGGCCAGGCCAGCAACACATCGCCGAGCAGGGAGAAAATCAATCCAAGGCTGATCCAGCGCCGGTATTCACTGGGCGGCGCATCGTGCAACCAACCGAGCAAGGCCAACACCGGCAACGGCTTGACCAGCAGGCACAGCAGCGCGGCATGCACGCTCAGGCCATACAGAAAGGTCACCGCGCCCATCAGCGCCAGAATCAGCCAGCCCACGATCAGTTGACCGCGATCGCGCAGTCGAAGGTTTTCACGGCCGGCACTTCTGGTGCCCAGGGCTGTGAATAGGTCAGGCGTAAGCGGCCTGTACCGGTGGCAAACGCCTGGAAGCGCCAGGTCGAAATCCCGGCGCTGCCGACGATCCCGGCGTCTTCCGGGTTGCTGTACACCTCGGGGCTGAGTGCATGCAGTACGCCGCCGGCCGAATCCTGGATCGCCCAGCGATAACCCGTGGTCGGGTTGCTCGGCAGGGTCAGGATCAGGCTTTGTCCGTTGCGCATTTGCACCGGGCATTCGCCTTGTTTTTCCACGGTCACGTTCTGTTTCGGTTGCGTAGCGCAGGCGGCCAGCAAGGAGAGGGCGAGGGGGACAAACAGGCGAGTGGGGGACATGGGGTCAGTGGCTCCGGCGTTCACGACGAACGGCGAGCATAACTGAAGATGAGACAAAGTGTGACAACGACGGGGGAGTCGGCGTTGTGAGTGCCGACGCCTTCGCGGGCAAGCCCGCTCCCACAAGTTTTTGGAGTGGACACAAAATGTGTGACCACACTCGATCCCTGTGGGAGCGGGCTTGCCCGCGATGGCGTCGGTACAGACGCTACAGGACTGTCAGAACAGAATCTTCGCCACATCCGAAAAACGCTTGGCAAAGTGCACGGTAATCCCTTCCTTCAGATTATCCGGCAGGGTCAATTCAAACAGCTTCTGTCGCCGAGCCGCGTGCATCTCCTCACGCCCGCCGCCAATCGGCAGTACTGCCTGGTCGGCATCAGTTCTCCTGCCCATCAACAGTATTGAGCGAAGGTAGACGATGAGTCTAAAGTGAGGTTACTAAATTAGTGATAGAAATATACCCGCTTCCAGCCAGTTCACGAGTTTCATTATTATCACGTCTCTTGGCCAGAATGTTGAATTCGATCACGTTGTACCTATTTTTATGCGGTGCTATTTCCTTTGTTACGATGTTGCTGGTGCAGTTTATGAATTCGAAATCATAAGGGCGCGGATTCGTTTCTGTGGTGAAGGCTTCCGAGTATTGAGTGATAACGGGCGCTTGGCCGGTGGGGAAATTAATAATCAGTTTTCTTTCGCTGGAAAGGCCTTTGTCTTTATAGCAGCTGACAAAAAACCCAGGCCTGAATTTATCCAATGAATATTCAAAGGCAGTAAAGGTAAAGAGGCCCATTGGGAAGGGGGTTGCGTCTGAAACGTCTTTTGTTTCAATGGTTAGTTGGCCGTCAACTAAAACCCCGTTGGTTACATTTGTGTTAGCCATAAATCACCTTATTCAGTTGTAGGAGCCGAATAAGGAGTGTGCTGAGGAAATCATGCAGAGGTAACTGTCAGGTTTGACAGTTTTTAAGTCTGATTTGTTTAATGATTTTCTTTTCTTATAATTGAAAGCGCTCGCTGCCAAGTCCGTCAGGCAGCGGCGCATTCGGATTGTTAAAACAATATCTTCGCCACATCCGCAAACCGCTTGGCAAAGTGCACGGTAATCCCTTCCTTCAGATAATCCGGCAACTCTTCAAAGCTGCCACGGTTAGGCTCCGGCAGGATCAACTCGAAAATCTTCTGCCGCCGCGCCGCGATCACCTTCTCGCGCACCCCGCCAATCGGCAGTACGTGGCCGGTCAGGGTCAGTTCGCCAGTCATGGCCACGCCTTTTTTTGGCGGCTGGTTGCGGGCGAGTGAGAGCAGGGCGCTGGCCATGGTCACGCCGGCGCTCGGACCGTCTTTCGGGGTGGCGCCTTCCGGGACGTGCAGGTGGACGAAGGCTTCGTCGAAGAATTTCGGATCACCACCAAACGACTTCAGGTTGGAGCTAACGTAGCTGTAGGCGATTTCCGCTGACTCTTTCATCACGTCGCCCAGTTGCCCGGTGAGTTTGAAGCCACGGTTCAAGGTGTGAATGCGCGTGGCTTCGATCGGCAGAGTTGCGCCGCCCATGCTGGTCCAGGCCAGCCCCGTGATGACACCGGTGCCGGACAGCACTTGTTCATTGCGGAACACAGGATGACCAAGCGAGGCTTCGAGGTCTTTCGGGGCAATTTTGATCACGGCTTTCGGTTCGTCGATCAGCTTCACCACGGCTTTGCGTACCAGTTTGCCCAGTTGTTTTTCCAACTGACGCACCCCGGCTTCACGGGCATAACCGTCGATCAAGGCTTTCAACGCGCTGTCGCTGATGCTCAGGCTGCCTTTGGACACGCCGGCCTTTTCCAGCTGCTTGGGCCACAGGTGACGCTTGGCGATGGCGATTTTTTCTTCGGTGATGTAACCCGACAGGCGAATCACTTCCATCCGGTCCAGCAATGGGCCGGGGATCGAATCCAGGGTGTTGGCGGTGCAGACGAACAGCACTTTCGACAGGTCCAGACGCAGGTCCAGGTAATGGTCGAGGAATTCGACGTTCTGTTCCGGGTCGAGGGTTTCCAGCAGCGCCGAGGCCGGGTCGCCCTGGTAGCTCTGGCCCATCTTGTCGATCTCGTCGAGCATGATCACCGGGTTCATCACTTCGACGTCTTTCAACGCATGGACGAGTTTGCACGGTTGCGCGCCGATGTAGGTGCGGCTGTGGCCCTTGATCTCGGCTTCGTCGCGCATGCCGCCGAGGCTGAAGCGGTAGAACGGCCGGCCGAGGGATTCGGCGATGGATTTACCGACACTGGTTTTGCCCACGCCCGGCGGGCCGACCAGCAAGACGATGGAGCCGCTGATCTCGCCTTTATAGGCACCGACTGCGAGGAATTCGAGGATGCGGTCCTTGATGTCATCGAGGCCGGCGTGGTGTTTGTCCAGCACCTTGCGGGCGTGCTTGAGGTCGAGCTTGTCCTCGCCGTACACGCCCCACGGTACCGACGTCGCCCAGTCGAGATAGTTGCGTGTGACCGCGTACTCCGGCGAGCCAGTCTCGAGGATCGACAGCTTGTTCATTTCCTCTTCGACGCGTTTTTGCGCCTGGGCCGGCAGGACTTTGCCTTCCAGGCGCTGCTCGAACTGCTCGATGTCGGCGCTGCGGTCGTCCTTGGTCAGGCCCAGCTCTTGCTGGATAACCTTGAGCTGTTCCTTGAGGAAGAACTCGCGCTGATGCTCCCCGATCTTGCGGTTAACTTCGGCGGAAATTTCTTTCTGCAGGCGCGCGACTTCGACTTCCTTGCGCAGCATCGGCAGGACTTTTTCCATGCGCTTGAGCATGGGCACGCAGTCGAGCACTTCTTGCAGTTCGCTGCCGGTGGCCGAGGTCAGGGCGGCGGCGAAGTCGGTCAGCGGCGACGGATCGTTGGGGCTGAAGCGGTTGAGGTAGTTTTTCAGTTCTTCGCTGTACAGCGGGTTGAGCGGCAGCAGTTCCTTGATCGCGTTGATCAGCGCCATGCCGTAGGCCTTGACCTCGTCGGTCGGCTCGGTGGGCTGATGCGGGTATTCGACTTCCACCAGGTACGGGGGGCGATGGTGCTTGAGCCAGGTGCGGATGCGCACGCGGGTCAGGCCTTGGGCGACGAATTGCAGTTTGCCGTTTTCGCGACTGGCGTGGTGCACCTTGACCAGCGTGCCGTACAGCGGCAGGGCCGAGGTGTCGAAGTGGCGCGGATCTTCCTGGGGCGTGTCCATGTAGAACAGGGCCAGGGAGTGGTGATCGGATTTGCTCACCAGATCCAGTGTTTCAGCCCACGGTTCTTCGTTGACGATGACCGGCAGCACTTGGGCCGGGAAGAACGGGCGGTTGTGGATCGGGATGATGTAGACCTTGTCCGGCAGGTTCTGGCCGGGCAGGGCGAGGCCTTTGCCGGTGGAGTGGTGTTCGGCGTTCTCTGGGTCGGCGTATTCGCTCGGGTCTTCGGGGAATTCTTGCTGGTCGCTCATGGGGCACCTGCGCAATGGGGTATGGGTCTTAGATGGGGCAGGTGGGGGGTGGTTTCAATGGGGCGGGATATTTCTGGGTGTGTGTTCAGGGTTTGGACAGGTGCTTTTGACTTGGCGGCCTTTGGGCCGACCATGTTCTTGGGGGTTGGGTACATATCCGTTTCTGCGGTAACGGCGGCTGGCGGTTTCGCCCTTACGGCGACTCACTTTTTTTACAAGCGCCTAAAAAAAGTAAGCAAAAAAACGCTCGCCCCAAGCGTCCGGCCCCTCGCTAAGGCTCGGCGTACCTTCGCTCCGGTATCCATCCGGGGACACTGCCCTCCGGTCTGCTTCGCGACGACCTACATGCAGCGTGTTCGACTGCGTCGAACGGCGCTGCGCGCCACTCCCCGGATGAACACCTCCACTCAGCCTCCCGAAGGGGCGGGTGGATCAAGATCAAGAGCTGCAGGCGAGCTAACGCTCGGCCTGATGAGTGGTGAGGAGCGAACGGTGTCCGCCGAATCCTTGTAGGAGCGAGGCTTGCCCGTGATGGCGGCCTGACAGCCGACCAGTTTCTTGCCGATGAACACCAAACCTTGTGGGAGCTGGCTTGCCTGCGAAGGCGGCCTGACAGCCGACCAGTTTCTTGCCGATGAACACCAAACCCTGTGGGAGCTGGCTTGCCAGCGATGGCGGCCTGACAGCCGACCAATATCTTGCAGATGTACTCAATCCAATTGTGGGAGCTGGCTTGCCTGCGAAGGCGGCCTGACAGCCGACCAGTTTCTTGCAGATGTACGCCGAACCCTGTGGGAGCGAGCTTGCTTGCGACGGTGATAGTTCATTCAACATTGATGTCGATTGACACACCGCCATCGCGGGCAAGCCCGGCTCCCACAGGTATTAGCTGTGTGGCTCAGGTTTTGGGATGGCGACGTTATCGAGCATCCGGTTTGCGGCCAGTTCGGCCAGCATGATGATCTGCTGGATCGCCATTGCCTTGTGCCGGTGCGGGCCTTCCAGATAGTCCGCGAAATCACTCGCCATCACACTGGCCTGGGCCAACGACTCGCAGGTGTGGGCCAGCAGGTCTTCGTCTTTGATATCCGGTGCAATCAAAAACATCGTGCTGGGTTTGCGGGTAGCGGGGGATTTGAGGGCGGCGGGGTTGAGGTAGTGATCCAGCGCGCGCTCGGCGGCTTCGTTGAGTTTTTTGGAATCGAGGGATTCGTAGGGGGAAACGTCGTCGGTTTGCGGGGGATTCGGGGTTTGTTTGAACATGGTGAAGCTCCATTCGGGGACTGGAAGTTCGCCACGACTGCGACCAAGCAGTAGGGTGGCGAACCATACGCAGGTTGGTCGACCAGGGAATGGAACCCGGCAGGGCCGAAGCCCTCCCACGCACAGCTCGCCATGAAGCAAGCACGAAAAGTGCGCCATTCTAAACCCGGGCGACCAAACCCGGCCGCTGAATTTGCAGCGACCACAAAAGCCTATCCCTCCGGCTTCTGACACAACAACCGATAGAACTTGTCGGAATCCTCCGCCAGAACAGCAACGGCTGTAGGACTTACGCACAGTTTCTTCAGGCCAACCGAGAACAAATGTGGGAGCGGCGGTGCGACGATTCGACTTGCTCGCGAAGGCTGTTTAACATTCAACATAGAAGTTGTTTGAAACACCGCTTTCGCGAGCAAGCCCGCTCCCACATCGGATCTGCAGAGTGGCGAAAATGGCGGCCAAAAAAAAGGCGACCCCCTCACAGGAGTCGCCTTTCCTTTAACCGCCGCTAAACCTTACTCGGACAGTTTGTACGCAATCACATAGTCACCTTGCTTGGTGCCCAGCGAACCATGACCGCCCGCGACAACGAGCACGTATTGCTTGCCGTCCTTGCCGGTGTAGGTCATCGGTGTGGTTTGTGCACCTGCTGGCAGGCGACCTTCCCACAACTGCTTGCCGTTTTTCACATCGTAGGCGCGCAGGTACTGGTCGAGGGTACCGCTCAGGAAGCCAACGCCGCCAGCAGTGACGAAAGTACCGCCCAGGCTAGGCACGCCCATGCTCAGCGGGATCGGAACCGGTGAGCTGTCGCGCACGGTGCCGTTTTTGTGTTTCCAGATGGTTTTTTGGGTGGTCAGGTCGACCGCAGCCACATAACCCCAGGCCGGTGCCTGGCATGGCAGGCCCACAGGCGAGAGCAGGGGTTCGAGGACGACGCCGTATGGCGCGCCTTTGTTCGGCTGCACGCCTTCGGTTTCGCTTTTACGCGGGCCTTGGGCAGCGATTTCGGCGGCCGGGATCATTTTCGATTTGAACGCCATGTAGTCCGGGTTCATGAAAGCAATCTGACGCACCGGGTCAACCGAGATGCCGCCCCAGTCGAACACGCCGAAGTTGCCTGGATACACGATCGAACCTTGCAGCGATGGCGGCGTGAACGGGCCGTCGTAGCGCATGGATTTGAAGTCGATCCGGCAGATCAGTTGGTCGAACGGGGTGACGCCCCACATGTCGCGCTCTTGCAGCGGCGGCGGCATCAGGTTGAGGTCGGATTTCGGTTGGGTCGGCGAGGTGCGGTCACCTTCGACAGCGCCTTGTGGCACCGGCACTTCGTTGATCGGCACGATCGGCTTGCCGGTGCTGCGGTCCAGCACGTAGATGCTGCCTTGCTTGGTGGACGCGAGTACCGCTGGCTTCACGCCGTCAGCGGTTTTCAGGTCCATCAGGGTTGGCTGGCCACCGACGTCCATGTCCCACAGGTCATGGTGGGTGAACTGCATGTGCCAGCGCACCTGGCCGGTCGCGATGTCGAGAGCGGTCAGGCCGGCGGCGTGCAGTTCCGATTCAGGCGTGCGATCGCCACCGAACTGGTCCGGGGTCTGGTTGCCCATCGGCAGGTAAAGCATGCCGAGTTTTTCGTCGACCGCGAACATGGACCACATGTTTGGCGAGTTACGGGTGTAGACCTCACCTTCAGCAATCGGCGTGGTGTCGTCCGGGTTGCCGCTGTCCCAGTTCCACACCAGTTTGCCGGTGTGCACGTCGAAGGCGCGGATCACGCCGCTGGGTTCGTCGGTGGACACGTTGTCGGTGACGTGCCCACCGATCACCACCAGGTCTTTGGTGACGGCTGGAGGTGAGGTGGAGTAGTAACCGCCGGCATTGAAGCCGCCGATGTTGGCGCGCAGGTCGACCTGGCCTTTGTCGCCGAAGTCTTCGCACATCTTGCCGGTGTCGGCGTCGAGGGCGATCAGGCGGGTGTCGGCCGTTGGCAGGAAGATGCGGCGTGGGCAGACCGTGCTGACCGGCGCAGGGCTGGCGGTGCCGGTCGGGCTTTGTTCGGACGCATAGGCGGCATCATCGTGATAGGTCACGCCACGGCAGGTCATGTGCGCCCAACCCTTGAAGTTCGCCGCGTTTTGCGTGGAGAGCTTCGGATCGAAACGCCAGATTTCCTTGCCGGTGTCCGGGTCCAGCGCGATTACCTGGCTGTGCGGCGTGCACACGTAGAGCATGCCGTTGACTTTCAGCGGGGTGTTTTCGGCGGTGGTTTCACCCGGGTCGTTCGGCCCCGGCAGGTCGCCGGTGCGATAGGTCCAGGCCGGAACCAGCTTGCTCACGTTCTGCGGGGTGATCTGTGCCAGAGGTGAGTAACGATCACCATGGGCGCTGCGGCCGTAGGAATTCCAGTCACCGTCGGGCATCGCCGGGGCGGTGTTGGTCATGCCGGGCACGCTGTCGCGGTCCAGTTCGCCTTTGATTTCACCCGGGTTGGTGAACTGGCTGGCCAGTGCAGCAACACCCGCGAGCACCACCGCCACGCTCAGTGCGCCCGTGCCCATCGGCGCAGGGCCGGTGATCAGCAACGGACGGCGCAACCACGGCAGCAACATGACGATGCCCAGCGCAAACAGCATCGCCAGACGCGGTACCAGTTGCCACCAATCGAGGCCGACTTCCCACAAGGACCACACGGTACTGGCGAACAGCACCAATGCGTAAAGGCCCAGCGCAGCGCGGCGGGCCAGGATCAGCAGCACGCCGGTCAGCGTCAGGCCGATACCGGCCAGCAGGTAATACAGCGAGCCGCCGAGCAGGCTCAGCTTGATCCCGCCGGCCAGCATGGCCAGGCCCATTAGCAGAAGCAGAATGCCGAGCAGGGTCGGCAATAGACGGCTTCGACTCAAAGCACCATCAGTGCTCATAGTGTGGTTCTCCGTGACGTTTCAAGTTGTCCCGCGCAAGTTCACTGTAGATGACGATCCTGGGCGGGCATGGTTCAGATAAAAAACGGTTGGACGCCGCATTACCTTGTAGGAGCGAGGCTTGCCCGCGAAGAGGCCATCACGTTCAACATTGATGGTGGCTGACACGCAGCCTTCGCGGGCAAGCCTCGCTCCTACAGGGTTCTGGGGTGTTGGTTAGAACGATGACTGGATTTTTATCCCCCCAATCAGCGCGTCATCGACCCTGTCCACGCCACCGGGGTGGCGGATGTATTGCAGGTTCGGGCGCACGGTCAGCCAGTTCGTGACGTGCACGCCGTAATAGAGTTCGGCGCTGTATTCGGTGTCTTGCGGCGGCAGAAAGGACGGGTCGTCGTAGTCGAAAACGGCGCGGGCCTGGTTGGTCGCTTCGGCGTTCTTGCGATAGGCCGGGTTGACGTGCACCCGGGCGAGGGCAAAGCCGATGTCGTCTTTGGCGCGAGCATCGAACAGGCCTTTGTAGACGACGCCGGCCTGGACATAGTTGTCGATGGCGTTGGTCTTCTTGTCGTGCATCGTGCCGTTGGCGAACACGCTAAGGCCGCGGGAGTTGTCGCTGGCACGGCTGGTGATCTGCTGCTGCACACCCAGCCACACGCCGTGCTTGCTCGACGCGCTGCGGTAAGCCTCGCCGCTCAGGGCTGCCGGCTGCCCATTGCTGTCCTTGTAGGCATCCGTGGCCTTGGCGTTGCTGTAGTAATAACCGGCGCGGTATTCGCCCGGCAGGCCGTTGAGCTTGGGCGACCACACCAGTTCGACCGGCAAGATCACGCCTTGAGTGCCGCTGCCGCTGAGCTTGAAGCCATTGCCGCGATCGAGGTTCGACGGGTTTTGCTCATACGCGCCGACTTGCGCGTACAGCTCGGGTGTCAGGTGATATTTCACGCGCATCGCCCACTGGCTGACCGGCCAGTTGTACCAGATGCCGCCGACCCAGTTGCCAACCTGCGAGCCGCAAAACGCCAGGTTCTGGAAGTCGCACGGGAAGCTATTGAAGTCCTCGCCCTCGCCGAAACGGCCGACCTTGATGTCGAGTTTCTGATCGAAGAATTTCTGCTGATACCACATCTGCGTCAGGCGCCAGGTTTGCCCGCGGCCCCAGACTTCCTGAGCGGAAGTGAAGCCGCCGACGCGCGGGTCGTTGATCCGGTCGTTGCTGATGTTGTTGCCATTGCGCTCGGTGATGGTCAGCTGAAATTCAGCGTCGTCCCAGCCGAGGATTTTCTGCAAATCCAGATGTGTGCCGAAACCAAACTGGTCGCTGTAGCGCGCGGTGCGATCGTGGTCGTAGCCACCGTGCAGATTGCTGCCCATTTCGCCGGTGTAATCGACTTTGAAGTCGTAGCCTTTTTCCGAAAGTTCGGTGCGCGTGCCGTTCCAGTCGCCGAGCATCCAGGGGGACTCGCTATCGAAGGCGGGAGCGGCCTGGGTGCATGTGGCCAGGCTCAACGCGGTGAACCCACCGATCAGGTTCAGGGCTTTTCGGCTGGCAATAGCGGTGCAGACAGCGCTGTCTCGCGGAGTTGGGAAATCAGGCATAGAGAAGGAATTCTTGATCTTTTTCTGGGGGGTGAACGGAAAGCGGCACTATGTCGCGGGCAGATGAAGCGTTTCAGCTTGACGGGCGCAAGGATAATGTCCTGTTACAAATAGAGAAAGCGCTTTTGCTGACATGGAGCGTTTCGGATTTGGTAACAGTGCGTGGGAAAGATCGCAGCCTCGTTTCACTCGACAGCTCCTACATTGAAACGCGTGCCCCTTGTAGGAGCTGTCGAGTAAAACGAGGCTGCGATCTTTTGCGTTTCACCTACATTTAACTGACCACACACAGATCGCTTCCCCCCAACGAAGCCCTCGGCTAAGGTGCGCGGCTTCCCATCCCCTACATCGCTCGAAGGCCCGGCATGACCGAACAGAACAACAACCCGCTGCATGGCGTGACACTGGAGCAAATCCTCAACGCCCTGGTTGAACATTACGAATGGTCGGGGCTGGCCGAGCGTGTCGATATCCGCTGTTTCAAGAGTGACCCGAGCATCAAGTCGAGCCTGACCTTCCTGCGCAAAACCCCGTGGGCGCGGGAGAAGGTCGAGCGCTTGTACGTGAAGCTGATGCGCACCAAGCGTCCGCTCTGAACATGGGCTCGCTCTCGACGCCAGATTCTGCCGCGAGGCGTCGTTTTGTGGCGGTGGCCGCGGTGCTGGGCTGGGCGGGGCTGGCCATTCAGCTGTACCTGATTCTCTACTCGCGCTGGACGCTGCAAGCCAGTTTGCTGGGTGGGCTGATGAGCTTCTTCAGCTATTTCACCGTGCTGACCAATACGCTGGTGGCGACCGTGCTGACGTGCGAGCTGACATCCCGCGAGTCAGCGGCGCGACGCTGGTTTTTGCAGCCGTGGGTCAGCAGCGCCATTGCCGTGAGCATCGTGGTCGTCGGTCTGGCGTACAGCCTGCTGTTGCGCCACTTGTGGCATCCCGAAGGCTGGCAGTTGCTGGCCGATGAGCTGATGCATGACGTCATGCCGCTGCTTTTTCTGACGTATTGGTGGTGGTGCGTGCCAAAAGGCACCTTGCGCCTGGGGCATATCGGGTTGTGGGTGATCTATCCGCTGGTGTACTTCGCCTATTCATTGCTGCGCGGGCATGAATTGGCGGTTTATCCCTATCCGTTCATTGATGTCGGTACGTTGGGTTATCCACAGGTGTTTTTGAATGCGGCGGGGTTGTTGGTTGGGTTTGTTCTCGTTGCGCTTGTCTTGATCGGGCTGGATCGGTGGCGCCCGGGCCGAAAGTGAACACCCATTGTGGCGAGGGGACTTTGTGGCGAGGGGACTTGTCCCCGTTGGGTTGCGCAGCAGCCCCAGAATCTCGGCAAGTGTCGAAAATTTTGGGAGCGCTTCGCACTCCAACGGGGACAAGTCCCCTCGCCACAAAAGCCCCTCTCCACAGTAGCCCCTCTCCACAGAAGCCCCGTCACCACAGAAGTCCCCTGGCCACAGAAAATCTGGCAGGCGTAAAAGCCTTTCACTCTTCGTCGCTGTCATCCGCCCGCCAGTAACCCACGGCTTTGACGAATTGCTCGTTCAAACCATGCTCATCGAGCAGCACCCGGCGGATCTGCCGTGACACCTTGGTCTCGGTCGCCACCCACGCATACAGATTGCCGCTCGGCACTTGCAACTGCTTCACGGTGGTCAGCAAGTTGTCTTTGCCACCGTCGCGCAAGACCCAGATCACGTTGACCTGCGCGGCGCTTTCCAGGCGTTGCTGCTCGGCGCCGTTCTCCACTTCCACGATCACCAGCGCACGCCGATTGGCCGCCAAACCTTCGAGCCGGCGGGCGATAGCGGGCAGGGCGGTTTCGTCGCCGATCAGCAGGTAACTGTCGAACATGTCCGGCACGATCATAGAGCCCTTTGGCCCGCCGATGTGCAGGAACTGGCCGGGTCTGGCCTGCTCGGCCCAGGTCGCGGCAGGGCCGTCGCCATGCAACACAAAGTCAATGTCCAGTTCCAGAGTGTCGAGGTCGTAACGACGGGGCGTGTAGTCGCGCATCGCCGGCATCGGGCCGTTGTCTTTACCGGCGCCGAGCACCAGGGTTTCCAGCGCCGCTTGTTCCGCCGCGTTCTGCGGGAACAGCAGTTTGACGTGGTCGTCCGTGCCGAGGCTGACGAAACCGGCCAGCTCCGGGCCGCCCAGGGTGATCCGGCGCATCCGCGGCGTCAGGTCAACCACCCGCAGCACTTGCAGGCGGCGGCGTTTGATTTCATGCATGACACGGTGAATGGTGTGCACAACGTCAGTCATTCGGCTTGCTCCTGAACGGGTTGAACGGCAGGGCCATCGACGATGGCTTTGGCGGTGTTATTGAGCAGGTCGCGAACCCGCAGGATTTCTTCCGGGCTCCAGCGGCCGTGATGCATCTGCAGGGCGTGACGCAAGTTGTGCACCGCCTCGTGGATCTCGGCCGGGCGATCATGGCCGCGCAACGAACGCTTGCTGACTTCGATGCGCATCCGCACGCCGTCCAGCGCAATCGCCTGTTGGGTCAACGACAGACGTCCGGCGTCGGTGATGGTGTAGCGCTTTTTGCCGCCCTCGGCATCGCCCAGGATCATTTCGCTTTCTTCGAGAAAGGTCAGGGTCGGGTAGATCACGCCGGGGCTGGGGCTGTAGGCGCCGTCGAACATGTTTTCGATCTGGCGGATCAGGTCATAACCGTGGCAGGGCTGTTCGGCGATCAGTGCCAGCAACAGCAATTTCAGGTCACCGGGGGCGAACACCCGTGGACCGCGTCCGCCGCGTTCACGGCCGGGGCCAGGGCGTTTTTCGAAGCCGTCGCGGCTGTCGTTGTGGTCTCGATGGGAATGATGGTCTCTCATTTTTGCGTCTTCTCTCGTCGTGTTTAGATACAACTTAAGATATATCGTAAGGCTTACGCAAGCGTTCTGGACCAACGGTCCGCTTCGGTCGCCGCCCTGGGGCCAGGCGCAATCAGTGACGAAGAAAGATGCGATTGTTGCTCTTTTAGAGTAATTGAACTAATCATGGAAGTTGTGCGGTTGGTAATTAGTTCATCATCATGAGATAAGTAGTCCCGGTCTTACGGAAGTTTGATTAGTTCATATCTGTGTGCTTTTTCAGTTAAAACTGTGTGTAGTATTTCTCTGAGGGTAAAACAATCCAGTTAGCGGTTTTTCAAACTTTTTCCTAGTGTTCGAAAGCCATTGTTACTACATGTTCTTCGGAAGTTGCGTACTTACTTTCTCAAGGGATTGGACGATCATTCTTCGGCGTCGAAAGTTAAGCGAAATCGCCATCACCGCGTGGAGTGATGTTCGCTTGCCAAGACTTTCCTCGGCCCAATCCTTTGAAAAAGACAGGTACTCAACAATGTTCAAGAAGATTGCAATCGCCGTTCCGATGACCCTCCTGGCCTTGAGCGCTTCGATGGCGTTCGCTGCTGAAGAATCGCGCACCTCCATCAACATTACTGCGGATATTCCAAGCAAGGTCTTCCATGCCCAGCCTGTGAACCCGGACTTCGGCAGAGACGAGAGAATGCAATACGTCGTTGGCGCCGGCGACCTGACCGAGGTCCGTGGTACCTATGATATTCAACACACCAATGGCTCGGTCGGCGCTTATGTCGTCGGCGGTCCTACCCCACTGTTCAACGGTAATCCAACCTTGAACATTCCGCTGACTTACACCTTCAATGGCACGGTGCTGACTGCCGATTCCCAGGAAGTGGTAGGCGATACCGAGTCCAACGGTGGCATGCGCGCAGACCTGGTCATCAAGGCCGCGAAGCCGAACAACAATCAGGTGGGGGTCTACACGGCCAACCCGGTTGTCATGTTTGATGCCATTCCGCGCATTTAAACCAACGCGCGTTCTGTAAGTAAGTTCTGTCTTACTTGACAACGTTCACCGATCGACAGGGGGTTGTTCCTGTCGATCGGGTTTCAACGAATTTATCTTCAGAGTATTTCGTTCATGTTCCCGATGACTCCCATCGCGACGGCACTTGCCCTGTGTTTTTGTGCAACTGCCCTGGCCGCGCCAGCGGACAACGGCCACACTCCCCGAAGTTTGCTTGCGCAAGCCAAGGGTTTACCGAGCGAGTTCGAAGAGCACTTCTTTGATGTACCGCTGGCGGTGCGCGTGGAACTTGATCAACAGTTTCTCGGTGAGGCGATGGTCGTGTTGACCCGCGACGATCGCATCACCCTCGTTGACTTCGCCGATGTCAGCGACAGCACGATCAAGCCCAGTGAGCGCGACATCTGGGCCAACTACCTGAAAAAAGGCGTGGTGCTGGGCGCCTGCCAGGCCAATTGCCCCGAACAACTGCTGGCCGTGCACTACAGCCTGGAAAATTCGCTGGTGTCGATCCTCACGGAAAACGCCGAGCGTGATGATCAGGTGCAGCTCTATTACAACCTGCCCGAAGGCGGCAGCACCGGGTTGATCGTGCGCAACCAGCTGAACCTCAATGGCGGCCAGAACCAGGACCTCGGTGGTCGCTACGGTCTGGAAGCCAGCAGCAGCGTGGGCAACTGGACTCAGGCGGTGAACATGCAGTTGTCCCGCCTGGGCGGTGTGGACAACCAGACCTATCACGCCGTGCACGAGCTCTTTACCCAGCGCGAACTGCAAGGCAATTTCCTGCGTCTGGGCTTGTTCACGCCCACCTCGGAAGGCCTGACGCGCCAACCGCGCTCCTTTGGCGCCAGCCCCGACACCGCGCTGGGCGTCATGTACGGCAGTTCCGACAGCCTGGCCATCAACAACCCGAAACCGGCGGTCTACCCGATCTATGTCACGGCCAATCGCCAGGGTTCGGTGGAAATCTATCGCGACGGCTTGCTGATCAACACTCAGGCGATGCCGGCCGGTTTACAGACCCTTGATACGCGGCCATTGCCCGGCGGCATTTATGAAGTCGAAGTGCGACTGATCGAAGACGGCCAGATCACCTCCAGCACTCAGGAACTGGTCTACAAACCCAACAACTGGCGCAATCATGACGAGCGCTGGCGCTACAACCTGTTCGCCGGGCGTGAATCGAAAATGCTCAGCAACTGGGATGAGCAGGCCGACGGCGACATGACCGCCGGCGCTGCGTTCAACTTCCTGCTGCACCCGCGGGTGATTCTCGGCCTGTCGGGTCGACAAGTGAAAGACACCCTGCAATACGGCACATCGGTCGACTGGGCCATCGTCAACAACGCCAGCCTCTATGCCAACGTCTACAAGACCGAGGACTACGGCACCGGCTTCGACGTGCAGGGTCTTTATTCCTACGGCAGCGGCAGCATCGTCGCCAGCCATAACCGCAGCTGGCTCGACACCACCCGGCTCTACGACACCCTGCCCGACGGCACGCGAGTGCGGCAGCGCAACGTATTTATCGGCCAGACCAGCAACTCGTCGTTGTCGCTGAATCATCGACTCACCAGCAAAAGTTCGGTCAATGCCCGGGTGTCCCACAGCGAAGGCAACACCGAAGGCGTCGGTGTGGATCTGGGCTGGACCCAACGCACGCAACTGTTCGGCAGCGACGCCAATTGGCGCCTGTCACTGTTCGACAGACCGGGCAGCTTCAGCTCGGGGAATGATCGAAATCGCGGGCTTGATCTGAGTGTGAGTGTCGCGCTGGGTGGTCCGGGAGAACAGCTCTCCGGCAGCATCGGCACCCGCACCGATCGCGACGGCGGGCGCGATAACAATGCTTCGATCACCTACCGCAAAGACTTGCAGGATCACCTTCTGCAAAGCGTTTCCGCCACGGCCATCACCGACACCTATGGCATCGGCATGAACGCGATGGCGACGATGCAATCGGACCTGGCCAACGCCGACGGTTTTATCCAGCGCTCCTCGTACAACAACGACTTCACCGGTGGCCTGAACCTCGACAGCACCGTCGCCGTCGGCGGGCAGAAAATAGTCATGACCAGCCAGTACCACCGCAACGGTGCCGGCATGATCATCGATGTCGAATCGGACATCGACGACATCGCCCTGCGTGCCGACGATTTGAGCGGCGGCAGCGCGGTGCTCAAGCCCGGACGCAATTTCGTGCCGATCACCGCCTACAAAAGCAGCTCTGTCAGTTTCGATTTCGAAGGCAACCACGTGCCTGCCGCGACCATCCAGCCGGCCCGTTCCAGTTATCACCTGAACAAGGGCGGCGTGGATTATCGCCAGATTCGCGTGATGCGAACCCTCACCGTACTCGGCCGCCTGATCGACCCCCAGGGCAACCCGCTCAAGGGCCATCACATCATCAACCACGCCAGTCGCGGGGTGAGTGAGGTGGACGGTTTCTTCTCCATGGAAATGAATGCCGGTTCACCGACCCTGGAAGTGCGCCACGGCAACCAGTTGCTGTGCCAGTTCCGCCTGGACCCGAGCAATGGCCGCACGGAAAACAATGTGCTGATGATCGGCGATCTGCGCTGCACGCCGGACACGTTGGCGGATGTGGCCGATGCCGTGCAGAGGGCGGGTTGATGGACGCTGCTCAATTTTCTGGAGTTTTTAATGTGCTGAACGTATTGGGCGCCCTGCCATGGCAAAAGGTCAGGAGGATTTTATTCGGGACCTGCCTGGTTGTTTCGAGTTCTCAGAGCGGAGCAGTCGTGTTGCCTGTCACGGCCACCTTCAATCCGGACCCGAGCAACCCGCAGAAGAATGAATTCAGGAACACGACACCCAGTACAGGATTTTGCCGGGACTATCCGACCATTTGCCAGGCATACGGGATATTCAGCCTGCGCTCTCATCTGAATATCGCCCTCAATGGCCCCATTCAAGCCCATCACACCGATGTACGAAAAGGCGCGATGATCAAGACGCCAGCTGCCTGGCGCCGGTTGACAGTTCGGGAGCGCACGACAGGTGAAGAGGCGCAGGTGGAAGTTCGTATTGCCGGGATGGGGGGCGACTACAGGCTGAGTGATGATGTGCGGTCGCTGACCGGTATCACGGATGTCTTCAACGCTCATGCTGTGTTATGGGGGCAGTATTGGTCGTCGGCGCCTAGCCCCTGTTTCAGTATTGGCCGCAATACCGTCAGTTCTACGCGCTACACGTTTTTCTGGTTAACCCCTGAGGAAGCAGTCTGTAGCAAACAAGCCAAGTTCCTTATTCCTGGTTTCGGTTTTTCGCAACTGAACTTCACTTACGAACTGCGCACCCCGGACCCGCTGAAAATGTCCACCGGCGTGTACGAAGGGACCCAGGTTTATTCGATCGGCCCCGGCGGTGACTTCGATCTTGGCGACATCGTTGTACCCACGGACAACCTCATCCAGCTCGACTTCACCCTCACCGTCGAGCACGCCCTCAAAGTCGAGATCCCACCCGGCGGCAATCGCGTCGAACTGGTGCCACAGGGCGGCTGGCAAGCCTGGCTGCAACAGGGCCGCAAGCCCACGCGGCTGTTCCGCGACCAGACCTTCAACATCTCTTCCAGTTCGCGCTTCAAGATGAAACTGGAATGTGAGTACACCCAAGACAGCAGGACCTGCTCGTTGCGCGAGCCGGTATCCGGCAATTTCGTGCCGCTGAACGTCAGCGTCAGCCTGCCCCGAGGCTTGAGCAATGCCAGTGGTCAGGGCGTCGAGCGTCAGCCCTTGCTGATGGATGGCAGCGGTACCGAACTGTTCCAGCCGGTGTTTTATGTGGAGCGCAGACCCGGAACGCTGCACTTCGAGATTCCTTCCGACGAAGTGGCGCAGATGCTGCGCCCGGGGCAACAACGACCGTATTCCGGGAATGTAACGGTTGTCTGGGATTCGGAAGTCTAGCCGTCCGCACGTTTGCTCAAGTTCATTTTTACGAGGTTCAGAACGATGAAACCCCTGTTGGCTCTGTTTGGTTTTTACCTGTTCACGCAAATGGCTCACGCCGGGCCGAGCATCAATATCGGCACGGTTTACGACTACCTGGACGGCGACAAAAGTACCTTTTTGAAACGCGTCTACAACGGCGGCGACAGCACCGCCTTCGTCAAGGTCAACATCCTTGAGATCCTCTACGACGCCGATGGCAAATCCCAGGAAGTGCCGCTTAAATCCAATGCCGACGGCAACTCCCGGGATGGCTTGATGGCCAGCCCGGCGCGGCTGATCGTGCCCGCCAGTGGCATGCAAGGCACGCGATTGCTGTACATGGGCGAGCGCGACAAGGAGCGCTATTTCCGCGTGCGGTTCGTGCCGGTGGTGCCCGAGAAAGAAGACGAGTTCGCGGTCTCCGGCGAGGAGCGTGAGGAATACAAGAAAGCCCTGTCCGCCGGGGTTACGGTGCTGGCCGGTTATGGCGCGGTGTTTTTCGTGCGCCCCAAGGACCCGCGTTACGCCAGCGTGATCGAAAACGAGGCGGCCAGGTACCGGATCCGCAATACCGGTAACACCGTGGTGGTGATCGATGAGTTCAAGGATTGCGCGGTCAAGAACGACCAGGACTGCCAGCCGACCACCAAGCATCACATTCTGGCCGGCCGCAACTTCGAGTTCGAGAAACAGGCCGGCCGCGAGTATCGCTTCACGTTGGTTGAAGGCGAGAGCCGCAAGAAACTCGATGTGAAAGGTTGATGACTATGTTCAGAAAATTGACGGTCCTGATGGTGTCGGCGGTGGCCTGCCATTCAGCGTATGCCGCCCGCGAAGTGCAGCACTTCGAAGTGTTCGTGACGATCCCAAGCCAGGCGTTTTATGTCATTCCCGCAGACCCCGGCTGGATTCACCGCGAACAGCAACTGCCGTGGAATCTGGCGACGTCGACCCTGGGCGGCTTGCGCAAGTATTTCGATGTGAAGAATGAAGCCGGCTCCATCGAAGCGCGCCTTGAGGGCAGGCCGTATTTGTCCAATGGGACGGATGGCCATGACATTGGTTTGCGCGTGCTGTTCAACGGCCATTTGCTGAATGAACTGGAAAGTAGCGAAGTGGTGTCGATGAGCGATGCGGCGCCGGGCAAACGTGTGTTGCTGGAGATCGTACCCATGCCACCTGTCGATGGGGTTTACAAACCCGGTAGCTATTTTGGCAGCGTCAACCTGGTTTTCAATGCGGTGCTGCCGGGTGCGTGATGCCATGAAAGATTGGCTGTCGACCTCACTCGTTTCAGGGGAAAAAACATGAATTGTTCACTGCGGCCGGGACGGCAGGTACGTTGCTGTGTCGGGATCGGGATGCTGCTCACCTGTTCTTCAGTCTGGTCGGAAGAAGTCTCGATCATGGCGTCGTTCAGACCGGATTCTGCAAACCCTCAGCAGAATAAATTCAGGAATGACACACCTTCCAGTGGTTACTGCGCGAGTTATCCTGGTGAGTGCCGCGACAACGACATGTTCAGCCTGCGCGTGCCGATTCGGTTCAACTCCAATGCGCCGATCCAGGCGAATCACCCGTCGTCGCGTCAGGGTGCTACGTTCAAAGTCCCGGCACAGTGGCGCGAGTTGTCCGTGGTGCACGAATCGACGGGCGAACCCGAGACGGTCAAGGTTCGAATTGCAGGTCTGGGCTCCCGGTATGTGACGGAGGACGTTCTCAGTCTTGTCGGTGGAGGGAGCAACTATCAACTTGCCCACGCTCAACTGTGGGGCGCCAGTTGGGTGTATGCGCCCGCTCCCTGTCTTTATAGTGGCGTAGGGCTTATGGGGACGAATAACTATGCCTTTTTCTGGAAAACTCCAGCCGAGGCCAACTGCGATAAGCAGGCCAGGTTCAACGTGCCGTGGTTGCGTTACGACTATCTGGATTTCGCTTATGAACTGGTCACCCCCAACCCGTTGGGCATGTCATCGGGCCGTTATTCGGGAAGCCTGACCTACAGCGTCGGACCGAACGGCGATTTCGACATGGGTGATGTCATGCAACCAAGCGATTCAGCACTCACGCTGAACTTCACTCTGGAAGTGCAACACACGCTCAAGGTCGAGATTCCCCCCGGGGGCAATCGCGTTGAACTGGTCCCGCAGGGCGGCTGGCAAGCCTGGCTGACGCAGGGACGCAAGCCGACACGCCTGTTCCGCGATCAGACGTTCAATATATCGTCGTCGAGTCGCTTCAAGATGAACCTGTCATGCCAGTACGGCTTCGATGCTGATACCTGCGCTGTGCAAGACCGCGTTTCCCGTCACTCCGTTCCGATAAACGTCAGCGTGACCCTGCCCAATGGCCTGGTGGATGCCGCCGCTCAACCGGTCATTCGCCGGCCGCTACGGCGCGGTACCAGTGGCGCCGAGCTGTTCCAGCCACACTTCTATGTCGATCGAAAGCCTGGAACGTTGCACTTCGAGATTGCGCAGGATCAGGTTGGCGAAATGCTCAAGCCGAATGTCGCCAGTACCTACTCGGGCCTTGTCACGGTCATCTGGGATTCGGAAGTTTAACGGGCGCCTGAAGGATTAATTCAGCAAGGCTGAGCATCAATATGGACTTTGAAGGAAAGACAATGCGGTTTCTATGTGGACAATCGGTTCGACTTTTGAGATGCCTGTCGTTTGCTGTGTTTGCACTGCCGGTGCAGGCGGCAGTCATGGAGATCGAAGCGGAATTCGTGCCGGATTCGTCAAAGCCGCAGAAGAATGAATTCGTCAACCTGACGCCCTCGGAGGGGTTCTGTCGCCAAGTCCCGACGGCCTGTGAGCCGTATGGGCTGTTCAGCCTCGGTGCGCCCATTGCTTTCACGGCCAATGCACCGATTCTGGCCAATCACACGGACCCTCGCCAGGGCGGTATGGCCCGTGTTCCCTCGGACTGGAGAGACGTGGTAGTGACCCATGAGTCGGGGGATTCGAAAATCCTGTCCGTGCGAATCGGTGGTATTGGTCACGAAGCGTCAATTCCCCGAACCATCATGGAATTGACGGGAGGAGGTTGGTGGGACGAACTGTGGGAAGGCGGGCGTTGGGTGTATGCGCCTGCGCCGTGTGAAGGTGTCGGTTCGGCCACTGCGGGCCCTGTGGGTTACAACAGTTTCTGGAGAGTCCCTTTAGGGGCGGGCGTGTGCAGCAAGAAGGCACTGTTCGACATCCCGCTGTCCTTTCGGTATCTGTATTTCGTGTTCGCCTATGAACTGCGCACGCCCGATCCGTTGAACATGGTCGCGGGTAAATACACCGGTTCGATTACCTATTCGGTCGGTCCGCATCAGGACTTCGACATGGGCGATGTCATGATTCCCAATGACAACCAACTGACCCTCAACTTCTCCCTGGATGTTCGGCACACGCTCAAGGTCGAGATTCCCCCCGGGGGCAATCGCGTTGAACTGGTCCCGCAGGGCGGCTGGCAAGCCTGGCTCACGCAGGGGCGCAAGCCGACGCGGTTGTTTCGTGATCAGACGTTCAATCTCTCTTCGTCGAGTCGCTTCAAGATGAGCCTGGACTGCCAGTACAGCACCGATGGCAATCGCTGCTCGGTGCGCGATCAGGCTTCGGGTCACGTCGTGCCGCTCGACGTCAGCCTGACCCTGCCCAATGGCCTGGTGGATGGCGCCGATCAACCGGTCAGCCGCCGGCCGTTGCGGCGCGACGGCAGTGGTACCGAGCTGTTCCAGCCGCGCTTTTATGTCGATCGCAAACCGGGAACTTTGCACTTCGAGATTGCGCAGGACGAAGTCGGCGAAATGCTCAAGCCCGGAGTCGCCCGAACGTACTCGGGCAATGTCACGGTGATCTGGGATTCACAAGTGGGTTAAGCGTTGAACCCTGATGCATCACCCGATGCACCAGGGTCTGCCGATTACGGCTGTGCGTCTTTTTGCAGCGCTGCGCGGGTCAGCTTTCTGCTCAGCTCTTTTTCTTCGTAGCCCATGTCGTGAAGCAAACTGCCATAGACCTCATCGGTCATGTCTTCATCGGTCAACACCACCTTTTCATCGACATTCAGTCGCCGGGCGAGGTCTTGCAGGCGCTGTTTGAGTGCTCGTCGTTGTGCAATCTGCTGGCCTCTGGAACTGGCCCAGGCGTGTTGAACTTCGCGTAACTCATCCAGCAATTCGCTCTTGGTTTCGTAAAACCGGGCATTGCGCCTGAACTCGTTCGGGTAAGTGTCCTGCAGGTATTTCTGCCAGAACGGCAGTTCGATCATGTCGTTGATCAAGCCATCGCCGGCCTCCATGGACATCACCGTATCGAAGGCGGTGTTGAGGGTTTTGGCGTTCACGCTGGCCAAGGGGCGATACAGCATCGACTCCGATTGCCACGGTAAACCGAGGCGTTGAGCCAGGCCGGTTTCGTAGGCGAGGTACACCTCGACCTCATCCGGATTGCCCGGCCGACTGCCGAAGTCGGCACGGGCAATGTCATCCACGCGCGCGAGGCGAGCGGCACCTCTGGCCAGGTTCATCAGTTTGCTTTCAAGGACGGCGTTGGACGTCGACAACGCATAGGCTTCGGAGGCGAGCACCTTGATGCCCATGTGGTTGAACACCTGGGCCCCGGCATCGGCGCAGGTGGTGGGCGCCCTGGCCATTTCGAACAGATCCTTGCGCAACTCGGTGTCCAGGTCGATGGCTTCGATCATGCGCCATACCCGACTGCTGAGCTGTTGACGCAAATCACCACCGGCCTTGTAATCGGCCGAGCGGGCCTGTTTCTGGATCAAGGCAAAAAAATCCTCGGAGCCACGCTCGGTCATCAAGTCGTGCCAGGCTTCCTCCCGGAAAGTACCCAGCCCCGAGACCTCGGCACTCCACCATACCGAGTCGTCGTTCATCGGCCACAGGTTCATCGCGTCTCGTGCAGCGTTGGCATAGACCTGCTTGGGCGAGATGCCGACCGACCGTCGATACGCTTTGAAAGCGACCAGGTTGGCGTCCGAGAGTTGCTTTTCGTACAAACGGGTGCGCGCCAGGAGGAAGGCATCATCCGAGCCGGGCACGACTTTCGGAATGACGCTGATCGGGTTCTCCTGCAAATCCAGAAAGAAGCCGCGCGGTCGACGTTTGTTGAAGGGCCCGAACAGGCCATCGGGCCAGGTGGTGGCCCCCGTGTTGCTCAAACTCAGGATTCCCAGTTTTGGCATGCGTCCGACGTCCGGGAGCCTGCCCAACCGGGTGTTGTCATCGAGCCTGAGGGTTTCCATGTGGGTCAGGTTTCGCAGTTGCTCGACGGCCGACGGGGTCAATGTGATGTCGTTTTTCATCAACCGCAAAGTGCGCAGGTGGTGCATTTTGCCGATGCTGTCGGGAAGTCGTGTCAAGCCGCAGCTGCGGGCGCTCAGTTGCCGCAGATGAGGGAAGTCACCCAACAAACCGGAGGCAGTTTCGGAAAAGGTCGTGCGGTCCAGATTCAAGGTGCTGATCTGATCGAGGTAGCGCTTGATATCCGGCAGTTCCTTCCACCAGCGTTCGAGGTCGAGCACCCCGAACTCTGTGGACAGGTCCAGTGCATATCCGCCGTCGGCGGTGATACTGCGCTCACCAAAAACCGTGGGTTTGCGTTTGAAGCAATCGATGAAGCGTTCGGCAATGTGCAACCCGCCACTGTTGACGAACCCGCGTTGATCCGGGCCCCAGGTATCCGGCTGCTGGTAGCGCCAGCGATTGAACAGCACACGCAAGTCATCCAGTTCGCGGTCCAGTCGGGTCAGCGTCTGGTGCCCTTGTTCCTGCGAACCCAGGGATCGAACGAAGGTATTGACCTCGCGTTCGTTGAAGTGGGGGTAGATATCCTGCACCCGTTCGGTGAGCGTGGGGGCGACGGAGGAAAAACCGGGGCCGCGCAACAGCATCATGTCTTCATGGTCAGCCAGCGGACGGATCGGCGGTGCGGCGAGCGCAGTGCGGCGCTGCGCCGGTGTCTCGGTCTTGGCCATCACCCATTGCTTGAAAAGGGCGCCCTGGCCCGGCCGATAGCCCAGCTGCGCCTGTTTGTTTTTTGGCATGGCGTTGAGCACGGCTTCGTAAAAATCAGCGGCGTCGTGCAGTTTGTGGTTGTCGCCGTCCCAGACTTCGAACCGGTTTACATCATCCTTGACCAGCACCCGAACCATGGATGCGTCCTCGGCCCCCACACGGCTGCGCAAGGGGCCGGCATCGTTACCTTCGCGAACCTCGATGCGCAATTGCGCGAACGTGTCGGTATGAATCCTCAAGGCGTTCAGCACCAGGTTTTCGGTGTCCGCCACCCACTGCGCGTCGTCGTGGAAGCCTTCGTAGGCATGGTTGGTCCGGGCTTCGAAGGCGGCCTCACGGGCGCGGCTCTTGAGGCTCAACGGTAGTTGTTGCGTTTGGGTCATGCGCCTGAGGTCGGCAGCGTCGGCACTGTTCAGCAGCGATTCTGCCGCGCGGGACGGCAGCTCGGGAAAGGTCTGGCGTATGAGTCTTAGCTGCGGATCGTTGGACGCCTGAGCCCCTTGGTAAAGCTGATTGACGATGTCAGCGTCCATTCGACTGGCTTCGTCCGCCAGTCGATTACGCAACGCTTGCACCCGTTCACGTTTGGCGGTGGACCGGCCGAGCATGGCTTGCAGCTCTTCTTCGCTGAGAAACTCGACAAGGCCCGGCGCAAATTGCTCGCTCATGAGGTTGGACAAACTGGTGGACAGCGTTTGCTCGTCCGTCGCATCGGCATTGCCGTACTGGCGGAACCGGCCGCTCATGTCGGCGTTTTCGTAAACCTTCAGGGCTTTATCCGCAGGCCAGCCGTCCAGGTAAGTCGCCAGCGGTTCAAACCAGTAGGAGGAAGGATCCAGGGGCTGACCCGAGCGAATCCTTTCAATCGCCTGGCGGGCCTGGCGCTGGATGTTCAAGCGGGTGAGGCTGTCGTCCAGTAACGGTGGCGGGGCCGTGCTGTCGACGTACATCCGGCGCAGCGCACCGTCGTCGGTGCCGCTGGCGATGCGAACGTCTTCGAGCTGCGCGTCACTGAAAGCCTCCACGGAGTGGCCGAGACGGCGCATCAACGTTGGGCGATCCCAGGCTCGCGGGTTCTCGGCTTCATGAGTCCAGGCGCCGAGGCCGTTGTGTTTCAGCTCGGGCAGATAAGCATTCTCGCGATGCGGGTGTTTGACGCGGTAGTTGCCGGTTTGCGGATCCTTTTGCACGGCGTAGTACTTGTCATCCAGTGGCAGAACATTCTTGCCTTCGTGGGCATGCAGCCCCAGCGCGTCGGGTCTGGAGTCCGGCGATAATTGCGCATCGGGCAACTCATAAGGTTTGAGGTCGGGATTCCATAGCCGGGGTTCGCCGTTGGGCAGGGTGACCGGTTTCATGCCTTCGATCAGCGGCGACAGTTTCAGGCGTGCCAGCGTACCGATCTGCGCGCCGGCGGCAAACGCTGCCAGCTGAAGAACATCCGTGACCACGCCGACGATGTGTTCGGTGGCTTCGGTCCACAGCCCCAGGGTCATGTCGACGATGCCTTCGATGGCGTCGCTGGCCATCTGATAAGCCATGTAGCCCATCATCAGTTCACCGAGTCCGGGAACGAACGGCGTGACGACCATCAGGGCAATGTTGAAGATGTCCGAGACGATTTTCTTGAAGTTCTCCCACCAGGCCCAGCGGGCGTTGGTATCGGCATCAGCGGTGGACACGGCAATGTGGCGGGCGTCTTTGAGGACCTTGTCGAGCTTTTGCTCAAACAAGGATTCCCAGAGCTCGCCAGTGGACGGTGCGACACTGAACTGCAGCTGAGGGTCAGTGACGGCCACTTCCCGCCAGCTCGGCCTCTGGTCCAGCGGCTCTTTCTGATGCCATTTCACTTCGAACAGACGTTGTTGCAGCGCGCCGAAAAAATGCCCTCGATCGGACTGATCGACGAACCGGCTGAAGTATTGCCGGTAGTTCATGCCGGTGGACGATATGACGCCGTTGTCGCGCAGCTGACGCGTCATTTCATTCATGAAAGCGACGGTCGAGGGGTACTCTTTCAGTGGGTGCTCAGGGTCTTGCGGGACGTAAGCGAATATCGGCACAACCTCACGGGCCCGGTCCAGATCCGGCGTAATCAAGACGATCCCGGTCAGCAAACTGTCGAGAATCGACAGGTTGGCGAATTGCATTATCCGGCCTTTGCGGGTGAGGTTGCGCTGGCCATCGAGCATCATCAGGATCAGGTCACCGGCATCGGCGTCGATGTCGCCCTTCAGGACGGCCAGTCTGGCGGCCGCTTTAAACGCGGCTTTCTCGCTCTCGACAATCTTGTGTTTCAAAACAACCTGCGCGAGGCCGTCCCTGGGCCGCAACTGTTCTTCGAGGTATTTGGTGTAGCGCGCGCCAATGTCCAGCTCGCGACACAGGGTCTGGAACCGGGCGATGGACATTTTGCGTTTGATCGGCAGGATGTCGAAATGCCCGCGGGCATCGGGCTGGCTGATGAAGTCCGAGTCTGGTTCGCAGGTTTCGCTGCTCGCGAAGTTGTGCAGCGCCGCGTCCAGCAGTGAAACGATTCGGGTAACGGCACCGCCGATGTCGGCTGAATACCAGGGAAGCTTTTTGGGTAGATAAAGGTGCAAGTGAGTGGTCTTTACATCGACGTCGACACCGAACTGTTTCAGCAACGCCTCTGTCAGCAACGGTTCGGCGAATTCGTAAACGCCTTGTACCTTGTCCATGACCCGGTCGACGGTGTTTTGAGCGGACCAAAGTTCGAGGTTGGCTTCTTGTACCGGTGTGTGATCGAGGTCCCTGGTGGCCTGTACCCAATACCCTGAAGCCGTTTGTGTGAGGCTCAGTTCCCGAATCCGTCGCAGTGAAGCGTCCTTGAACGCAGGATGGATACGGCTCTTGATAAACGCGTAGTGGCGACCTTTATTGTCATCGGCCCCCGGTGTCGGTAGCGCTGATATACGTCCGTGTAAGTCAGTCATGCTTTTAATGAACCTTGAGCGTTAAGTGGAGTGACCAGCCTAACGCCCGAGGCTCAAAGTAAAAGCCTGAATTACCGCTGCTTAATCCGTGCTGGCCCCCCAAACGCATTGGAATTACCAATGCCGAAAATCAATAATTACCGCCTTTTTTCAGCGCCGCGCTACCTCCACCGGCAGGCATTGCGTATGCGCACCCGGTTGCAGATACGGCGTGAGAATCGGCGCCATGCCCTTGAGCACCTGTACGGGCAGCGCCGAGGTGAACTTGAAGGCTTCGGCGGTGCGCCCGGGCACGAAGGCGGTCAACGTACCGAAGTGGTTGTCACCGATAAAAAACACGAAGGTAGCCGTGCGGTTGATCGACTTCGAACTCAGAATCCGCCCGCCGGAACCAATGGCTTCGATGCGGTTATCCCCGGTCCCGGTCTTGCCGCCCATCGCCAGGGGTTTGCCGTCGGGCGTGATGAAACTGCCGGAAACACGTTTGGCCGTACCGGCGTCCACCACTTGCGACAAGGCCTCGCGCATGGCCGTGGCCACTTCGGACGGCATCACCCGTTTGCCGGCGTCCGGGTCATTGATCAGTTTGGTTTCGTATGGCGTATTCGCCGCGAAATTCAGGGTGTCGATGCGCAATGTCGGCATGCGCACACCGTCGTTGAGGATGGTACCGATCAACTCGCCCAACGCTGCCGGGCGATCGCCGGAGCTGCCGATGGCAGTGGCCAGCGAGGGCACCAGGTGATCGAACGGGTAACCGACTTTCTGCCAGCGCTGATGAATGTCGAGGAAGGCTTCGATTTCCAGCATGGTACGAATGCGGCTGTCGCGGGCGCCCTTGTGACGACTCTTGAACAGCCAGCTGTAGACTTCCTGGCGCTCGAAGTGGCTGGCTTTGACGATCTGGCTCCACTTGGCATCCGGGTTATTCAGCAGGTAACCCATGAGCCACAGGTCCAGCGGGTGAACCTTGGCGATGAAGCCTTGATCCGGCAAGTCGTAGGCGCCGGGGCTGTAATTCTCGTAGAGCCGTTGCAGGCGTTCGTCGGTGAGTTTTTCGGTGAGCTTGGCGCCTTTGAGGTGCGCGCGCACAAAGGCGTTGAAACTTTCCTGACTGGCCTGGGGCAACAGATAACGGTGCACCGCCGCCATGCGAATCGGCGTCGGACGCATGCTGTCGAGGAAGGTGTCGAGCCGCGCCTGGGTGTCCTTGTTTTTGTATTTTTTCCAGAACTTCAGCAGGAACGAAGTGCCTTCGCGGTCGGCAAACGAGGCCAGGTATTCCTGACGCCGCGGGTCGCGATCGTCCTTGAGCAATTCGGCGCTGTTGTTGGGGCCGGAATACGTGGTGTAGCGCACCAGGTCACGCATCAGCCGAATGAACGGCAGGTTGATCGACTCACGCAAGGCATCGCGCAAGGTCGGAATGCGGCCGTTGTCTTCCTTGCGGAAGTTGACGAAGGTGTGCAGCCCGCCGCCGGTGAAAAACGCTTCGCCGGGGCTGGCCGAATATTTACGATCCAGCGCGGCGCCGAGCATGGCCGGCAGGTTGCGGTCTTTGTTCTGAATCAGGTAATCGACGGCCCAGCGGCTCAGGCGATCCTGATCCGGGATGTCGACTTTCTTCAACTCCGGGACGGTCATCGTGGCGTATTTATCGTGCAGCTCGGCCATGATTTGCAGGTAAGTCGTGAGTACGCGCATTTTCGCGGTGGAGCCCAGTTCCAGCTTGCTGCCCTCGTTGATGTCGAACGGCTGGTCGGTGCTGTCGGTCTGCACCCGCACGCGCGCGCCGTCCGGTGTCAGCTCAAACAGCGTGAAGCTGTAGCGCACCTGGGTGGTGCTGGTGGGGGTGAGCAAGCGTTCGCCCATCAGACCGATTTGTGTGGCAAACGCCGGGTCGGCCAGGTGTTTGAGGTACTCGGTGGCCTGGGTCTGCAAGTCACCTTGCAGGGTGCTGGTGGCGGACAGGTCGAGGCGGTCGAGGTCGTACAGCGGACGGTTGAGCAGCCCGCCCAGACGACTGCGCGCTACGCTGATGCCTTTGTTGGTTTCAATCGGCTGAATGGTCGGCTGGGTCTGCCAGTCGCGGTAGGTCACCTTGCTGGCCAGGGCGGCGGCAGCGAAGGGCGCGTCGATCACACCATTCGCCGCCAGCAGGCGGATGTGGCTGTCGGTGAGATCCGCCAGTTCATCGTGACCCTTGGTCAGGTAGTGAGAAGGGCGGCGCTGGGCGATCATCAGCGAGAGCATTTCACGCAGGGCCAGGCCTTTTTCGGCCATGCTCTTGGGATCCGTGTCGGTGCTGGCCAGCCGTTCGTTGGCCTTGTTGAAATCGGCGCCGTACCAGACGCGCAAGCCCTCGGCCATGCCATGTACTTCACCGTGGCCCGGTACCGCCGACAACGGCACGCTGTTGAGGTAGTCGCGCACCACATTCTGCCGGGTCTGCAAGGTTTCCGGCCCCGCTTGATAAGCACGCACGGTGGCGGAAATCATCTGCCGGATCTTTTCTGCGCCCGAGACCGTCAGGCCATCGGGCGAGTGCCGGTATTTCTCAAGTTGCGTCGCCAGCGTACTGCCGCCCGCCGACTGGCCCGGCAGGTGTATCAGTTTGGCCACCTGCGACCAGATCGCCATGCCGAACCGCGGCCAGTCCACGGCGGGGTTGGCCAAGGGTTGCTTGGGGTCGAGCAAAAAGCGGTTTTCAATAAACAACAGACTGCTGACCACCACCGGCGGAATCGACTCAAAGCTTGAATACAGTTGTTGTGGGTATTTGTACTGGTACAGCGGCGCCGCACGGCAATCGGTGATCGACAGTCCAGCCTGTATTTTCTCCGCATAGGGCACGAAAAAGCCCTTGTCGGTGTAGTCCATCAGCTTTTCAGAGAAGCGGGTTTGTGAGGCAATGACATAGTCACGCTTGAGCAATCGCGGCAGGAACTCACCCAGCGAGCTGTAACCCAAACGCAGGTCGAACGGGCCTGCACCGGGATAGCGAATGGCGTCGCTGGGGCCGGGTTTCATTTCGTAACTCAGGGAGGCGGCGAATTTGCTGACCTCGCGGGATTGAAACTTCGAGGTGCGCATTTCCTTGGCAGCGGCGAGCCCCAGGACAATCAGGATAATGACCAGCAACAACCAGAACGCCCCCCATCCGTGCGTCATACGACTGCCAGGGGGTTTTTCAGGTAAAGGCGCTTCATCCACACGTTCAGTCGGAACCACAGTTTTACTCGAATCGGTTTGCCATAAAGCGCCCATAGTCGATTGATCCATTCACGCAGATTGATCGGACTTGTCTGAAGCTTAGTCGGTGGTTGGCGATGGTGAAAAAATTGTGGGTGCACAAATTTCGAATTTTCATCGTCAAGTACCTGAGGAAAGGAGCTTTTGGGGTGAGGGGATTGATGTGGTGAGGGAGCCTTTTGTGGCGAGGGGGCTTGCCCCCGTTGGAGTGCGAAGCGCTCCCCCGTCATTTCAGCCACACCGCATCCGCAGGATTTACGACTGCTGCGCAGCCGAACGGGGGCAAGCCCCCTCGCCACAGGAAGCCCCTTGCCACAGGTTTTTTGTTCGTTTTATAGCCAGTTGGCATCCCAGAGCGGGTAATCACCGATTTTTTCTACCAACCCTGCGCGCAATGGATTAGCAACAATGTAGCGAGCGAACGGAAGAAGTTCTTCGCCATCGCGGATCGCTCGGTCGTGGAAACCGGTTTGCCATAGCGGGCCATGCCTATCAGTCATTTTGTTCACTGTTTGAGTGCAACGTGACTTGATGGAACCGATGACACCACCCAGATCGTTTTCTTTCAGTTGCATAAGCCAATGAAAGTGATCGGGCATTACAACCCAAGCTATTGAGTCTACAAGCCCTGCATCGTGTGCTCGTCGGAGTTCTGCAACAAGTAAACGCCCCACTCGCCAATCAGAAAATAGGGGTTGGCGGTCATGAACGACTGCAGTGATGAGATAGGCGCGACCGCTCTCGGAATTCCTGCCTGAACGCAGGCGGTGGGAGTTTGGTTGAGTAGGCAATCCAATGCTTCCTTGCATGAAAGTTAAGTGACGCTTTCAGGCTAGTAGGGAGTGATCTGCAAGAACGCTGAGACTATTGAGTGAAATTTCTGATTTCTGTGCAGGACCCAGCGAAGTGATCGGCAGAGACTTTGTGGCTGCGGGGCTTTTGTGGCGAGGGGGCTTGCCCCCGTTGGAGTGCGAAGCGCTCCCCCGTCATTTCAGCCACACCGCATCCGCAGGATTTACGACTGCTGCGCAGCCGAACGGGGGCAAGCCCCCTCGCCACAACAGCTCCTTTGCCTAAGGACGCGTAAGTACGCCTGAAAAGCTTGAGCCAGAGCCATCGATCAGCAAATAAGGCTTAGCCGGGGGCATGACGATGCACCAATGCTGTGCAATACTCCGCGGCGTTTCAGCTGGTGAAATATCCTACAAAAGTCAGGTAATGCCCCTCCGCTAACCGGGCTTTTCCCGAGAGTTCTGGCTGAATGTTGTGGTTTATAGAGTGAAAAACCCTGTACGAAGCTTTTTATACTGCACGCCCCGCTGATCTTGCAGGTGTTGTCCTGCAAGACGGGTTTGCTCACGAAGCAGGCCCGGTTTCTCAGAAGCAATGGCTTACCGGTCAGCGCTTTGTTACTCGGTGGTCATATCCAATAACAAGACGAGGTTGTACCCCTATGCCAGTCGGCAATCACCTGCCCCACGGCGAGACCGCTCAGGGCGGCCCGCTTAAACGCGAACTCGGCGAACGGCATATTCGCTTGATGGCGCTCGGTGCCTGTATCGGCGTCGGCCTGTTTCTCGGTTCGGCCAAGGCCATCGAAATGGCCGGCCCGGCAATCATGCTGTCCTACATCATCGGCGGTCTGGCGATCCTGGTGATCATGCGCGCCCTCGGCGAAATGGCCGTGCACAACCCGGTCGCCGGCTCCTTCAGCCGTTACGCTCAAGACTACCTCGGCCCTTTGGCGGGCTTCCTGACAGGCTGGAACTACTGGTTCCTGTGGCTGGTGACCTGTGTCGCGGAAATCACCGCCGTGGCGGTGTACATGGGCGTCTGGTTCCCCGATGTGCCACGCTGGATCTGGGCACTCGCTGCGTTGATCAGCATGGGCTCGATCAACCTGATCGCGGTGAAAGCCTTCGGTGAATTCGAGTTCTGGTTCGCCCTGATCAAGATCGTCACCATCATCGCGATGGTGGTCGGCGGCATCGGCGTGATCGCGTTCGGCTTCGGCAACGACGGCGTAGCACTGGGGATTTCCAATCTCTGGGCCCACGGCGGCTTCATGCCCAACGGCGTGCAAGGCGTGTTGATGTCGCTGCAGATGGTGATGTTCGCCTACCTCGGCGTCGAGATGATCGGCCTGACCGCCGGTGAAGCGAAGAACCCGCAGAAGACCATTCCCAACGCGATCGGCTCGGTGTTCTGGCGGATTCTGCTGTTCTACGTCGGTGCGTTGTTCGTGATTCTGTCGATCTACCCGTGGAACGAAATCGGCACCCAGGGCAGTCCGTTCGTGATGACCTTTGAACGTCTGGGCATCAAGACCGCGGCCGGCATCATCAACTTCGTGGTGATCACCGCGGCGCTGTCGTCCTGCAACGGCGGCATCTTCAGCACCGGGCGCATGCTCTACAGCCTGGCGCAGAACGGCCAGGCCCCGGCCGGTTTCGCCAAGACCTCGAACAACGGCGTGCCACGTCGGGCGCTGCTGCTGTCGATCGGCGCGTTGTTGCTGGGCGTTTTGCTCAACTACCTGGTGCCTGAAAAAGTCTTCGTCTGGGTGACGGCGATTGCCACCTTCGGCGCGATCTGGACCTGGGTGATGATCCTGCTGGCCCAGCTCAAGTTCCGCAAAGGCCTGAGCGCCAGCGAACGTGCCGGCCTGAAATACAAGATGTGGCTGTACCCGGTCAGCTCGTACCTGGCGCTGGCGTTCCTGGTGCTGGTGGTCGGCCTGATGGCCTACTTCCCGGAAACCCGCGTGGCGCTCTACGTCGGCCCGGCGTTCCTGGTGCTGCTGACGGTGTTGTTCTATGTGTTCAAGCTGCAACCGACCAATGTGTCGCAAGGTGCGGTGCGTTCGGCTTCGTAAGTCGTAACGCCTGAAACGCAAAAGCCCCGGTCCGTTGGCCGGGGCTTTTTATTGGCTGACGAAATCCCTGTGGCGAGGGGGCTTTTGTGGCGAGGGGATTTATCCCCGTTGGGCGGCGCAGCCGCCCCAAAACCGGCGGTCGCGATAAGTCAGGTATACCGAGTGCTATGGTTTTACGACTGCTGCGCAGCCGAACGGGGATAAATCCCCTCGCCACAAAAGTCCCCTTGCCACAAGGGTTACTGTGTCGATATCAAGCGGCGGCGACGTGAGCCGACCGATTCAGGCGTTTGTTGAAATCCAGCCAAACCCCCAACAACCCCATCAACCCCGCTCCCACCAACGCGGTGAAGATTTGCATGGCAAACGCATCGTCGGTCAGGGCGTTGACCATGTCCGCCAACGGCGCCAACAACACGCCGAGGCAGAACACTTCCAGCGAATAACGCCCCATGCGACTGCATTGCTGCGCCAGCCAGTTCTGCGTCCAGCCAGTGTCCGGCAACAGTTTCGCCGTGACATACGCCAGCGCCAGAAAGTGCAGAAGACGCACCGGCGACAGGTCGGTCTTGCTGATCGGATACAACAGGTTGCTCAGGCTGCTCGGTACCATCGCATCATGCAGTTGCGGCCACCGCCACAATACGGTCAGTACTCCGGCAACGCCTGCGTATAACGCCGCACTCACAAACAATGGCTGGCGCAGCAACGAGCGTCTGTCGGGCAACCGCGGGCGTTGCCCATGAATCGCAGCGGCACCGCCGAGTACGAACAACAGTTGCCAGGCGACGGGGTTGAAATACCACACGCCGTCCTTGATGGCGGCCAGATTCCAACCGAACAACGGCACCGTCAGGTACACCGCAAACGACATCGCCACCACCACCCATGGTTTGCGCACAAATATCGGCAGCACCAGCGGCAAACCTGCCAGCAGCACGATGTAGAGCGGTAACGGGTCCATCAGGTTCGGTTTGAAGCGCAACAGCAGCTCATCGATCAAGGCTTGCTGCGGGTTGCTGATGAAGTGGTGCATGCCCATCTCCTCCACCAGATCTCGGGTTTCCACATGGCTGTTGGCGAAGAACACGATGCCCATCAGCATCGCCAGCAGGAAAATATGCACCACATACAACACCCAGGCGCGGCGCAGGATTTTCACGCAGGCAATCAGGTAACCGTCGCGGGCGAGGATCTTGCCGTAGGCCAGGACCGCCGCGTAACCGGCGAGGAACACGAAGATTTCCGCGGCATCGCTGAAACCGAAATTGCGCAGGGTGATTTGACCCAAAGGGTTGTGGGGCACGTGATCCCAGAAAATGAAGATCAGCGCCAGGCCGCGGAAAAAGTCGATCCGGTGATCGCGTTCAGTCGTCATGGCTGCGGGCTCTTGAACGGGTTTTGAAGTAGGCGCGGCCTGCGACACAAAGGGTTGCGCGCCGCACATTGGCGGCGCGCAGGGTGCAGGGATTCACCGGCAATTGCAAAGTGCGGATATTACGGAATGTCTCAGTGCATTGCCGAGGGGGCCACCGCCTGTCTAAAAGACGCGCAGGTCCGCGATCTCTAACTACCGTCGGGGTTCAAAGCTTTATCGATTGAAGGCGGAATTCCCATGAGGCGCCGGCATGAAGATCAGCGATTGGCTCGACAAAGAACTCACAGGCCGCCAAGTCTGGTTGTTGTTTCTGTTCGCGACGCTGATTTACATCCTGCCGCTGATCCTCGCGGATTATCCCTACATCGATGACAACTGGCGTGCCCTGGCCGCCGGCACCGGCTGGGCGGAGGAGGGCCGGTTGTTCGCGCAGTGGTTCTACAACCTGCTGACCTTCAGCGGCGCCGCGCCGAACATCTTCCCGCTGCCGCTGTTGATCGCCACGCTGGCGATGAGCTCAGCCCTGACCCGGCTGACATTCCACTACTTCCCAGAACCGACGTTTACCCATTGCCTGGTGCTGCTGCCGCTTTGGTATAACCCGTTTTTCCTGCAAAACCTGTCGTATCAATATGACGGACCGACCATGGCGCTGAGCCTGGTGGCGGTGATCTACGCGACCACCTTTCAAAGCCCCTCGCGCGTCCAGCATCTGTTGATACCGGCCGCGCTGATTGCCTTGGCCATCGGGCTTTATCAGGTCAGCTTCAATGTGTTTCTCGGTCTGTGTTGCCTGGAGTTGTTGCGGCGCACGGACGACCCATTGGCATGGCCTGCGTGGTGGCGATTGATCGGCTGCAAAGTTGTACAGGTTGGGCTGGCCGGTTTGATTTATTACGCCACCGCCTACTCCTTCATGACTCAGAGCCGAACCTCATTGTTGAACGGGGCAGCGGCGCCGTTGCTGCAAATTGAAACCAATGCGGGCCGGGTGCTGGAAAAGATCGTACTGCTGTTCCATGGCGGGTTTGCCTGGGTGTTCGCCGCGCTGTTGCTGTGCGCCGTCGCCGGTGCCGTGGGCGTAGGACAGCGTGTACTGAAGCGTGCCGACACTGGGCTGAACAAAACCGTGATCGGCCTGCTGTGCCTGTTGATCTTGCCCGTACTGATGTTGCTGGTGCCGGGCGCCTCATTGTTTTTCCGCGACTTCAATGAAGGCGCCCGCACCTTGATGGGCTTTGCGGTCGTGCTGGTATTGCTGTTCTACCTGAGCCATCGGGCGCTGGCGCCGGTGCACGGAAAGCTGCCGTTGCTGTTGCTGGTTCCATTGTTGGCGATGCTCTCGCTTTCCTTCGCTTATGGACGGGTGCTGACGTTACAAAAGACTTTCGCGACTAATGCGCTGTCTGCCTTGAGTGCCGACATTGCTTCGCGCCCGGCGTTGCGCGAAGCCAAGCGCATTTATATGTCGGTGACGTACTCCGATCACTGGCTGGTGGGGGCTGTCGGGTCGTTCAAGCAGATACCGGTTTTGCATTACTTGTTGAACATCGACTTCTACATGCTCGCGGAAAACCTGCCTAAAGCAGGCATTACCAATGTGGTCAGGGAAAAGGAACGGCGCAACGCGACGATGGTGGGTTACCAGGGTTATGCACCACTGGTGGACAGTCTGTTTTATCGGATTTATCTGCTGGGAGATTACGGCTTTATCGTCATGAAAGAACCTGTCCGGATCCCCTCGCTCCAGTGGTGAAGCCCTTGACCGTTGGTCTGGAATACCGCGCTACCTGTTAGTTCTTACAGTAGACGCGCAACTGTCTGCGACTTTAGGTTTGAACCGCACCTGAAACCGGAACAGTTCAAGGAACGGACATGAAAGCCTTATGGAAAGAATTCTCCACGTATGCGGTCGTTGGCGTGGCCAATACGCTCATTCATTGGCAGATGTTTTATGTACTCACCATCGCCGCAGAATTGAGTCAGGCTGCCAGTAATTTTTCGGCGTTTTGTGTGGCCGCAACGTTCTCATTCTATGTGCATGCGCTCTACACGTTTGAGGCCGGGGCATCGGTAGTTCGTTATCTGCTGTATGTGTTGTTTATGGGGGTAATGAGTTTTGTCGTCGGGCATTACGCCGATGTCTGGAAAATCCACGGGCTGGTGACCGTAGGGTCGTTCTCGTTGTTGAGTCTGGTCTGCGGGTTCTTCTTTTCGAGATTTGTCCTGTATGGCGAGCGCGAAGCGTGAACGTGCCGCTGATGCCAGCCTCCCCATAAGGCTGGCATGCAGGATAATCTTTACGCGGCAATCACTTCGTTAGGCTCAAAACTATCCGCCCGCGCCATCTGCCACATCCGCGAGTAAAACTCGCCGTTCACCTCACCAGTGAGCAATTCCCCCGGTTTCAAGAACACATGCAACTGCGAGAACAACTTGATCTCGGTCGCCGACATGCGCCGCACCAGATGCTTGGCCGACAGTTGTGAAGGATGATCGAGGCCGGCGGCCGCGAGCATTTCCGCCAGGGCCTTGAGCGTGTTGCGGTGAAAGTTGAACACGCGCTGGGCCTTGTCCGGGACCACCAGTGCACGTTGACGCAGGGTGTCTTGAGTGGCGACGCCGGTCGGGCATTTGTTGGTGTGGCAGCTTTGCGACTGGATGCATCCGATGGCGAACATGAAGCCGCGTGCCGAGTTGGCCCAGTCGGCGCCGATGGCCAGGACGCTGGCGATGTCGAAGGCACTGACGATCTTGCCGCTGGCGCCGAGTTTGATTTTGTCGCGCAGGTTCAGGCCGACCAGCGTGTTGTGCACGAATAGCAGGCCTTCGCGCATTGGCACGCCGATGTGGTCGGTGAACTCCACGGGCGCGGCGCCGGTTCCGCCTTCCTTGCCGTCGACCACGATGAAGTCCGGGAGAATGCCGGTCTCAAGCATGGCCTTGGCGATGCCCATGAATTCCCACGGGTGACCAAGGCAGAACTTGAAACCCACCGGTTTGCCGCCGGACAGTTCACGCAATTGCTGGATGAAGTGCATCAGTTCTATCGGCGTGGAGAACGCGCTGTGCCGCGACGGCGAGATGCAATCTTCGCCCATCAGGATGCCGCGGGTTTCGGCGATTTCCTGGGTGACTTTGTGCTTGGGCAGGATGCCGCCATGGCCGGGTTTGGCGCCTTGCGACATCTTGATTTCGATCATCCGTACTTGCGGCGTTTGCGCCTGGGCGGCAAAGCGCTCTGGATCGAAGCGCCCGTCAGCGGTGCGGCAACCGAAGTAGCCGCTGCCCAGTTCCCAGGTCAGGTCGCCGCCGTTTTCCCGGTGATAGGCGCTGATGCTGCCTTCGCCCGTGTCATGGGCGAAGTTGCCGAGTTTGGCGCCTTGGTTCAACGCGCGAATGGCATTGGCGCTGAGCGAGCCGAAGCTCATGGCCGAGATGTTGAACACCGACGCCGAGTACGGCTGAGTGCACTGTGGCCCGCCGACGATGACCCGGAAACTGCTCGGGTCGCTCAACGGCGCCGGGCGCATCGAGTGGCCGATGAATTCGAAACCCGATTGGTAAACATCGATCAGCGTGCCGAAGGGTTTGTCGGCGCTTTCATTCTTGGCCCGGGAATAGACCAGCGAGCGCTGGGCCCGGGAGAAGGGCAGGGCGTCGCTGTCGGATTCGAGCAGGTATTGGCGGATTTCCGGGCGAATGCCCTCCACCAGATAGCGAATGTTGCCCAGGATCGGGTAGTTGCGCCGCACCGCGTGGGGGCTTTGCAGCAGATCGAACAGGCCCACCAGGCTCAGAACGCCGGTCATGGCGGTGATCGGCCAGAGCCAGTCGTGTTCGAGGAAGGGCAGGCTGGCGAGGGTGAATATCACGCAAGCGGCAAAGAAGGCGTAGCGGCTCAGGAGTGACAGGCTCATACGGGTTCCTTGGTTCGGACTCGGTTAGCAGGTACACACGGACCCTGTAGGAGCGAAGCTTGCTCGCGAAAGCGGTGTATCAGCCAATATCAATGTTGAAAGAAATGGCCTCTTCGCGAGCAAGCTTCGCTCCTACAGGCCCGTGCTATGTCAGGCATTTTGCGCCTGGAGGAATATCGAGAACAGCTCGGACTGGGACTTGATCCCCAGCTTGCTGTACATGTGTTTCTTATGGACTTTCACGGTTTCTACAGAGATTTCCAGCTTGCGGGCGATTTCTTTGCTGGAGCAACCGCTGAGCATCAAGCGCCCGACATCCAGCTCCCGGGCGGTCAATTGCGCGCCCTTGAGTTGTTGCACCGACGCTTCCAGCTGCACACGCCAATCGCCCTGGATCGGTGCCGGCGCCAGGGCCACGACTTCGTTGATTTCGTAGGGCAGGCGCTGGCGCAACAGGCCGAGCACCCAAGGCTGGATCAGCGACAGCAAGGCAATCTGCTGGCCGCTGAAACGCTGCTTGCTACCCAATGACAGACACAATGTGCGGTCGCCTTCGAGCTGACAATTGAACTGGATTTCATCGGCCACCACATTCAGACGAAAGTAGCGTTGGTAATACTCGGTCAGCTCGAAGTGCTCCGGCGCCACTTCCGACAGTCGATAAAGGCCGGTGCGCGATTGCTCGCGGCAGGCGATGTAAAACGGGTCGAGCAAGTACAGCCCGCGCAGGTAATCCTGGAACAACTGGTCGGGGCTGCCGTCCTCGCCCGGGCATTCGGCGAAGACCTGCGGGTGCTGGTCCGCGCTGAAAAGCAGCGCCACCCAGCTGTCGAAGGTCACGTACTGATCCAGCAGACGCACCAGCTGCGTCCAGAAGTTGGGCTTGTCGAGGGCGTCGATCAGTTGCCCGACCGAGCGGTGCCAAGCGATATCGTCTAATGAAAGTGTCATGCCTCTACCCCTATCGGGTTACCCCAGCGGCGTGATTCCCCGGCCGGTGGCTTGCTGCGCATACTGGCGCACAGACACAGACCGGGCAATCTTTCTGCCGCCCGGCCCATAACAAGGACTCCCCATGAAAGTCGAACTCGCCCAGCTGGCGGGCCGTGACAACGGCACAGCGTACAACCTCGAACGAGCCTTGGCGGCCATCGCGGCCTGCAACGCGGATACGCAACTGATCGTCTTCCCGGAAACCCACCTGATGGGCTTTCCGACCGCCGACACCGTGGCCCAAACCGCCGAACCGCTGGACGGGCCGACGGTCAGCGCCGTCGTGGCGGCTGCCCGTGAACGCAACATCGCCGTGGTGATCGGCATGGCCGAGAACGACAACGGCCGCTTCTACAACACCACGCTGCTGATAACCCCGGAAGGCATCGCCCTGAAATACCGCAAGACCCACCTGTGGGCGTCGGATCGCGGCGTGTTCGAGGCGGGCGACCGTTACGCCACCTGCGAGTGGAACGGCGTGCGGGTCGGCCTGCTGATTTGCTACGACATCGAATTCCCGGAAACCGCCCGCGCCCTGGCGCAACTGGGCGCCGAATTGCTGATCGTCACCAACGGCAACATGGACCCTTACGGCCCGACTCACCGCACCGCGATCATGGCGCGTGCCCAGGAAAACCAGGCGTTTGCGCTGATGGTCAACCGGGTAAAAGAGAGCGATGACGGGTTGGTGTTCGCCGGTGGCAGTGCGCTGGTCGATCCGCTGGGCACCTTGTTGTTCGAGGCCGGGCGCGATGAAGGGCAGTTTGCGGTTGAGCTGGATTTCAGCCGGCTGGAGGCGGCACGCAAGGACTATCGGTACCTGGATGATCAGCGACTGCGGTTGCCGGGGGAGATAGTTGAGCATGCTTGTGGATTGCGGGAGCTGCTCATTCCTAAAAACTGAAGAAGACCGATCGTTCCCACGCTCTGCGTGGGAATGCAGCCAGGGACGCTCTGCGTCCCAAGAGCGGACGCAGAGCGTCCATTGAGGCATTCCCACGCAGAGCGTGGGAACGATCATGCAATCCCCGAAATTTAGCGCCGAACTCGGCTCTGCCATAAATCTAATAAATTCGGAGTAGTCGCTCATGGCTCGTTTGCAACGCACCCTGTCATTGGGTTCGGTGGTGCTGTTCGGCATCGCCTACATGACGCCGATCATCGTGCTCGGCACGTTTGGCATTCTTGCTCAATCCACCGCCGGCATAGTTCCAGCCGCGTATCTGGCGGCGCTGGTGGCGATGTTTTTCACCGCCATGAGTTACGGGCGAATGGCCTCGGCGTTCCCCGTCGCAGGCTCGGCTTACAGCTACGTACGCAAGGCGATCAGCCCGAAACTCGGGTTCATCGCCGGTTGGGCGGTGCTGCTCGATTACCTGTTCCTGCCCATGGCGATCTGGCTGATCGGCGCCGCCTACCTCAACTCCGCGTTCCCGGCAGTGCCGCAGTGGATCTGGGTGCTGGCGTTCATCGGCATCACCAGCGCGATCAACATCGTCGGCCTGAAACTGGCCAACGGCATCAACGCCTTGCTGATGCTCGTGCAATTCCTGGTGCTGATCGCCTTCGTCGCGTTGTGCATCCACTACGTCGGGGGGGATGCGAGCACGCCGTTGTGGTCGATCAAGCCGTTCTTCAACGGCGACATGCAGATGCCGCTGATCATGAGCGGCGCGGCCATCGCCTGTTACTCGTTTCTCGGTTTCGACGCGGTCAGCACCCTGACTGAAGAAACCCGCGATCCGCGCCGCACTATTCCGCGGGCAATCATGCTGATTACCCTGATCGGCGGGCTGATCTTCGTCAGCGTCTCGTACTTCGTGCAGATCGCGCATCCCTCGTTCCAGTTCGACAGCGTCGACTCGGCGGCCTATGAAATTGCCCGCAACATCGGTGGCGACCTGTTCGTGACGATCTTCCTGATCGGTCTGATCGTCGGGCAGTTTGCTTCGGGCCTGTCGGCTCAGGCCAGTGGTTCGCGTCTGCTGTTCGCCATGGGCCGCGACGGTGTGCTGCCCAAATCGTTTTTCGGCAGCTTGCATGAGCGCTTTGGTACACCGGTCAACAGCATCCTGTTGTGCGCCGTGGTGGCGTTGCTGGCGCTGAAACTGGACGTCACCACCTCGACCTCGTTCATCAACTTCGGCGCGTTCCTGGCGTTCAGTCTGGTGAACCTGTCGGTGATCTTTCACTACTGGATCGGCGGCGAAAACAAAGGCCTGCGCGAGTTCGTGCTGTTCCTGTTATTCCCGTTCATTGGCCTGGCGGCAGATTTGTGGCTGATGGTCAGCCTCGATCACCTGGCGATCTACCTGGGCCTGAGCTGGCTGGCGATTGGCGTGGTGTACCTGGCGGTGCTGACCGGTGGTTTCCGCCGCCAGCCACCGGAGATGGATTTCCAGGAGGCCACCTGACCCCCGGACAATGCATAACCCTGTGGGAGTGAGCCTGCTCGCGATAGGGCCATATCAGTCAACATCAATGGTGACTGATACACCGCTATCGCGAGCAGGCTCACTCCCACATTTATTACGGTGTTCAGGCGGCTGGTTTTGTCTGGTGCACGGGCAACTCGACTCGGAACGTGGTCCCCACGCCCACCTCACTGCGCACCGAAATATCCCCCCGATGCTTCTTCACGATGCCATAGGACAGGGACAATCCAAGCCCTGTCCCCTGGCCCACCGGTTTGGTGGTGAAGAACGGGTCGAAGATTTTCTGCAGGCTGTCCGGCGCAATACCGGAGCCGGTGTCAGCCACCTCAATCCACACCCGTTCACCCTCAAACCCGGTGCGCAGGGTGATGGTGCCGTGCTGCGGGCCCATCGCCTGGGACGCGTTGACGATCAGGTTCATGATCACCTGGTTGATTTGCGACGGCAGGCACTCGATGTCGGGCAGCGTCTGATACTCCTTCACCACATCGGCCTTGTACTTGAGTTCATTGGCGACGATGTTCAGGGTCGATTCGATGCCTTGTTGCAGATTGGTCCACTGCCATTCCTGGTTGGAGTCCACCCGGGAGAAGTCCTTCAGGTCCTTGACGATCTGCCCGACGCGGTTGATGCCTTCCTTGGATTCCTTGATCAGCAACGGAATGTCGTCGCGCAGAAACTCCAGTTCGATCCGTTCCCGTAACTGCCCAAGCCGCTTGATCACCTCACTCGACGCAATCGCTTCTTCGGCCTCGCGATAGGCGTCGAGCATTTCCTGCAGTTGCTTGAAGTAGCCGTCGAGGCTGCCGAGGTTGGAGGAAATGAAGCCGATGGGGTTGTTGATTTCATGGGCGACCCCGGCGGCCAATTGCCCCAGGGAGGCGAGTTTTTCCGATTGCACCAGTTGCGATTCAAGCTGTTTGCGCTCGTCGATCTCCCGCTGCAACGCCTCGCTGGCTTGTTTGAACTCGGTGGTGCGCTGATCCACCAGATGCTCCAGGTGGCTCATCTGCACAAAGGCGCGTTCGGTCATCTCCCATTTGGTCAGCAGGGTGTTGGCCATCTGCTGGACTTCGATGTTGTCGAACGGTTTTTTCAGGATCAGCAAGCGGTCGTGGGCCTGCAAACGGTCCAGCAGTTCATCCCAGGAATAGTCGGAGTACGCGGTACATACCACCACCTGCAGGCGCGGGTCTTCCTGCCACAGATGCTCGATGGTCTGCGCGCCGTCCCAGCCCTCGGGCATGCGCATGTCGACGAACGCGAGGGCGTAGGGACGGTTTTCCTGCAGGGCCTGAGTGAGTTTGCCCAGGCCTTCCTGACCGCCATAGGCCGAGTCCAGTTCGAACAGGGCAGTGGTGGCTTTGATTTCACTGCCAAACAGCGTGGCTTCCATCTCGTCCAGTTCGACGTGCTGCCCCGAAACCGGTGTGAGGATCTTGCGAAAGTCGTCATGAATCGATGGCGTGTCGTCGATCAGCAGAATGCGCCGGTTCGAAAGCTCACTCATGCTTCCTCCGGGACGGTTTTGAGCGGGATCTGCAGGGTGAACTGCGCGCCCTTGCCAGGCCCGTCGCTGTGGGCGCTGAGATGGCCGTTCATCTCGATCGCCGCCAGCGCGCAGCTGTGCAGACCGAAGCCGTGGCCTTCCTTGCGGGTGGTAAAGCCGTGGGCAAAGATGCGCGTCATGTTCTCCGGCGGGATGCCCTCACCATCATCCTTGACGCTGATTTGCAGGGTGGCGTCTTCGACGATTTTCACCCCCAGGGTCATTTGTCGCGGACGATTGCTGAGGCCGGACATGGCGTATTTGGCATTGCTGATGAGGTTGATCAGGATCAGCAACAACCGGTGCTTGTCGCCCATGACCTGCGGCACCTCGTTGTACTCCTTGACCACCGTGACGTGATGCCGGGTCAGGGCGCCGGAGTTCATGCGCAGGGCGTCTTCCAGCAGTTCGCTGATGTGCAGCGGTTCCATCAGGCTGTTGGCGCCGGCGTAAGACTGCTGGGTGGCGACGATGTCCTTGATGTGGTCGACGCTTTTGGTCAGTTGGGCGAGTTCGTCGGTCATGCTCTGTTGTTCGAGCGCTATGGCGTCGACCAGTTGATTGAGGTAGCCGGGCAGCAACTTGCCTTTGTCGTCCTGGGTCAGAAAGGCACCCAGGTCGCCCTGGTGTTCGTTAATCAGTTGCATCGCCTTGCCCAGCCCCTGGGCCTTGCTGCTACGCAGTTTGCGGCTGACCAGGTCGGCGGAGATGTTCACGCTGTTGAGCACGTTGCCGACGTTGTGCAGCACATTGGTGGCGATTTCCGCCATGCCGGCCTGGCGCGCGGTGTCCAGCAGTTCGCTCTGGGTATCCTTGAGTTCGCGGGTGCGTTCTTCGACCCGTTTTTCGAGATCGTCATTGGCGGTTTTCAGGGCTTTGTTGACGCGACTGATCACCGTGAAACTGCGCATCAGGTGAATCGCCAGGTACACCAGCAACATCACCAGCAGCACGGAAAACACCAGCATGTAAAAGTGATAACGCTGATTGACCGCATCGGTGCGCTGCTGATCGTTGTTCAGCAGATCGGTGATGCCGTCCAGCCGGCCGGCCACGGGAGTGGCCTCGATGTTTTCCAGCAAGCGGTTGACCACCGGTTGTTCACGCAGAATCAGCTCGATGTGGTTATTGAGAACATCCAGCGGACTGTGGAATTCCTCCGGCAGTCGCAGTTTGTTCACTTTCAGTTTGCTCAACCCCACCAGGATTTCAGCGGCCTTGGCGTCAGAGATGACCATGGCGAACTCCATGGTGCTGAGTACCAGGTCATAGGTGTCGTTGGCGATGTATTGCAGTTGCAGTTTGTCTACGTCCTGCAACTGGGCGAGGGGTTCCTGAATGTCGTCTTCGGCGGTCGGTAGAAACGCCAGTGAGTTGCGCAGCACGGCATTGTGAGATTTGAACTGCTCCACCAGCCGGATCTTTTCCTCGAAGGCGCTCAGGTACGCATCATGGCTGGTCAGCCAGACAGGCGAGGCGTTGCGGCCATGATTCGACTCCATCGTGTCGAACCGTTCCCACAGCTGCGTCATCTCGATCAGTGGTGTGACCAGCGGATCGTAGTTGTGGTTGATGGCAATCCTGGCCTTGAGGATTTCCGTTTCCCACTGCGCATTCAGCTGTTTCATTCGGGAAATCAGATCCCGGGACTCCGTGTACGTCGATGTCTGGTTCGAGCTGGATTTGAGGTACAAAAACAGCAGCGTCGAGGCCAGTAACAGGGCCACGACACCGAGAAGTGCCAAGCTGCGTCGGCGGGACATTTTCATAACGGTTTGCCGTCCCATTCACCGGTCAGGGTCTTGAGGAATTTGATAATCAGCACCTTGTCCTCGGTGGAGGGGATGCGCCCCAGCTGAAACTTGAACATCACGTCCACGGCCTCTTCGAGGGTTTTGGCCGAACCGTCGTGAAAGTACGGCGCGGTCACGGCGACGTTGCGCAGGCTCGGGACCTTGAACACGTTGCGGTCCTCTTCGTCCTTGGTGACCAGGTAGCGGCCCAGGTCGGTTTCGGTCGGGTTGCCCCGGGTCTTGAAGTAATCGCCTATCACTCCGAATTTCTGGAACATGTTGCCGCCGATGTTGACCCCCTGATGGCAGGCGATGCAGCCGTATTCCTTGAAGCGTTGGTAACCGTATTTCTCTTCGCGGGTGAGGATGTCGGTATCGCCCAGCAGGTATTGGTCGAAACGCGAGTTGGCGCTGATCAGCGTGCGCTCGTAGGTGGCCAGGGCGTTTTGCACATTGATCATGGTCACGCCATCCGGGTAGGCATTGCCGAACGCGGTTTGATAAGCCGCGTCGGCAGACAGCGTTTGCACCACGTGTTCCCAGTTGCTGCCCATTTCACTGGGGCTTTGCACCACGGCGTGGATCTGGGTTTCCAGGGTGGCGACGCGGCCATTCCAGAACTGCCGGAAATTCAGGCTGGCGTTGAACACGCTCGGGGTGTTGACCACCACTGGCTCGCCGTTGAAACCGATGGAAAACGCCTTGTTATCGGCGCCACCGCTTTCCAGGCGATGGCAACTGGCACAGGACAGGCTGCCGTTGACCGACAAGCGTGGTTCATTGAACAACTGGCGACCGAGTTCGACCCGCAGAGGGTTTTGCTTTGGCACGGCCGGTAGCGGTTTGAGCGGTTCGTTTAGTGGCGCGCCGCTGGCCGTCAGACAAAGCCCCAGCAGAGGCATCAGGAGCAAGCGGTGGAGAAATGGCGACATCTGATAATTCCTTGGCTGGTAGCCCGTGTGTCGCTGCTGATCGGTCATGTGGCGGCAGAGGGAGGGGATTTCACCGACATCAGGTACTGCACAAAGGCGTCCGGTGGCACGGCTTTGCTGAAGTAGTAGCCCTGGCCTTCTTCGCACTGATGGGCCTTGAGGAAATCCAGCTGCTCGAGGGTTTCCACCCCTTCGGCGATGATGGTCAGCTTGAGGCTCTTGCCCAAGCTGATAATGGCGCTGACCAGGGCTGCGTCATTGCTGTCTCGGCTCAGCCCACGAATAAATGACTGGTCGATTTTCAGCACGTCGATGGGAAACCGTCGCAGGTAGCTCAGGCTGGAATAACCGGTACCGAAGTCGTCGATGGCCAGCCGCACCCCCAGGGCCTTGATCCGGTTCAGGGCGGTGACGGTGGCATCGACGTTCTGCATCAGTACGCCTTCGGTGATTTCAAGCTCCAGCAATGACGGGGCCAGACCGGTTTGTTTAAGGATCTGTTCGATGCCATCGACAAAGTCACGCTGGCGGAAATCGATGGCCGATACGTTCACCGACATGCACAGCTTCGGCAGCCCCGATGCCTGCCAGGCGCAGGCTTGTCGACAGGCCTGGCCCAAAACCCATTTGCTCAACGGCACGATCAAGCCACTGTCTTCGGCCACACTGATGAAATCCGTGGGATAGACCAGGCCGTGCCCCGGCTTTTTCCAGCGAATCAGCGCCTCGGCACCGACTACCTGGCCACTGCCCAGGTCCAGTTTGGGCTGGTAATGCAGGACAAATTCGTCCCGCTCCAGTGCCAGGCGAATACCCGATTCGATGCTCTGCTGGTCCCGGGCGCGCTGGTTCATCTCGTCAATGAAAAAGCTGAAGTCGTTGGGGCCGCTTTCCTTGACGTTACGCATCGCAGTTTCGGCTTTCTTGATCAGTGCGATGGCATCGAAGCCGTCATCGGGGTAGATGCTGATGCCCAGGCTGGCGGTCACGCTCAGGTCATGGCCGGCGATGTGCTGGGGCATGCGGATGGCGTTCAAGAGTTTTTCGGCGATGCCTTTGGTCTGCTGGGGATGGCGGATATCGGCGAGGATCACCACGAATTCGTCAGAGCCGTAGCGAAACACCGAATCGGACTCGCGCACTGTGGACACCAGGTTACGCCCGACTCGTTTGAGCATCTCGTCACCGGCCGGATGGCCCAGGGCATTGTTGATGCGCTTGAAGCGATCAAGGCCCAGAAACATCACGGCCAGTTGTTTGTCATGGCGGCGGGACAACGCCAGGGACTGGTTCAGTCGATCACCGAGCAGCGTGCTGTTGGGCAGCTCGGTCAAGATGTCGTATTGCAACAGGTGGGACACCTTGAGCAGTTCGTGGACCCGCGCCTCGATGGTTTGCTCCAGGCTTTGCACTTTCGTCTCCGCGTCCTGGGTCATCTGCCATTTCCAGGTCAGGGCGCTGGCCATCTGACGGATTTCCAGACTGTCGAAGGGCTTTTTCAACACCAGCAACTGGTCGCCGAACTCCAGCCGTTCAGCCATGTCTTCCCAGCTGTAGTCCGAAAAGGCTGTGCACAGGGCGATTTGCAGGTGCGGGTCGACCTTCCAGAGTCGTTCGATGGTTTCCAGCCCGTCCCAACCCGGCGGCATGCGCATGTCGGTGAACGCCATGGCGTAGGGGCGACCTTCGGCCTGGGCACGCTTGACCATTTCGAGGGCTTCCTGGCCCTGATAGGCAGAATCGAGCTGGAAGGAGAGCCGAGCCGGCTGTTGCGTGCCGAACAGCGCCTCTTCAGTACCGGCCAGGCTCTGTTCTCCTTCGGTATCGGGGCCAAGGATCTTGCGAAAGTCCTGATGGATCGACGGCGTGTCATCGATGATCAGAATGCGCCGGTTGGTCTGGACGGACGAAGTTTTCATCCCTTGTCCTCCGTGGCGTGCGGATTGTCCAGGATCGGTCCGTCGCTTGCGGGCACGATGCTGCCGGCTTTGAGCAACTGGGCGGCTTGTTGGCTGCTGACCGCTTTACTGAAAAAGTAACCCTGAGCGTTCATTGGCGAGCCTGTGGCCATCAGCGAACTACGTTGCTCCTGGGTTTCGACACCTTCGGCGATGATTCCGATCCCTACCTCGCGAGCGAAGTTGATGATTGCGCGCAACGTGTTGGCGCTCGCCGGGTCGCGGGCAGCGGTGTCGATGAAGGCCTGGGCAAGTTTCAGGTGATTGACCTGGTAGGTCTTGAGGTAGTCGAACGAGGAGTACTCGGTGCCGAAGTCGTCGATGGCGATTTTCACCCCCAACTCCCGCAGGCGCGGCAGCACGTCGTTGTGGGTCCATTTGGTCTGGGCCAGGGTTGCTTCGGTCACATCGAAGCGCAGGTCCCAGGCGCACAGTTCCCAGCGCGCGGTGGTACGCAGTACGTCATAGATCAGCTCGGGCCCGCTTTTGAGCTGGGCCAGGGACAGCTTGATGGCAATCACCGGCGGCGCCATGCCATCGTCGCGCCACTGGCGCATTTGCTGGCAGGCTCGATCCAGCACCCAGTGACCGAGGGCGATGATGGCGCCGGTTTTTTCCGCAGCCGGCAGGAACGCCGGCGCTTCCAGCAAGCCGCGCTCGGGGTGGTTCCAGCTGACCTGGGCTTCCATGCCGAGGATCTTGCCGGTGCTCAGGTCAACTTCGGGCCAGTAATTGAGTTCGAGTTCTCCATGTTCAATGGCGGTTTTCAGATCGTTGGCGATGGTCATGCGCTCGACCACCTCCTGATTGATCTCCTCGGAGTGAAAGTGATACTGGTTGCGGCCCTTTTCCTTGGAGCGATAGAGCGCCATGTCGGACTGGTTCAGCAGGCTGTCGGCGCTGGTGATGAGCGGCGAATAGCTGCTGATGCCGATGCTGACCGATACGCGCACGTCATTGCCGGCCAGCGAGTAGGGCAGCACCAGCGCATCGCGGACCTTGGCCGCCAGGGACGCGGACTGGGTCGGGTCGCTGACGTCCAGTTGCAGGATGGCGAACTCGTCGCCGCCGAGGCGGGCGACCACATCGTTTTCGCGCACACAGGCTTTGATGCGCCGGGCCACTTCCTGCAGCAACAGATCTCCTACCGGGTGGCCGAGGGTATCGTTGATCCGTTTGAAGTGATCGAGGTCCAGGTAGAACATCGCGAACGGCGTTGCGCCTCGACGCGCGGCGGCGAACGCCTGGTGCAGACGCTCGATCAAGGTGGCACGGTTGGCCAGCGCCGTCAGCCCGTCGGTGCGGGCCAGCAGGGCGATTTTCTCCTCGGCGACCTTGCGTTCAGTGACGTCGATGATGATGCCTTCGACTTCCAGCAGACGTCCTTCGTCGTCACGCACTGGGATATAACGGTTTTCGACCCAGCGCCAGGCACCATCGCCGGTGCGCATCCGGAACTCGATGGACGCGCCCGCCGCATGGCGATCCAGCACCCGGGCCATGGCCGTGTCGACTTTCGATTGGTCGTCGGGATGAATCAACTCCTGAGCCCAGTTGGCCGAGGCCACCAGGTTCGCTGCGACGTGACCGTACTTGGTGATGTTGTGGGAGATGTACATCAGCGGGAACGACGGTTCGCCCCGCAGGCGATAGAGAATGGTCGGGCTGTTCTGCACGATGATGTTGGCGTCGGACAGCTCCCGGGTACGTTCTTCGACGGCCTGTTCCAGCAGCGACATTTTCAGCTCGGCGTCTTCTGTCATCTGCCATTTGGCGGTCAGGGCGCTGGCCATCTGCCGGATTTCGATGGCATCGAAGGGTTTTTTGAGAATCAGCAGGCGATCGCCCAGCTCCAGGCGTTCATCGATGTCTTCCCAGGAATAGTCGGAATAGGCGGTGCACAGCGCCACTTGCAGCTTGGGATCGACCTGCCACAGCCGTTCGATGGTTTCCAGACCGTCCCAGCCCGGCGGCATGCGCATGTCGATGAAGGCCATCGCGTAGGGCAGGTCGTTGGCCAACGCTTGCTCGACCTTGTCCAGCGCTTCGAAACCCTGAAATGCCGAATCGAGCATGAAACTTTGCAGTGTTACCGTCGATTGAGTACCGAACAGGGCGTTTTCGGCGCTGGTCAGTTCGTCGTCATCGATCGATGGCGGGCTGAGGATCTTGCTGAAGTCCGCATGAATCGAAGTGGTGTCGTCGACGATAAGAATCCGACGGTTGGTTCGCGCCAGCAGCGTATTCATAGGCATACGCCGGGAGCGGTGGCAGTGTGGTGCGGTGTGCTCATAGGGGCATCCTTTCCCTGATCACGTGGCAACGGTGCAGATAATGGATCCGAGTAGACTGAGCATAGTCGCCCGTGCAGCACTTCGCCCGGTCGACCGAAACGAATCATTTCCAGGGGCCTGGCTTAAAATCATCTAGCCTGTAGCTCAGGCAGGGCCGGAAACGGAATGTTTTGGCTGATGACTGACGCAACAATGCCCGTTTCGCTTGAGGTAATGCCATGGAAGAGCAACTCCCCACGACTGTCACCTATAAACCCACGGTTCTGCTGGTCGACGATGAGGAATCGATCCTCAACAGTCTGCGCCGGCTCTTGCGCGGCCAGCCCTTTGAAGTGCTGCTAGCGACCAGCGGTGCCCAGGCCCTGGAAATCATGTCGAAACAGCCCGTCGACCTGGTGATGAGCGATGCGCGCATGCCCAATATGGACGGCGCCACGCTGCTGGCGCACATCCACCAGCGCCATCCCGGCACGCTGCGCATTCTGCTCACCGGTTACGCCGACCTGACGATGATCGTCAAAGCGATCAACGAGGGGCAGATTGACCGTTACATCAGCAAACCCTGGCACGATGAGGAGTTGCTGCTGACGTTGCGCCAATCCCTCGCCTACCAGCATTCCGAGCGCGAACGCCTGCGTCTGGTGCAGGAGACGTGGGACCGCAACGAAGAATTGAAGTTGCTCAACGCGACCCTGGAAAAACACGTCGCGTCCCGCACCGCCGAGCTGCAGCAGACTGCCGACATGCTCGACCTGGCCTACGAAGAGCTCAAACACAGCTATGTCACCGGCACCGAGGTGTTTTCGCTGCTGGCCAACCTGCGTTTGCCGCCGGCCAAGCAGACGAACCGGCAGATCATCGAACTGGTGCGGGTGTATTGCAAACTCCATGGCCTGGACGAAGGCAGCACCCGCGACCTGACCATGGCCGCGGCGCTCTACAACATCGGCAAACTGAGCTGGACCGACAGCATGATGACCGCGCCTGCTGACCTGCTGCACCACAGCGATAAGGAACGCTATCGCGGTTATCCGAAGCAGAGCGAGTCGCTGCTGATGACCCTCGATCCGATGAAAGATGCCGCGCGCCTGATCCTTCACCATCAGGAGCGCTGGGATGGCACGGGATTCCCCGACCGGCTCAAGGGCGAGGCGATTCCGCTCGGTTCGCGGTGGCTGAAACTGGCGGTGGATTTCATCGAGTTGCAGCGCGGGCTGATCCTTGAACGGCAGATGAACAGCGATGAAGCCCTGGTCTATATCCGCCAGTACGCCGGTCGTCTCTACGATCCTGATCTGGTGGAGGACTTCATTCAGGTCTGCGCCGCCTACCTGAGCGATGTGTCGCTGGCCGATCCGACGGTCAAGGTATTGACCACCCGGGACCTGGCGGCCGGCATGGTGCTGGCGCGCAACCTCAATGCGGATAACGGCATGCTGCTGCTCAATGCGGGCAAGGTGCTGAGTGGGCCGCTGGTGGAGAAACTGATCGCGTTCGAGGCGATGGAAGGGGCGAAATACAGTGTTTTTGTGAAAGTGCCAGAGGAGGTAGATGCCCCAATCCTCGAAGCGGGTCCGGTTGCCCAGGCCCAGCCCTGAACCCTGTGGGAGCGAGCCTGCTCGCGATGACGGACTGACATTCACCATTGATGTCGACTGAAAGACCGCTATCGCGAGCAGGCTCGCTCCTACAATGGGCTGGGCGTTTGGCAGAGATCTTTCGGGATGACGCAGAACCCGTGCCCATGTGATCCTTGCGGTTTTAACCCAAGGCCAATCCTGATCCATGACGCTTTCATCTGCCGCTTCCTCCCGCATCATCCGCATCGCCGCCGCCCTGCTGATCGGCCCCGACGGTCGCACGCTGTTGGTCCGCAAGCGCGGCACCGAAGCCTTCATGCAACCCGGCGGCAAGATCGAGGCTCACGAGCAACCGGTTCACGCCCTGGCCCGTGAACTGGAAGAAGAGCTTGGCCTGGTCATCGACCCCGCGCATGCCACCTACCTCGGGCCCTTCTCGGCACCGGCCGCCAACGAGCCGGGGTTTGTCGTCCAGGCCGAGCTCTTTCAGCTGACCATCGATTCAGTCGTGTCGCCTGCGGCGGAGATCGAAGAAGTGCGCTGGATCGATCCGGCCACCGACGGCAATCTCACACTCGCACCATTGACACGGGACCTGATCCTGCCGTTTTATCGAGCGTCGCTGACCGCGACCACCTGATCATTCACGGACTAGGATTGCCCTCATGATCCCGCTTCAAGATTTGCTGATATTCGCCGCTGCCGCGTTACTGATGGTGCTGACGCCAGGGCCGAACATGATTTACCTGATCTCCCGTTCGATCTGCCAGGGTCGCAAGGCCGGCGTCACTTCGTTGCTTGGCGTGGTCGCGGGGTTTTTCGTGCATTTGTTCGCCGCCGCGGCCGGCCTGACCGCGGTGTTCCTGGCGGTGCCGTTGGCCTACGAAGTGCTGAAATGGGCCGGCGCGCTGTACCTGGTGTGGCTGGCCTGGCAGGCGGTCAAACCCGGCGCGCGTTCACCGTTTGAAGCGCAGCAGTTGCCGCCGGACTCGTCGCGCAAACTGATCACCATGGGGTTTCTCACCAGCGCCCTGAACCCGAAGATCGCAGTGTTTTACCTGTCGGTGTTTCCGCAATTCATTACGCCTGAGCATGGCTCGGTGTTTACCCAAAGTATCGTGCTGGGCCTGACCCAGATCAGCGTCAGTTTCTGCGTCAACCTGCTGATCGCGATATTCGCGGCGGGCATCGCGTCGTGGTTCGTCAACAACCCGACCTGGCTGGCGCTGCAACGCTATTTCATGGGCTTTGTCCTGTCCGCGCTGGCAGTGCGGCTGATGATTGAGCAACGTCGGACGGCTTGATCATGTGGATTGAACGACTGGATGCCAGCCATGCCCTGGACTATCGGGCGCTGATGCTCGAAGCCTACGACCTGCATCCGCAAGCCTTCACCTCGAGTGTGCGCGAACGCGCCGCGATGCCGTTGAGTTGGTGGGAATCGCGCCTGACCGGAAAACTGGATGTGGTGCTCGGGGCGTTCGAGGACGGCAAGTTGGCGGGCATCGTCGGCCTGGCCTTCGAATCCCGGGAAAAGGCCCGGCACAAGGCGACGCTGTTTGGCATGTACGTGTCCGGCAAGGTCCGGCAGCGTGGGTTGGGTCGGCAACTGGTGCAAGCCGCGTTGGATGAAGCGCAGAACCATAAAGGCCTGCGACTGATCCAGCTGACCGTCACCGCCGGCAATGAGGCGGCGTTCAACCTGTATCAGCGTTGCGGCTTTGTACAGTACGGCCTCGAACCCATGGCGGTCCGCGTCGGCGAAGACTACTTCGACAAAATCCACATGTGGCGTGAACTCACCGCATAAGCCCTGGTGAATGGGCTTTTGTGGCGAGGGGGCTTGCCCCCGTTGGAGTGCGAAGCGCTCCCCGGCATTCTTTCAGGCAAACCTTGTTCGCAGGTTTTAGGGCCGCTTCGCAGCCCAACGGGGACAAGTCCCCTCGCCACAGGGACCGTGTCGGCTAGCGGACGGCGCTGACCCCGTCGAGTGTCGAGAACGATGTGTCCTTGGCCGTCAGCAGGAAATCGCGCATGTACGGCGCATCCAGCATGTCCGCGCGGATCCCCGCATACAGCGTCGCAAACAATCCCTTCTCGCCCAGCCGCTTGGCCTTCACGTAACCCCGTGAGCTGTATTCATGCAGCGCCCAATGGGGCATGCCGCACACGCCGCGTCCGCTGGCGACCAATTGCATCATCATCACCGTCAGTTCCGAGGTGCGGACCTGGGCCGGTTCGATGTCGGCCGGTTCGAGGAAGCGGGTGAAGATGTCCAGCCGATCGCGTTCCACCGGGTAGGTGATCAGCGTTTCCGTGAGCAGATCTTCCGGAACGATGTAGGCCTTGCTCGCCAAACGGTGCTGGTTGGCCACCGCGAGCATCGCTTCATACGTGAACAACGGCACGTAAGTGATCCCGGCCAGTTCCAGCGGATCGGAGGTCACCACCAAATCCAGATCACCACGGGCCAGCGCCGGCAGCGGGGCGAAGGAGAAGCCCGAGGCCAGGTCCAGTTCGACTTCCGGCCAGGCATCGCGGAACTGGTCGATGGTCGGCATCAGCCACTGGAAGCAACTGTGGCACTCGATCGCCATGTGCAAACGGCCCGCCGTACCGCCCGCCAAACGCGCGATATCACGCTCGGCACCGCGCAGCAGCGGCAGGGTCGCGTCGGCCAGTTGCAGCAGGCGCAAACCGGCGCTGGTGAAACGCACCGGTTTGGTCTTGCGCACGAACAGCGGCATGCCCATGCGCTCCTCCAGTTCCTTGAACTGGTGGGACAGGGCCGACTGGGTCAGGTGCAGGCGGTCGGCGGCATCGACCAGGCTGTCGGCTTCGCGCAAGGCGTGCAGGGTCTTCAGGTGGCGGATTTCAAGCACCGGGGGCTCCATGAGGAAAACTTGTGATCAACACGAAAAGGTTGAGTTTGTCTCATGTTGGGTTGGCTGTCGACAATAGCGCCATGTTTTACAGCCTCTTTTACAGGAAGAAACTCACCATGGCTCTGGCACACACACTTGGTTTCCCACGCATCGGTGCAGACCGCGAACTGAAAAAAGCCCTCGAATCCTACTGGAAGGGCGACCTTGATCAGGACTCGCTGAAAAGCGTCGGCCACCAGTTGCGCGCCACCCACTGGCAGTTGCAGAAAGACGCCGGCATCGACCTGCTGCCCGTCGGCGACTTCGCCTGGTACGACCAAGTGCTGACCCATTCCCTGACCTTCGGTGTGATCCCCGAGCGTTTCGACAGTGCCAAGGATGCGCGCGGCCTGCCGACCCTCGACACCCTGTTCGCCATGGCCCGTGGCGCCACGGCGGCCTGCTGCGGCGGTGAACACACCAAGGCGCAATACGCCCAGGAGCTGACCAAGTGGTTCGACACCAACTACCACTACCTGGTCCCGGAATTCACGTCTGACCAACAATTCAAGCTGAGCTGGGAACAGCTGTTCGACGAAGTCGACGAAGCCAAGGCCCTCGGCCACAACGTCAAACCCGTCATCATCGGCCCGCTGACTTACCTGTGGCTGGGCAAGGCCAAAGGCAACGACTTCGACAAGCTCGATCTGCTGGAGCGCCTGCTGCCGATCTACGGTGAAATCCTCGGCCGCCTCGCCGCTCAAGGCGTGGAATGGGTGCAGATCGACGAACCGATCCTGACCCTCGACCTGCCGCAAGCCTGGAAAAACGCCTTCGAACGCGCTTATCACATCCTTCAATACTCGCCGCTGAAAAAACTCGTGGCGACCTACTTCAGTGGCCTCGAAGATAACCTTGGCCTGGCGGTCGGCCTGCCGGTGCAAGGCTTGCATATCGACGCGGTGCGGGCGCCGGATCAACTCGGCCAGGTGCTCGATCGCCTGCCGACCTACAAGATTCTTTCGGTGGGCCTGGTCAACGGTCGCAACGTCTGGCGTTGCGAACTGGAGCAAGTCCTTGCACAACTGCAACCGGCGCAAGAGCGCTTTGGCGACAACCTGTGGGTCAGCAGTTCCTGCTCGCTGCTGCACAGCCCGGTGGACCTGGAACGCGAAGACAAACTCGACCCGGAACTGAAAAGCTGGCTGGCCTTTGCGGTGCAGAAGTGCGGTGAAATCGCCGTGTTGCGCGATGCCCTGAACGACCCGCAATCGCCCAAGGTGCAAGCGGCTTTGGCCCAGAGCCGAGCGATTCAGACCAGCCGCGCCGAGTCACCGCGTATCCACAAAGCCGAAGTGCAGGCACGCATCAACGCCATCAGCGCGGCGGACAGCCAACGTCATTCGTCGTTTGCCAAACGCATCGCGCAGCAACAGGCGCGCTTGAAACTGCCGCCATTCCCGACCACCACCATCGGCTCGTTCCCGCAGACCGGCTCGATCCGTCTGGCGCGCCAGGCGTTCAAGCAAGGCAAGCTGTCGGCCAACGATTACACCGATGCCATGCACAGCGAAATCCGCCATGCCGTGCAAGTCCAGGAACGCCTGGGCCTGGACGTGCTGGTGCACGGTGAAGCCGAGCGCAACGACATGGTCGAGTACTTCGCCGAGCAACTGGACGGCTACCTGTTCACCCGTTTCGGCTGGGTGCAGAGCTACGGTTCGCGCTGCGTCAAACCGGCGATCATCTATGGCGACCTGAGCCGCCCGACCGCCATGACCGTCGACTGGATCAGTTATGCGCAGAGCCTGACCGACAAGGTCATGAAAGGCATGCTCACCGGTCCCGTGACCATGCTGATGTGGTCGTTCCCCCGCGAAGACGTCTCGCGCAAAATCCAGGCGCAGCAGTTGGCCCTGGCCCTACGTGACGAAGTGGTGGACCTGGAAAACGCCGGCATCAAAATCGTGCAGATCGACGAAGCCGCGTTCCGCGAAGGCTTGCCGCTGCGTCGGGCGCAATGGCAGGAATATCTGGATTGGGCGGTGGAAGCCTTCCGCTTGAGCGCCTCCGGTGTGCGGGATGAAACCCAGATTCACACCCATATGTGCTACAGCGAATTCAACGACGTGATCGAGTCCATCGCGGCGATGGATGCCGACGTGATCACCATCGAAACCTCGCGCTCGGACATGGAATTGCTCGAGGCTTTCGAAGCCTTCGACTACCCGAACGACATCGGGCCGGGTGTCTACGACATCCACTCGCCACGGGTGCCGGACACGGCCGAGATGGTCAAGTTGATGAGCAAAGCGGTGAAGCGCATTCCGGCGGAGCGGTTGTGGGTGAACCCGGATTGCGGATTGAAGACCCGGGCGTGGCCGGAGACTGAGGCAGCGTTGGTCAACATGGTGGCGGCGGCGCGGCAGTTGCGTAGTCAGTTGGCCTGACGGTTAATTGCTTTTTGCTCGAAAGAAAAGCCCGCTGGAACCTTGGTCGTCAGCGGGCTTTACATGGGACGGTTTTTTTGAATCGGCTCGATTGACCGTTAATTCGAGAGCTGTCTGACGGTCAGCAAGTTAATGTAAAAATCATTACCGATGTCTCCTGTCTCGTAGTTGGTAATGTTGAACATGGCGTTGATGGAGGTGGCTGTAAAAGACCCTATCACCGTAATCCATCCCGTATGTTTGTAAATATTCACGACAGGGGTATTAAGCATGTTGTTGACCACCAGGTTTATTTTCGGATCGACGTCGTAGCCGTTCACGGCGGTGTTGTATACCTGGCACGAGAACTCGTACCTGGCGCCAGTCACCAATTGAAACGCACGTGAGAACAGCAGGCCTGAATTGTTTATTTTTCCAGGCGTAAATATATGAAAGAGGGCGTTAGGCGCTGAACCCAGGAAGCGACCTGTTTGTGCACCAATGCCTGGTGCCCAACCATTGAAGTTTGCGTTGTTAAAACTGGTCACGGAGTTCAGATCTGCTTGCACCGTCACAGCCCATGGGGGGGAGACCTGCTGACCATCGGGGGTTTTAGCGGTCAGGCTGTGGCGACCCAACCCGATGTTGATGACTTTCCTCCAGATCCCGTTAATGTCCGCTGTTACCGTTTCTATTGACGATTCACCGTTGAACAAATGGACCACGCTTTTGGGCGTTGCGGTCCCTACGAGTTCAGGTGTTGGGTCATCGCATGTACCACCGTTAACGACTTGCCCGGTAATGGCCCCTTGATTGTCGATCAACTGCGTAATCATCGGCCTTGCCAGCATTTCCGATTTGATCGTCAGTTCCCGCATGGGGAAGAACGTATCAATGCCTCCTTTGTTGCTGAGGTTGGCAATCGACAGGCCGAATACTTCAGTTCCGTCCTTGAACAGTTGCAGTTGCTCCCTGCTGATGACACCGCTTAATCCCGTGTTCACATGGTTGGCGTTAATTACCCCCTCGAACAACATGATGACGTGTTCGCTACCGTCGGCTTTTTGCCCACTCAGGGCCACCCGCATCCGCGTTCCGATGGCAATGAACAGCCAGGCAATCAGCGTCCAGTGAGCATCCCCCGTGAAGTTGTTGAGGTTAAGGACCTTGTGATCCGGCGCCTCTTTAATGGTCATGCGCGGGTAGTTGATGTCTTCATTGGGAATGGAGGTGACTTCGTACCTGGTGGGGGCGGAGCTTTGATCATGTATGCCTTCCTGCGTCACGACATACCAGAAGGACATGAAGGTTCCCATGTTGGCGGGGACGGCGGTCAGGGGCAGGGTGAAGATCAATGTTCCGCTGGCGCTGCCGCCAAGTGTCGCAAGCACCGGGCTGCCAAAGCCCTCGCGCCCTTTGACGAAGAGGGTGACACGATGGGTGGGGTCCATCCCGGTGTAGGTGACTTTGACCGTGGCAAGTTTCTGAGTGTTTTGCGGATTGATACTAGTGCCAGGTGAAGCTTGCACAAGCTCGGGCGGCGGTAGCACCAGGGCCTTGGCGCCGATTCGCAACACCAGTTCGGGCGCTGTCAGCGGGAGTTCGCGCTCGCGCTCGATGTACCAGTCCACCTTGATCACTTGATTGAGCAGTGAATTGATGAGTTCGTAGGCCAGTCTGAATTCAATGTCTTTGTCGAGGTGGGCCGCGGTAATGGGCAACGAGTCTGCAAAAACAGGATTGCCGTCGGGTCCGCGTACTTCCAGATGAACCGTATCGCCGATGCGCGTGTGGCCTTTGGCCAGGCAAATGGCGGAAGTGCCGAAAGGAATGACCTTCGGATCGAGTACGCCGTTTTCGTCTTTGCCGACATCGACGACGCCCAGGAGATTGGTCACTTGCCCGATGCGCAGCCGACGGGTGTAGGACTCAAGAGGTGCGGCATGCCCGATGCCGGTGACGGTATAGGACAGCCGGACCGAACCGTTCTGATAAGTCTCGAAATGGGTGGTTTCACAGACGAATGGCACGACGATGCCCTCCCCCGGAATCACCATGGACTGGGTAACAAACCGTTCGTAAGTTTGCAGGCGCGTTGTGCCGCCGGCGCTTGTACTCAGGCAGGTCAGCGTCACCTTGTCACCGACCGCCAGACCTTCGATTCCAGGTCCGGCATAGACGACCGTCTCTGCCAGATCTGGAGACAGGACCGCCCCGTGAGCTTGCGGCGCAGTAGGTGCTGGGGCTCGGTATTTTTTGCCGATTAGCTCCAGGAAATGGGAGTAGGACGGGGTGCGTTTCTCTACGCCGGCCACGACTCTTATGCGCTCGTAGTAGATCTCTATGGTCGCCGGGGCCAGATTCTTCACTATTTCGTAAAGCACCTCGACCGTGACGATGCCTCTTTGGTAATTAAACGGACCAAAGGACTGAGTGAGTCCAGTCTTGGGGTTGTAGATAAAGCATTCCACTTTATCTCCAGGGATGGCGTCGGCTCGCTCGACGAAGATTTCAATTTCCATGGGCTTGCCATTGAGATCGTCGATTTTCAGAACATTGCCGTTCGAGCCAACCACTGAAGGCGCTTCAAGATAAGTGAGATTCGGATCCAGTTTTCCTTCACCTGTTTTGGAGGTGAGACTGCTGTTGTGTACTTGGTCACGGATCTTGTAACTCACCAACAACGGGTCAGCGGGGCCGATCAGCTTGAGCACGGCAGCCGACACAAATACAACGATGTTCTGACCGACCTCCTCGGGTTTGAGGGTGTACTCGACGATTTGATTGCCGAACATCAGGGTAATGACGTCACCGACGGTCATGATTGGCCAGGCAGGAATAGTGACGTCCACTCCTTCCTCCACCATCGTCTTATCTATAATGGCCGGGAATCGAGGGGCCTCCAGAGGCACGCGCTCGGGGGTGTTGCCGTTGGGATCGCGGCTGTCCGGAAAGGTTGGCTTAAACCATACGGTGATCTCTTCTGAACGTTCCGGGCCATTGCCGCTGGTGCGTTCGACGGTGTACCACATGCGATGGATGCCGGGTTTTTCGACAGCGGTCCTGGGAATGAAGCTGACGATGTCCTCGTTGTTGTGATTCCTGGGGACGGTTTCGGTCTTGATCAGTGTGCCTCGATCCGCCGGGTCAGCGGCCTGACCCGGGGCGAGGGGGGTGCTCATGTACAAGCGCAAGGTGTCAAACGCCGCCATTAACGCGTAAGAGGGAAAAAGCACCCACCACCCCAGGCCGGGACCTACGGTTTCATCCGCGTTGACCCCATACGAGGCGGTGGGGTAGTCGACCACGTGCCAACCCAGAATCAGGATGGGGAAAATGGCGAATGCGCCATCTTCTGTGAACAGGCCCTGCGACCTGATTCCGGCACACAAGTCGACCTGTTGTTGCGGGCTTTCTTTTTTCAGCTCGGCAAGTTGCTCTGGTGTGAAAAAAAATAAAGCAGTCATAGGTGTTCTCCGACTCGCACGAAAGCGCGCGAACCGGGGGCGGCAAGGCGCGTCAGAGACTGATTGAAAGCTCAAACTGGCAGGCTGGCTACTGTCAGAAATAACAGGTACAGACTGTTTTCTGACCAGCGGTAGTCCTCAACACGTCCCTCGACCGCTCGGCAATCTTCATCAAACTGTCACGTAACTGTGGCAGCGCGCTTGATCAAACTTCATCAGACTCGCGCTCTACTGGGGTTCTGCGTTTCGGTGTTTTTTCATGCGTGCATTCATTTTTCTGGCCTTGCTGTTGTTTGGCCTGCCGTCCTTGGCGGCGTCTCGTTGCGATGTCAATGTTCCCACCCTACAGGCCGATCTGGCGCAGGTGAGCCTGGCGTATCAGAGCATCGGCCGTGCGTCCGACCCGGCGTTGTTGCTGGTGATGGGCCTGGGCGGGCAGTTGATTCACTGGCCGGATGAGGTGGTGGTCGCGCTGTGTCAGCAGGGTTTTCGGGTGATTCGTTATGACAATCGCGACGTCGGCCTGTCGACCTGGCGGCAAGCGCCCGTCGACGCCAACCTGACCTTCGAAGTGCTGCGTTACAAACTCGGGTTGCCGGTGGCGGCGCCGTATACCCTGACCGACATGGCCGACGATGCCTTCGGCCTGATGGATGCGCTGAAGGTTGAGCAATTCCACGTCCTGGGCGCGAGCATGGGCGGGATGATCGCCCAGCACATGGCGGCGATGGCGCCGCAGCGGGTCGAGAGTCTGACACTGATCATGACCAGCTCCGGGGCCGAAGGCTTGCCGGCGCCGAGTGCGGCGTTGGTGCAGTTGTTGTCGCGGCGGAGCGCGCCGAATCGCGAAGTGGCGCTGGAACAACAGGCGGACTTGCTGGCGGCGCTGGGCAGCCCGACGGTGAGCGATGATAGGCAGGCGTTGCTGCATCAAGCGGCGCTTTCTTATGACCGGGCGTTCAATCCTGAGGGCGTGAAGCGCCAGATCATGGCGATCCTCGCCGAGCGCAGTCGCGTGGCGCTGCTTAACCAATTGCGCGTTCCGACGCTGGTGGTCCACGGCACGGCCGATCCGCTGTTGCCGGTGATGCATGGCGTGCACCTGGCGGCGCATATTCGTGGCAGTCAGTTGAAGCTGATTCCGGGGTTGGCGCATCGGTTCCAGGAAGCGTTCAAGGCGCCATTGTTGGCGGCGGTGTTGCCGTACTTGCAGGCCCATCGCGAAGACACTTCGCATTGGGCACAGATCGATCCGGTGCCAACCCCGAACCTCCTGTAATCCCCAAATCCAACCTGTGAAACAAAATCCTGTGGTGAGGCAATGCTGTTCACTTAAGACAATCTCCAGTCGAGCAGGAACCTGTGGCGAGGGGATTTATCCCCGTTCGGCTGCGAAGCAGTCGTAAATCCAGACAACTCGGTCTGTCTGAACGGACGCGGGGGCGGCTTCGCCACCCAACGGGGATAAATCCCCTCACCACAAAGGCTCCCTTGCCTCAGTTGGTTATGTCGATGGAACGAGGTTATCCAGCATTCGGTTTACCGCCAGTTCGCCCAGCATGACGGACTGCTGAATGCCCAACACGGTGTTGCGCTGCGGGCCTTCCAGCAATCCGGCGAAATCACTCAGCATCACGCTCGCTGACGCCAGGGATTCACAGGCATTGGCCAGCAGGGTTTCGTGATCGATGTCGGGGGCGATGGTGTAAATGGTGCTGGGCCGGCGTGGAGTGTCTTTGGGGATGACCGGTTTGAGGTAGTAATCTAGGGCGCGGTCGGCGGCTTGATTGAGTTTTTTGGAGTCCGGGGCTTCGTAGGGGGAAACGTCGTCGGTTTCCGGTGGATTTGGTGTGATCTTGAACATTGGATTGGTACTCCTGTTAATAGAGCCGCAACCTGTCTCGCTACTAAACGGAAGGGTGGCAGCTGTGCGCAAGTTAGTAGACCGGCCACCAATCCAAAACCGGCGCGTCCGAGGACGCCATGCGCACAGCTACCATCAAGTGCAGGCGAATGCCTGACTATATGACGCATGTACGTCCGGATTGGAAAGGCCGGGCTACTAAACCCGATCACTGGGAATCAGTGACACGAACCAAGTTACCGACGGCCCCCAAAGCGCACAAGCCGGCGGATTCTGACGTGGTTGTAGGCGACGGCGCAAGGCGCTGTAGCTTTCAGGAAGTAACCTTAAACAGAACTAAACACACTCCCCAAAACACCCCAAAACCCCTGTAGGAGTGAGCCTGCTCGCGATAGCGGTGTATCAGCCACAGCAGTGTTGACTGCAAGACCGCTATCGCGAGCAGGCTCTCTCCTACAGGGGACCTGCGCGCGCCAGCCTTCGGGTGTATCGTTCGAACTTTCCGGCGCGATCCAAGCCTGCGAGGTGAATGATGAGTACCCCCCTGAAAATCGATTTCGTCAGCGACGTGTCCTGCCCGTGGTGCGTGGTCGGCCTGTACGGCCTGACCCGCGCGCTGGAAGTGCTGCGTGATGAGGTCCAGGCCGAGATCCGTTTCCAGCCGTTCGAACTGAACCCGAAGATGGGGCCTGAAGGGCAGAACATCACCGAACACATCACCGAAAAGTACGGCTCGACGCCTGAGCAATCGCAGAAGAACCGCGAGATGATCCGCGCCCGTGGCGCCGAAGTCGGGTTTGCGTTTCGCACCGACGGCAACAGCCGCATCTACAACACCTTTGATGCGCACCGATTGTTGTACTGGGCGGGGCAGGAAGGGTTGCAGTTCAATCTGAAGGAAGCGCTGTTCAAGGCGTACTTCACTGATGGCGGCAATCCGTCCGACCACGGGCAGTTGGTGCAGATTGCTGAAAGCGTGGGGCTGGATCGGCAGCGGGCCGAGGCGATTCTGGCGTCCGATGAGTTTGCCAAAGAGGTGCTCGAAGAAGAGCAGTTGTGGCTGTCGCGCGGGGTGAGTTCGGTGCCGACGGTGGTGTTTAACGGGCAATACGCAGTCAGTGGCGGGCAGCCGGTCGAGACGTTCGTCGGGGCGATTCGGCAGATCATGAGCGAATCAAAGGGCGGGACCGTTAGCTGATCACGCGGCTGGCCGAATTAATAACTGTGGGCGAGCCTGGTCGCGATGGCGGTGTATCAGCCAACATCAATGTTGAATGTTATGGCCTCATCGCGAGCAGGCTCGCTCCGACAGGGATTTGGCTGCCGCACCCAGCGCCGCTTTCAGCATCAAATCCATCAGTGGCTCAGTCCGTACTTTTTGACTTTGTCGAACAGCGTGGTCTTGGCCATGCCCAGTTCCAGGCTGGCCTGGGTCAGGTTGCCGCCGCTGCGTTGCAACGCGTCGCTGAGCAGGTTGCGTTCGAACGCTTCCACCGCTTCGGCAAAGGCCAGACCCTGAGCGCTGCCGCTGGCGCCGGATTTCTTGAAAGCCGGCAGGCCGAGGGCAAAACGCTCGGCGACGTTGCGTAGTTCGCGCACGTTGCCGGGCCAGTCGTGGCTCATGAGGTTCGACAGGGTCTGGTTGTCCAGCTCCGGCACGGCGCGGTCGAAGCGCAAGGACGATTGCTGCAGGAAGTGTTCGAACAGTTGCAGGATGTCTTCGCGACGTTCGCGCAGGGGCGGCAGTTCCAGGGTTACCACGTTCAGGCGGTAATACAGGTCGCTGCGAAACTCGCCGGCCTTGCTCGACTCGTCGAGGTCGGACTTGGTCGCCGCAATCACCCGGCAATCCACGGCCACGCTCTGGTTCGAACCCAGGCGTTCGAGGGTGCGTTCCTGCAACACCCGCAGCAGTTTGATCTGCAAGGGCAGGGGCATGCTTTCGACTTCGTCGAGAAACAGCGTGCCACCGTCGGCGTGTTCGATCTTGCCGATCCGCCGTTTACCGGCGCCGGTGAAGGCATTGGCTTCATGGCCGAAGATCTCGCTTTCAAACAGATTCTCCGGCAGACCGCCGCAGTTCAGCGCGACGAACTGTTTGGTGTGGCGGCGACTGAAGTCGTGCAGGCAGCGCGCGACCAGTTCCTTACCAGTGCCGGTTTCGCCTTCGATCAGCACGTTCGCCGAGGTATCGGCGACGTTGGCAATGAGTTCGCGCAGGTTCTGCATGGCCGGCGAGCGGCCGATAATCCGACCTTCCAGGGAATCACGCTCCGCCAGTTGCCGGCGCAACGAAGACACTTCCCGGGCCAGGCTGCGTTGCTCCAGGGCGCGACGGGCGACATCGACGAGGCGTTCCGGCGAGAAAGGTTTCTCCATGAAGTCATAGGCGCCTTTCTGCATCGCGCCGACGGCCATGGAGATGTCGCCGTGGCCGGTGATCAGCACCACCGGCAGGCTGCGATCGCGGGCCTTGAGGCGGGTCAGCAGTTCCAGGCCATCGATGCCCGGCAGGCGAATGTCGCTGATGACGATGCCGGCAAAGTTGTCGCCAACCCGTTCCAGCGCTTCTTCGGCGCTGCCCACACCCACGCAGGGAATGTCTTCGAGGGTCAGCGCCTGTTGGCAGCCGAGCAGCACATGGGGGTCGTCTTCGACGATCAGCACACTAAGGTCGTTGTTCATATTGGCTCGGCGTGAATGGGGCTTACCAACGGTAAACTGAGGACGAAGGTGGTGCCACCGCTGGCCGGGTGTTCGACACCCAGGTGCCCACCGGTGGCGGCGGCCAGGCTGGCGGAAAGTGTCAGGCCCAGGCCCAGGCCTTGTTCGCCGGGCTTGGTGGTGAAGAACGGTTCGAACAGATGCTTGCGCGCTTCGGCATCGATACCGTGGCCGTTGTCGCGCACGCGCAGGCGATATTTGCCATCGAATGCTTCGCCCTCCAGCCACAGCTCGGGCAACGGTTGCGCCTGCATGGCGTCGAGCGCGTTGCCGATCAGGTTGACCAGAATCTGCTCGAGGCGGGTCTGATCGATCTGCACCTGCACGTCTTTGAAGTCACGGTGCAGTTGCAGATGGACACTTTCCACGCGACCGCCGAGCAGTTGCAACGCGGCGTCAACCGCTTTGCCCAGGCACGCCTGGCCCTTGTCGTCACCGCGACGGGCGAAGGAACGCAGGCTGGCGGTGATCCGGCCCATGCGGTCGATCAATTCGTTGATGGTCTTGAGGTTGGTGCTGGCCACGTCCAGTTGACCGCGCTCTAAAAAGCGCACGGTATTGCCGGACAAGGTGCGCAGCGCCGCCAGCGGCTGGTTCAGTTCGTGGGCGATGCTGGTCGACATCTGGCCGATGGCGGCGAGTTTGCCGGCTTGCACCAGCTCATCCTGGGCGCGGCGCAACGTCTCTTCGGCCTGACGCCGTTCGCGGATTTGGCCCTTGAGGCGTTCGTTGCTGGCGCGCAGGTCGGTGGTACGTTCGGTAATCCGACGCTCCAGTTGATTGTTGGCTTCCTGCAGGGCTTCTCGGGCAGCGAGGCGGGTGGCGATCACCTTGCGCCGCTCGTTCCAGGCAATCAGCAGGAACGCCACCAGGGCAAACGCCACCGCCACCAGAATCCCCTGATTGATCGCTTCACGGCGCAAATCCTGGAGCGGTGTGAGCAGGGTGAAGTTCCACGGGGTGTCGCTCAGGGGACGGGTTTGCGAAAGGTAGCTGATGTCCTCTTCGTCGGACTCCACTTCACTGTTAGCGGGGAAGATCAGTTTTTCTTCGCCTTCGGCCAGTTTCTCCCGAGCCAGCGGTTGCAGTTCGTTCAGCGGGAACCAGTAGTACTGCAGGCTGCGGGCCAGTTTTTCCTTGGTTTCGTCGCTCAACGGCACAACCGACTTGAGTCGTCTTGCCGGATCGCTGGAGAGAATGATGATGCCGTTCTCGTCGCTGACGAAGGCTTCGAGGCGCGCGCGCTGCCAGCGTTCTTCCATGGCTTCGAGGCGCACTTTGACCACCGCGACGCCGATGATCTTGCCGTGTTCTTCCAGGCCGTGGGCCAGGTAATAACCGGGTTCGCCGCTGGTGCTGCCGATGCCGTAGAAGCGTCCCGGCTGACCGCGCACGGCGTTCTGGAAATAGGCGCGAAAGGACAGGTCTTCACCCAGGTAACTGTCGACATCGCGCCAGTTGCTGGTGGCCATGACGCGGCCGGTGGTGTCCATCACGTAGATCGCCCGACTGCGGCTGCGCCGGTTCAGGCCTTCGAGGTATTCATTGACCGTTTGCCGGTATTCCGGTGACGGGTCGGCCAGCAGTTTTGAAACACTGGATTCAAGTTCCAGCAGGCTGGGGAGGTAGGTGTACTTGCTGATCTCGCTCTCGACGGCGCGGGCGTGCAGTTCGAGCTGACGCTGGCCGTTCTCGCTGAGGCTGCGAATCCCGTAGTGTTCACTGACCCAGAAGCCGAGGTAGCCCAATCCGATCATCAGGGCGATGACCAGGGGAGGCAGGAACAGATGGCGAATCAGACGGGGTTTCACGGCGAGTGATGGCGGCGCGGCGCGATAGAGAGTGGGGTCGCATTTCATCACAGATGCCTTGGGTCAACCACAACGCAAATCTCAAGACCACCACCGGCCCCATATGGGAGCAGGCCTGTGTGGTGAGTGGGTTTTGTGGTGAGTGGTTCTGTGGCGAGGGGATAAATCCCCTCGCCACAAAAACCACTCACTCCCAAATCCCTCACCACAAAAGCTCGCTCCCACATTTGGGGAGCGGTGCCTTTCTTAGTGCTGCAGAATCTTGTTGAGGAAATGCTGCGTACGCTCGGCGCGGTGGGTGATGTCGCCGAAGAAGTCCTCTTTCTTGCAGTCTTCGATGATTTTGCCCTGGTCCATGAAGATCACGCGATCCGCCACTTTGCGGGCAAAGCCCATTTCGTGGGTCACGCACATCATGGTCATGCCTTCGTGGGCCAGTTGCACCATCACGTCGAGCACTTCGTTGACCATTTCAGGGTCCAGCGCCGAGGTCGGTTCGTCGAACAGCATGACGATCGGGTCCATCGCCAGCGCACGGGCAATCGCCACACGCTGTTGCTGGCCACCGGAGAGTTGGCCAGGGTGCTTGTGGGCGTGAGCCGAGAGGCCGACGCGCTCAAGCAGTTGCAGGCCTTTCTTGGTGGCTTCGTCCTTGCTGCGGCCCAACACCTTGATCTGCGCGATGGTCAGGTTTTCGGTAATGGTCAGGTGCGGGAACAGTTCGAAATGCTGGAACACCATGCCCACGCGCGAGCGCAGTTTCGGCAAGTCGGTCTTCGGGTCGGCGATGGACGTGCCATCGACCACCACGTCGCCTTTCTGGAACGGTTCCAGGGCGTTGACGCATTTGATCAGGGTGGATTTGCCGGAGCCGGACGGCCCGCACACCACGATCACTTCGCCTTTTTTGACCTCGGTGCTGCAGTCAGTCAGTACCTGGAAGTCGCCATACCACTTGTTGACATTCTTGATAGAGATCATACGGCAAACCTTTTTTGCAGACGCTTGACCAGCAGCGAGGCGGCAAAGCTGATTGTGAAGTACGTGAGACCTGCAAAGATCAGGAACTCATTGGAGCGACCGATGATGTCGCCACTGGCACGGGAGGCATTGAGGAAGTCCACCAGGCCGACCGCGTAGACCAGCGAAGTGTCCTGGAACAGGATGATGCTCTGTTGCAGCAGCAGCGGGGTCATCTTGCGGAACGCTTGCGGCAGGATGATCAAACGCATCATCTGGCCATATGTCATGCCCAAAGCCTGGGCAGCACCCATCTGGCCCTTGGGAATCGACTGCACGCCGGCCCGGACGATTTCGCAGAAGTACGCCGCTTCGAACATCATGAAGGCCACGATGCAGGAGGCAAACGCGCCGATCGGGGTGTCTTCGCCGGTGATCCAGCGCAGCACGAACGGCACCGCCAGGTAGAACCAGGTGATGACCAGCAGCAGCGGGATCGAACGGAAGTAGTTGACGTAGGCGCCGGCGATGTTCGACAGCAGCTTGCTGTGGGACAGGCGCATCAGGGCCAGGATCGTGCCGAGGATGATCCCGCCGACGACGCCCAGCGCCATCAGTTGCAGGGTCATGACCATGCCGTTCCACAGGCCCGGCAGGGAAGGGACGATGCCCGAGAAGTCGAATTCCATCATTTACCCCCTACGGAGATCAGGCCCGGTACGGCGACTTTCTTCTCGACCCCACGCATCAGCAGCATCAGGCTCATGTTCAGGGTGAAGTAGATCAGGGTGGCCAGGGTGAAGGCTTCGAACAGGTTGGCGGAGAACTCGGCGGTCTGTTTGGTCTGCGCGAGCAGCTCCATCAGGCCGATCAGCGACGCCACGGAGGAGTTCTTGAACACGTTCAGGAATTCCGAGGTCAGCGGCGGAATGATGATCCGGTAGGCCTGGGGCAGCAGCACGTTCCAGTAGATCTGCGGCAGCTTGAAGCCCATGGCGCGAGCGGCCGCTTCCTGGCCGCGAGGCAGCGCCTGGATGCCGGTACGCACTTGTTCGCACACGCGGGCGGCGGTGAACAGGCCCAGACAGACGACGACGCTGAGGAAAGCCGAGGTGGTCGGGTTCAGGTCCTGTTTGTACCAGTCCTGCAGGTTTTGCGGCAGCAGATCGGGTACCAGGAAGTACCAGATGAACAGCTGAACCAGCAACGGCACATTACGGAAGAGTTCGACGTAGCAGGTCGCGATGCCCGATACGATGCGATTCGGCACGGTGCGCATGACGCCCAGAACCGAGCCCAGCAGCAGCGCGATGATCCAGGCGGCGACGGCGATGGCGATGGTCCAGCCCAAACCGGAGAGGTACCAGTCGAAATAAATTTCGCTGCCCACGCCGGTGGACTTGAAGAATACGCCCCAGTCCCAGTTGTAATTCATTAGGGTCTCCCCTCAGATCGTTCGATGTACAAATGCCCGCCTGGGGAAGCTCCGTTCCCGCCCGACCTTGACGATCAGGCACACACGAGCGGCTCGACAGCCACCGGTTCGAGTGTTTCCAAAAATGCCAGCAGGGAGTGACTATCTCCTGAAAGGGCAGAGGCCCTCTCAGGAGATAAGGTTAGTCAGAAATCAGGATTTCTTGTCGTCAGCCGCTTTATCGGTCGGATTGGCGATCAGTTCCTTGATCTTCTCGCTCATCGGGAAGTTCAGGTTCAGGCCTTTTGGCGGGATTGGCTGCATGAACCATTTTTCGTAGATCTTGTTGATCTCGCCCGACTTGTAGGTTGCGATGATTGCGTCGTCCACAGCCTTCTTGAACGGCTCGTCGCCCTTGCGAACCATGCAGCCGTAGATTTCATAGGACTGTGCAGTACCGGTCACCGACCAGTCCGTCGGCTTCTTGGCCTTGGCCATTTCACCGGCCAGCAAGGCGTCGTCCATCATGAATGCAACAGCGCGCCCGGTTTCCAGCATCTGGAAGGACTCGCCGTGGTCCTTGGCGGAGATCACGTTCATGCCCATCTGTTTGTCGGCGTTCATCGACTTGAGGATGCGCTCGGACGTGGTGCCGGCGGTGGTCACGACGTTCTTGCCTTTCAGGTTGTCGAAGTCTTTGTATTCGGAAGCGGTTTTCGACAGCAGGCGAGTACCCACTTCGAAAATGCCGACAGAGAAGTCGACTTGCTGCTGACGCTCGACGTTGTTGGTGGTGGAACCGCACTCGACGTCCACGGTGCCGTTCTGCACCAGCGGGATACGGGTTTGCGAGGTGACCAGGTTGTATTTGACCTGGAGGTTGGGCATGTCCAGGTCTTTCTTGATGGCTTCGACGATTTTCAGCTGGATATCGTGGGAGTAGCCAACCGGTTTGCCGGAAGCATCAGCGATATAGGAAAACGGGATGGAAGCGTCACGATGCCCGAGGGTGATCACACCGGACTCTTTGATCTTCTTCAGTGTGCCGGTGAGCTCGGCAGCGAAAACTGGAGTGCTAATCAGAGCGGCAGCAATGGCTGCGCCCAGGATATGGGGAACGATGCGCATCAAATTTTCCTCGACATTGTTTTTATATGGAGCCAGTTCATCGGCCCTTTTTGTGCTTCGAATGCCTGACGGCTCCTGAAGTGGGATGCAACAGGCATTCGTTCAAGAGTGTAGAGCATGACTCGTGCCAGGCCAGGCGACACAGATCAAGTCATTGATTTGTAAGGGGATTAAATATTTATGGCGTTAATTTTTGCGACGGATAATCCGGTTAACCGAATCGACCGACAGGTCGCGTTCGGAAAACCGAATACGATCTCGTGACTGCACATATCCCTGTGGGAGCGGGCTTGCCCGCGATGAGGCCATCAAATCCAACATTATTGAGCCTGACAGTCCGCAATCGCGGGCAAGCCCGCTCCCACATTGATCTGTGGTGTCCTCCAGAATGGAAAAAACCCCTGAATCGTGAGATTCAGGGGCTTCGCTTTAACCGGATTCCCGATCAGGCCGCTTCGATCTTGCTGCGGTTCTGCTCGACCTTGCTCAGGTAGTCCGCCAGTTTCTGCTGTTCCGCCGGGGTAGTGAACAAGCCCAATTTACTGCGGCGCCACAGAATGTCATGGGCGGTGGTTGCCCATTCTTCGCTGCACAGGTAATCGACTTCGCGGGTGTAGAGACCGCCGCCGATGTGTTCGCCCAGGTCGCTGAGGTTCTGCACGCCTTCCATCATGCACCAGGTACGGCTGCCATAGGTGGTCGCCCAGCGGCGTGAGATTTCAGTCGGAACCCAGTCGAACTTGTCGCGAATCAGCGAGCTCAGCGCCTGCGGAGTGGTCATGTCTTCGCCGCCCGGCAGGGTGGCGCTGGCGGTCCAGCTTGGCTTGATGTGCGTGAAGTACGGCGCCAGTTGTGCCAGCGCCGACTCGGCCAGTTTGCGGTAGGTGGTCAGCTTGCCGCCGAACACCGACAGCAACGGCGCTTCTTCGCCAGTGCCCGACAGTGCCAACGTGTAGTCGCGGGTGACGGCCGACGGGTTGTCGGATTCGTCGTTGCACAGCGGACGAACGCCGGAATAGCTGTGCAGGATATCGTCGCGGCTGATCCGCTTCTTGAAGTGGGCGTTGACCACTTTCAACAGGTAATCGGTTTCGCCTTCGGTGATCGCCACTTTTGCCGGATCGCCGGTGTACTCGCGGTCGGTGGTGCCGATCAGGGTGAAGTGGTTCAGGTACGGAATGGTGAAGACGATGCGCTGATCTTCGTTTTGCAGAATGTGCGCGTGTTCGCCTTCGTACAGTTTCGGCACGATCAGGTGGCTGCCCTGGATCAGGCGGATGCCGTATGGCGATTCCATCTTCAGGTCGTCACGAATGAACTTGGCGACCCATGGGCCGGCGGCGTTCACCAGTGCCTTGGCGCGGATCGAAAACAGGCTGCCATCGGCGCGTTCCAGGTGCAGATGCCACAAACCCTTGGTGCGACGGGCGCTGACGCAACGGGTCTGGGTGTGAACGTGGGCGCCTTTCTCGCGGGCGGCCATGGCGTTCAGTACCACCAGACGCGCATCGTCGACCCAGCAATCGGAGTATTCGAAGCCTTTGGTGATTTCGCTTTTAAGCGGGCTGTCCGGACCGAACTTCAGGCTTTTCGAGCCTTCGAGTTTTTCCCGCTTGCCGAGGTGGTCATACAGGAACAGGCCGGCGCGGATCATCCAGGCCGGACGCAGGTGCGGACGGTGCGGCAACACGAAGCGCATTTGCTTGACGATGTGCGGCGCCTTGGCCAGCAGCACTTCGCGTTCGGCGAGGGCTTCGCGCACCAGGCGGAATTCGTAATGTTCGAGGTAGCGCAGGCCGCCGTGGATCAGTTTGCTGCTGGCGGACGAGGTGTGGCTGGCCAGGTCATCCTTTTCGCAAAGGAACACCGAGAGGCCGCGACCGGCGGCATCTGCTGCGATCCCCACGCCATTGATCCCACCACCGATGACGGCGATGTCGTAGACCTCAGCGAGAGGGGGCGTAGGCAAGGTAGAAGTGGGCATCGGCTGGCCTCGGGCTTTTTTGATTTTCTGTATTGGAATACGAACATTAATGTTCATTTGCGAAAATAGTAGCCCATTAAACCGCCCGCAGCCAGTCAACTTCGATTGAAAATACTGATCGAAGGGGCGGGAAAGGAAAATTTACGAACATTTAGGTCGTTGCAAGGAACAAATGTGGCGAGGGGATTCATCCCCGTTCGGCTGCGAAGCAGTCGTCAAACCACCACACGAGGTGTATCAGAAATACCGTAGTTGCAGGTTTTAGGGCTGCTGCGCAGCCCAACGGGGATAAATCCCCTCACCACAGGGGAGGGGTTTAAACGACTTCGAGCCGAATCTTGTGCTGACTCAACAACTGCGCCAACGCCGGCACAGGCTGCTGATCGGTCACCAGGCAATCAATCAGACTGATAGGCCCCAGGCGAATCATGGCGTTGCGCCCGAATTTGCTGGAGTCAGCCGCCAGAATCACCTGCCGGGCATTGGCGATGATCGCCTGCGACACCCGCACTTCCTGGTAATCGAAGTCCAGCAGGCTGCCGTCTTCATCGATGCCGCTGATGCCGACCAGGGCGAAGTCCACCTTGAACTGGTTGATGAAGTCGACACTCGCCTGGCCGACCACGCCGCCATCGCGCCGCACATTGCCACCGGTCAGCAGAACGTCGAAGTCGTCCTTGGCGCTGAGCATCGAGGCCACGTGCAGGTTGTTGGTGATGATCTTCAGGTGGTTGTGGTTGAGCAACGCCCGGGCAATCGATTCGGTGGTGGTGCCGATATTGATGAACAGCGAGGCGTGATCCGGGATCTGCGCCGCAATGGCTTCGCCGATACGCTGCTTTTCATCGCGCATCTGGTCGGCGCGCATGGCGTAGGCGGTGTTTTCGACACTGGAATCGTAGGCCGCGCCGCCGTGATAGCGACGCAACAAATTGGCTTCCGCGAGCTGATTGATATCGCGGCGGATGGTCTGCGGTGTAACGACGAACAGCGTAGCCATTTCCTCGATGCTGACATAGCCGCGTTCGCGGACCAGTTCGAGGATTTGCTGCTGACGGGGAGGCAGATTCATGGGGCTTCCTTTGGCTGCCGTGCAAAATTTGCCCATGATGCCGCAGGAATCTGCTCCCGACCAGTTACAACCCTGTTGTTGGCTTATTCAGCGCCTTCATGCGGTTCCCAGTCGCGGGTGCGGCTGACGGCTTTTTTCCAGCCGGCGTAGAGTTTTTCCTTGGCGGTTTCGTCCAGGGTCGGTTCGAATTCGCGTTCGATCACCGCCTTGCCGCGCAACTCATCCAGGCTGCCCCAGAAACCACACGCCAGGCCGGCCAGGTAAGCGGCGCCCAGTGCAGTGGTCTCGCGCATTTGCGGACGCTCGACCTGAGTGCCGAGGATGTCGGCCTGGAACTGCATCAGGAAGTTGTTCGCGACCGCGCCGCCGTCCACGCGCAGGGATTTCAAACGTTCGCCGGAATCCTGTTGCATGGCGTCCAGAACGTCGCGGGTCTGGTAGGCAATCGACTCCAGGGCTGCACGAATAATGTGATCCACACGCACGCCGCGGGTCAGGCCGAACAGGGCACCACGGGCGTACGGGTCCCAGTAGGGAGCGCCGAGGCCGGTAAAGGCCGGTACCAGGTACACGCCGTTGCTGTCCTTGACCTTGTTGGCGAAATATTCGGTGTCGTGGGCGTCGTTGATGATCTTCAGTTCGTCACGCAGCCACTGAACGGTCGAGCCACCGTTGAACACGGCGCCTTCGAGGGCGTAAGCCACTTCGCCGCGTGGGCCGCAAGCGATGGTGGTGAGCATGCCGTGCTTGGACTTCACGGCTTTGTCGCCAGTGTTCATCAACAGGAAGCAGCCGGTGCCGTAGGTGTTTTTCGCCTGGCCCGGCTCGACGCACATCTGGCCGAAAAGGGCTGCTTGCTGATCGCCGGCAATACCGCCGATGGCGATGCCGCTTTTGGTGTGGCCGTAGATTTCTGACGAGGACTTCACTTCCGGCAGCATCTCGCGCGGAATATCCAGCACCTCCAGCATCTTCGCGTCCCACTCCAGGGTGTGGATGTTGAAGAGCATGGTGCGCGAGGCGTTGGTGTAGTCGGTGACGTGCACCTTGCCGCCGGTAAATTTCCAGATCAACCAGCTGTCGACGGTGCCGAACAGCAGTTCACCTTTACGCGCACGCTCGCGGCTGCCTTCGACGTTGTCGAGGATCCACTTGAGTTTGGTGCCGGAGAAGTACGGGTCGGTGACCAGACCTGTGGTTTCGCTGATGTATTGCTCGTGGCCATCGCGCTTGAGCTGCTGGCAGATCTCGGTGCTGCGGCGGCACTGCCAGACGATCGCGTTGTAGATCGGGCGGCCGGTGGTCTTGTCCCAGACCACGGTCGTTTCGCGCTGGTTGGTAATGCCGATGGCCGCGACCTGGTCGTGATGCAGGCCGGCTTGAGCCAGGGCCTCGACCATCACGGCGCTTTGGGTGGCGAAGATTTCCATCGGGTCGTGTTCGACCCAACCGGCTTGCGGGTAATGCTGGGCGAATTCGCGCTGGGCGGTGCACACCACGTTCGCGTCGCGGTCGAAAATGATCGCGCGGGAGCTGGTCGTACCCTGATCGAGGGCAATGATGTAGTTCTTATTCTGAATGTCGGTCATGTCGATTGCCTTGGACGAAAAAAGGAAGTGAGGTCAGGCGCGAGACCAAAAGGGCAGGATCACGCGCCTACGGTATCAAGAAGTTCTTGGTTTGCCGTCAATGGCCGGTGTTGCGTCCTTTGTAGCAGGTATGGCGCTGGGCAGATGACGGGCAATCAGCCCGCGATACGCGGCAGCGCCGAGGCAGGCACCGACAATCGGTGCAAAAATCGGAATCAGGAAATACGGGATATCGCGGCCGCCGGTGAGGGAAATTTCACCCCAGCCGGTGAAGAAAGTCATCAGCTTCGGACCGAAATCACGCGCCGGGTTCATCGCGAAACCGGTCAGCGGGCCCATGGAGCTGCCAATTACTGCAATCAGCAAACCGATCAGCAACGGTGCCAGAGGCCCTTTTGGCAGACCATTGTTGTCGTCGGTCAGGGACATGATCACGCCCATCAGGATGGCGGTGATGATGACTTCAACCAGGAAAGCCTGGGCGGTGGACAGGGCCGGGTTGGGGAAGGTGGAAAACACCGACGCCAATTCAAGGCTGGCCTGGGTGCCACGGACCATATGGTGAGTTTGTTCGAAGTCGAAGAATAGATTGCTGTACAGCGTGTAGACCAAAAATGCGCCGCAGAACGCGCCAGCAATTTGAGAAAGGATATAGAACGGCAGTTTGCGCTTTTCGAAGTCGGCGAAAATGCTCAGGGCGATGCTCACGGCAGGATTGAGGTGAGCCCCGGAAACCCCGGCGGTCAGGTAGATCGCCATGCTCACACCGACGCCCCAGATGATGCTGATTTCCCACAGGCCAAAGCTGGCACCCGCGACCTTGAGCGCGGCAACACAACCGGTGCCGAAAAAGATAAGCAGTGCAGTGCCCAGAAACTCGGCCATGCATTGGCTTGAGAGCGACGGTTGTTGTAAAGCAGTTGTCATTGAAAACCTCGTTTTTGTTGTTGTCTGGCGCTTCTTTCGTCATGGCCAAAGCGCGTTTTCCACCGAGGCAGAATCCCCATCCTGTTCTCGGCCTGCTGCTGGGGTGCTGCGATGACACATTCGTACAGTATTCAGATTCGAAAAAATATAGACAAGAAACGCTGCTGTCAAAGGTCGAAAGTGAACCGTCAGTCACAATTCAACTATTAGTCACGTGAATGATCGTATCGTTCACGCCGCAGGCTGATCACGGACGAGCGGCAGGCGGCGCTGCCAAGCCTTTGAAACAGTGGCGCAATAGAGCCTTTTTCCGATCAATGTCCTAGAATCCAGCGCAGGATTTTTCTACTGCCGCCCAGTCTGGAGCTGCCATGACCCCCGCATTGGATTTGTTGAAAAAAGTTCGAGCCGAACATCGCGTGCACAGTTATGAACATGATCCGAAGGCCGCGTCCTATGGGCTGGAGGCCGCGGAGAAACTGGGACTGGACCCGGCGCAAGTGTTCAAGACGTTGCTGGCGGCGAGTGAGAAAGGTGAGTTGCTGGTGGCGGTGGTGCCGGTCGTCGGAAGTCTGGACTTGAAGCATCTGGCTCACGCGGCGGGTGTGAAAAAAGTCGAAATGGCCGATCCTGCCGCTGCGCAACGCGCGACGGGTTATCTGTTGGGCGGGATCAGTCCGCTGGGGCAGAAGAAGCGTTTGCGCACATTTATCGATACCTCCGCTCAGCCCTTTGCAACCATTTTCGTCAGCGCCGGTCGGCGCGGTCTGGAAGTTGAATTGGCGCCGGCCGTGCTGGCCGAGCACACACAGGCCAAGTTCGCCGATATCGGCCGCGTCTGAATCAGGGAGAAGGTTATGCAGCTTGAATTTCATCAGGTCGATGCGTTTAGTGATAGTCCGTTCAGTGGCAACCCGGCGATGGTGTATCGGCTCGAGGCCTGGCTCGCCGATGAGTTGATGCAGAAGATCGCCGCCGAGCACAACCTCGCCGAAACCGCCTTCCTGGTGCGCGAAGGGCAGGACTGGCACATTCGCTGGTTTACCCCGACCACTGAGGTGCCGTTGTGCGGCCATGCGACCCTGGCCAGCGCGCATGTGTTGTTTGAAATCTATAAGGAACCGGCCGAGCGCCTGGACTTCATCTGCAAGTCCGGGCCGTTGAGTGTGACTCGGGAGGGTGGACGCTTGTGGCTGGATTTTCCGGCCATCGTGCCGTCTGAAGTGGGCGTGACCCTGGATGTCGAACGCGCCTTGGGCGTCGAAGTAGTCGACGTGTTGGGTTCAAATGAATTGTTCGTGGTGCTGGAATCGGAGCAGGCGGTGCTCGATTGTCAGCCAGACATGATTGCCCTGGGCAAACTGCCGTGGCCCGGCGCAATTGTCACCGCCAAGGGTGGCAAGCATGATTTTGTGTCGCGTTACTTCGCCCCGGCGATCGGCATCAATGAAGACCCGGTCACCGGTTCGACCCATTGCAGCTTGATTCCTTACTGGTCGAAGCGATTGGGCAAGTCGAGCCTCACGGCATATCAGTGCTCGAAGCGAGGCGGGGAGTTGTTTTGCCGGCTGGAAGGGGATCGGGTGAAGATCGGCGGGAATGCGACGCTGGTTGCGAGCGGAACACTGATGCTCGGATGATTTTCTGATTTTCGGTTGATTTCTGTAGGAGCGAGGCTTGCCCGCGAAGGCGTCAGGCCTGCCAAAGAAGGTTTCGACTGACACGACGCCTTCGCGGGCAAGCCTCGCTCCTACAGGTTTCTGTATCAGCTGGCGGTGCTGTAGCGCCGGACGCCGGACTCTACCGCCGGAATCTGCGCTGCCGTGCTGCCGGACGCCTGGAACAACACCAGGTGTTCAGCCGCGACTCGAATGCCCACCTCGGCGCCGACTTGATGATCGGCATGGCTCGGGAAAATCGACTCCAGCTGCGCACCGGTAGGCAGCTGCAAACGGTACAGCGTCGAGGCCCCCTGGAAAGACTTGCCGACAATCCGCGCCTTCAAACCGCTGTCGGGTGCATAAACGATATCGTCCGGGCGCAGCAACACGTCCACCGCACCGCCCACTGGCCAGGTGTAGGCACGGTTACCGCGTAACTCACCCAACTCAGTCTGCACCGACTCGGGGCTGCTCAGCTGACCGCGAATGAAATAACCCTGGCCAATGAAGCTGGCCACAAACGGCGTCAGTGGTTCGTGGTACAGGTTGTAGGGCGTGTCCCATTGTTCCAGCCGGCCTTCCTTGAACACCCCGACGTGATCGCTCACCGCGAAAGCTTCTTCCTGGTCGTGGGTCACCAGAATCGCGCTGGTGCCACGGGCCTTGAGAATGTCGCGCACCTCATGGCTGAGCTTGCGCCGCAGTTCGCCATCGAGGTTGGAGAACGGTTCGTCGAGCAACAGCAATTGCGGTTCCGGTGCCAGTGCGCGGGCCAATGCGACACGCTGCTGCTGACCACCGGACAACTCATGCGGGAAGCGCTTGCCAAGGTTTTTCAGGTTGACCAGTTCCAGCAATTCTTCGGTGACGCGATCCTTTTGCGGATGCTTGCGGATCCCGAAGGCGATGTTCTCGGCCACGCTCAGGTGCGGAAACAGCGCGTAGTCCTGGAACACCATGCCGATCCGGCGTTTCTCCGGCGCGAGGGTGAAACCGGCGCGGGAGAGGGTCTCGCCCGCCAGCGTGATTTCACCTTCGTGCACCGGTTCGAAACCGGCAATCGCCCGTAGCGTGGTGGTCTTGCCGCAGCCCGAAGAGCCCAACAGGCACCCGATGTCACCGGCATTCAAATGCAGGTTGAGGTTCTGCACGACTCGCTGGTCTTGATAGCCACAGGCGAGGTTGCGCAGGTTAAGCAGTAATGGATGGCTCATGCGTGGTGATACGAAGGCGGGACGAGAAACTCGAGCAGGGCCTTTTGTGCGTGAAGACGGTTTTCCGCTTGATCCCAGGCGACGGAGCGCTTGTCATCGAGCACGTCGAGGCTGATTTCCTCGCCCCGGTGGGCCGGCAGGCAGTGCATGAACAGCACGTCCTCGGCAGCCAGGTCGAGCAGGGCGCGAGTCACCTGGAACGGCGCGAACAGCTTCAGGCGCTTGGCGGTTTCTTCTTCCTGGCCCATGGAGGTCCAGACGTCGGTGCTCACCAGGTGGGCGCCGCGCACGGCGTCCTTCGGATCGCGGACGATGGTCACGCGATCACCGGCCTTGGCCACGAATTGCGGGTTGGGTTCAAAACCTTCAGGGCAGGCGATACGCAACTGGAAGTCGAACTGGATCGCCGCTTCTATATAGCTGTTGCACATGTTGTTGCCGTCGCCGATCCAGGCCACGGTCTTGCCCTGGATCGAGCCGCGATGTTCTAGGAAGGTTTGCATGTCGGCCAGCAACTGGCACGGGTGCAGGTCATCGGACAGGCCGTTGATCAGCGGGACGCGCGAATTGGCGGCAAATTCGGTCAGGGTACTGTGGGAAAACGTGCGGATCATCACCGCATCGAGCATGCTCGACATGACAATGGCGGCGTCTCCGATCGGCTCGCCACGGCCCAGCTGCGTGTCGCGCGGTGACAGGAAAATGGCCTGGCCGCCGAGCTGGATCATGCCGGCTTCGAACGAAATTCGGGTGCGGGTCGAGGACTTTTCGAAAATCATCCCGAGCACGCGGTTTTTCAGAGGCTCGAACAGTACGCCGCGGTTACGCAGGTCCTTGAGCTCAACGCCTCGACGGATCACGCTGACCAGCTCTTCGGGCGTGCAATCCATCAGGGAGAGAAAGTGCCTTGCGCTCATCATTGACTACCTTTTTGCAACAGACCGCAGATACTCAAAGCCTTGTTTAACTGAAAAACGGGCGAGACCTGCGGCGTAAGCCGCACGGGGCGACGAAATAGGGGGAGGCGCGATATTGACATTAAATGTCGCGTTTTTCCAATAGGAGGCTTTTTTTACGGCTTCCAACATGTTTCAAGCTTTACAGCGCGATCCGCGTTGCGAGGTTGAGAGCAGCATTTGTACACGGTGCCGAAGCTCGATTGCAATAAATGCCGTGATCTGGCTCGACATCCGGCGAAGATTGAAAGACCCGCCCACCAGCGGTCTCCGGGCCCCGTTACAAGCTCGCGGAGTTGTTTACTGTTACGTTTTCGGGTGCCGGGTCTCGGACTGCGCTCAGGTATTATCTGCCCCATTGCGGATTCTCGACTGCGTAAAGTCAAACACTCCCAGGGAGGGAGCGCTGTATGGCGATCAATAAACCCGGACACACTGGCCTGACACGTCTTCGTCGTGTTTCACCGGCCTTCGATATGGCTGTCATTTCTACGGTCATGGGCTTCGCGATTATCGCAAGCACGATTTATCCAGGCGTTCCGAGCGCCGTGGTTGGCGCCATCGTCGGCGCTTTTATCGGCGTGAAGAATTTCAGGGATGACGCGATTGCAGATTGATTCGACCCAGTTTTTGGTAGTGGGGGGATTGGTCGCAATTGGAATCTACCTGGGGGCTTCGCTACTCGCCCGGTCGACGCCGGACCTTAAGCATGGAGCTGCCCTGGTGGTCGCGTGGTTCACCGTGGTGAGCGTCATTGATATTGCTTTGCAGGTCTATCAAGCCGAGCCTCATCAACTGGGCATCCTGGCAAACCAGAAAGCTATCATCCTGATCGGGTCCGGCGTGATGCTTTGGCTGGCGGTCGGCGGAATCTGGACGGCCTTGGCCTCACCTCTAAAAAAGAAGGCGTTGAAGATTTCTCAACCGCAGTGAGTCTGTCTGTGGGATCGAACTTATGTTTTGGAAATGTTGCTCGTGTCTTGCCTGTTTCAAGGCGCCGGCTGTCACCGTGCCCCGGATGAAACATTTGCTAATGCAAAGTGCTGGGTTATAACTAACTCACGAGTGACGCAGGAAGCCTTCGGAATGGAATCGAAAGAACAGCTGTTAATGGAATTACTCGGCCTCACGGCCCGTTCACTGACCCACCTCACCGCTTCCATGACGTCGATGTCCTTCGAATTGATGCGCAGTGAAGACGAAGTGACCAAGGCGGCCGGTCGACGCATGATCGACCGCATGGCAACCATCAGCACGGGGCTCGACGAGCACTGGCGACTGATCGGCGAGCTCACCGGCGTACATGTCGCCCAGGAGCAGATCGAAACCATTCAGGACATCCAGTTGCAGGCGCCGCCGCCCGGGTTGCCGCCGAACTGACTGTGCGCGGCCATCGGCTGGCCTGATGGTCATCGATTCACAAGACGAACGTCGCTGGCGCAGTCGCGGGTCACGCGCCATAGTTTTGTTTCCGCGGCCGAAATTGCCCGCCCAGAACAAAACAGAGACTGGCCATGACCAAGACTCTCCATCACCGTGCCTGCCACCTGTGTGAAGCCATCTGCGGCCTGACCATCGAGACCTCCGAGGTTGAAGGCAATGGCGTGCAGATCACCTCAATCAAGGGCGACCCGCTGGATACGTTCAGCCGTGGGCACATCTGCCCCAAGGCGGTTGCCCTGCAAGACATCCAGAACGATCCGGATCGCCTGCGTCAGCCGATGTTGCGAGTGGGCAGCGAATGGCAGCCTATCGAGTGGGAAGACGCCTTCAGCCTTGTCGCCGAACGCCTGGCGGCGATTCAGGAGCATCACGGGCAGAACGCGGTGGCGGTCTATCAAGGCAACCCCAGCGTGCACAACTATGGGTTGATGACCCACAGCAATTATTTCCTGGGCCTGTTGAAAACCCGCAACCGGTTTTCCGCGACCTCGGTCGATCAGTTGCCTCATCACCTGACCAGCCATTTGATGTACGGCCACGGTCTGCTGCTGCCGATTCCGGACATCGACCACACCGATTTCATGCTGATTCTCGGCGGCAATCCCCTGGCCTCCAACGGCAGCATCATGACCGTGCCGGATGTGGAGAAGCGCCTGAAGGCGATTCAGGCACGGGGCGGAAAAGTGGTGGTGGTTGATCCGCGCCGCAGTGAAACGGCAGCGATGGCCGATCAGCATCTGTTCGTGCGCCCCGGTGGCGATGCGGCGCTGTTGTTCGGATTGCTCAATACCTTGTTCACCGAAGGTCTGACCCGCGACAGCCATTTGCCGGTGGACGGTCTGGATGAAGTCCGTCAGGCGATCACCACATTCACTGCCGACACAATGAGCCCTTTGTGTGCGGTGCCGGCAGAACAGATTCGCCAACTGGCCCGGGATTTCGCGGCGGCGCCGACAGCGGTCTGCTATGGCCGGATGGGCGTCTCGACCCAGGCCTTCGGCACGCTGTGTCATTGGCTGGTGCAACTGATCAATCTGGTCACCGGCAACCTCGACCGCGTCGGCGGTGCGTTGTGCACCGAACCTGCGGTGGATCTGGTGGCCTCGACGTCGGGCGGGCATTTCAATCTGTGGCAGAGCCGCGTGTCCGGGCGTCCCGAGTACGGCGGCGAATTGCCGGTGTCGGCCCTGGCGGAAGAGATGCTGACGGGCGGGGAAGGGCAGGTCCGTGCGCTGATCACCGTGGCCGGCAACCCGGTGCTGTCCACACCCAATGGCCGGCAACTGGAGCAGGCGCTGGACGGGCTGGAGTTCATGGTCAGCATCGACCTGTACATCAATGAAACCACGCGCTATGCCGACCTGATCCTGCCGTCGACCTCGGCACTGGAAAACGATCACTACGACACCACGTTCAACATGTTTGCGGTGCGAAACGTATCCCGTTTCAACCGGGCGATTCTGGCGAAACCAGAAGGCGCGTTGCATGACTGGGAGATTTTTGTCGGCCTGGCCCAGGCTTTTGCGGCGAAGACAGGCAAGGAACTGAAACCGACCATTGCACCTGCGCAGATGATCGATCGTGGGCTGCGGATGGGGCTTTATGGCGATGCCTCGCAGCATAAGCTTTCGTTGGCGACGCTGTTCGATCACCCGCACGGCGTCGATCTGGGCGCGCTCAAATCCAACCTGGCGCCACGCCTGAAAACCGCCAACCAGCGAGTCCAGGCCGCGCCGGCTGCGATTCTCGCCGACCTGGCACGCTTCGCCGCGCTGCAAGCACCGGCCGCCGACGAATTGCTGATGATTGGTCGTCGCCATGTGCGCAGCAACAACTCGTGGATGCACAACTATCACCGTCTGGTGAAGGGCAAGCCGCGCCATCAATTGCTGATGCACCCGGATGACCTGGCTAGCCGTGGACTCGGTGATGGGCAGCGCGTGCGGGTCAGTTCGCGGGTCGGTGTGATCGAAGTGGAAGTGGTCGCCAGCCTGGACATGATGAAAGGCGTGGTCAGCCTGCCTCACGGTTGGGGCCATGCGCGTCCCGGCGTGCAGATGACGATCGCCAGTAGTCAACCGGGCTCCAGCGCCAATGACCTGACCGATGAGTGTCAGCTCGACGAGTTGTCGGGGAATGCGGCGTTGAACGGTGTTCCGGTGACGGTGGTGGCGGCTTGATTGTGTCTGTCGGGGAGACCGAGCATGGCGCTCGGGTTTCCGTTACAATGCGCCACCGTGCCGACCTCTGAGTCGGAAAGTTCAGCCGAGGTGCTCCATGGATATCATCGAAACGATTAAAGAGCAGATTGCTAACAACACCATTCTGCTTTACATGAAAGGTTCGCCGAATGCCCCGCAGTGTGGCTTCTCCGCGAAAGCCGCGCAGGCCGTGATGGCATGTGGTGAAAAGTTTGCGTACGTGGACATCCTGCAGAACCCGGAAATCCGCGCCAACCTGCCAAAATACGCCAACTGGCCAACCTTCCCGCAGCTGTGGGTCGGTGGTGAGCTGGTCGGCGGTAGCGACATCATGACTGAAATGTCGGCTGATGGTTCGCTGCAGGCCACGATCAAGGCGGCTGTTGAAGCGGCTGCTGCCAACAAGACCGAAGCCTGATCCGGTTCCTGTAGGAGCGAGGCTTGCCCGCGAATAGGGCGCCTCGGTCTTCAGGAATACCGCGTCATCGTTCTTCGCGAGCAAGCATCGCTCCTACAAGAGCGACATTAAAAAGCCCCGCCTCTTCAAAAGAGTGCGGGGCTTTTTATTGTCTCGAGTTTAGCGGGCGCTAACTTACTCTTCGCCCATCTGCGACTGCAGATAGTTCTCAAGACCGACTTTATCGATCAGGCCCAGTTGGGTTTCCAGCCAGTCGATGTGTTCTTCTTCGGACTCAAGGATATCTTCGAGCAATTCACGGCTACCGAAGTCGCCGACGGTTTCACAATGAGCGATGGCAACCTTGAGGTCGGCATGACCGGTTTTTTCGATACGCAGGTCGCACTCAAGCATTTCCTGGGTGTGTTCGCCGATCTGCAGCTTGCCCAGGTCCTGGACGTTCGGCAGGCCTTCGAGGAACAGGATGCGCTTGATCAGCTTGTCCGCGTGTTTCATCTCGTCGATGGATTCGTGGTATTCGTGCTTGCCGAGCTTGTTCAGACCCCAGTCTTCGTACATGCGCGCATGCAGAAAGTATTGATTGATCGCGACCAGCTCATTGGCAAGGATCTTGTTGAGATGCTGGATGACTGTAATGTCGCCTTTCATGATGGGGTCCTGCCCTGTATTAGTTGTCAATAGGGCAGAGTTTGAGCCGCACAACTAAGAGTGTCAAACCTAAGTTATTGAAACTTAAATGAAAATTAATCGGAATAAGAATGTTTGTGTTCCGCGTCTAGAGCGTAAGCGGTTGATTTTCAGACATAAAAAAACCGGACATCAAGTCCGGTTCTTTGGAATACGGTATTTACGCGGCAGTAAATTCTACCGGGTAGGGGATCGCGGCCTGTGACGATTGCAATTTAGTCAGGGTTTCACGCACCACTTCCTTGGCAAGGCAGGCACATTTACCGCATTGGCTGGCTACGCCAGTCGCCTGACGGACTTCTTTGTAGCTGCAGCAACCTTCATAGATTGCATCGCGGATTTGACCGTCGGTGACGCCAGTGCAGAGGCAGACATACATAAGCTAAGAACCGTCGCTGGTGGTGACTCAGTTGCGATGGATCTTAATGTTAACGAGAATGATTGTCAAAGTGGTTTCTGAAAGCTTTGCGTTATAAGCGCGTATGACTGACGAACGGTTTTCATCCAGGCATCTGCCATTACCCTGCCGCGATGGCCAATTTGGTGCGCCGATGAAAAACCGTTGAGGACAGCTCAAAAACGCCGTGTATGATGGTCGGTCCTTGCGAAGGGGGTCGTGTCACAGGGCTGTCGCCTGAGGGTGGCAGGCTGACGCGAACCCAGTTCTTCACGATATATAGACCAGGAGATATTCAATGAGCGTACTCGTAGGCAAACAAGCCCCGGACTTCACCGTACCTGCCGTCCTCGGCAATGGCGAAATCGTAGACAGCTACACCTTGTCCTCGGCCATCAAAGGCAAATACGGCCTGGTGTTCTTCTACCCACTGGACTTCACTTTCGTTTGCCCATCCGAGCTGATCGCTCTGGACAACCGCATGGCTGACTTCAAGGCCCGTAACGTTGAAGTGGTCGCGGTGTCGATCGATTCGCACTTCACCCACAACGCATGGCGCAACACCCCGGTGAACAATGGCGGTATCGGCCAGGTTCGTTACACCATGGCTGCCGACATGAAGCACGAAATTGCCAAGGCCTACGACGTTGAGTCCGAAGGCGGCGTGGCTTTCCGTGGCGCGTTCCTGATCGACGACAAAGGCATTGTCCGCTCGCAGATCATCAACGACCTGCCGCTGGGCCGTAACATGGAAGAGCTGATCCGTCTGGTCGACGCACTGCAATTCCACGAAGAGCACGGCGAAGTTTGCCCTGCCAACTGGAAAAAAGGCGACAAAGGCATGACCGCTTCGACCGAAGGCGTCGCGGCTTACCTGACCGAGAACGCTGCGGCGCTGTAAGCCCAAGCGTCAGGCATAAAAAAACCGGCTGTTGAGGCCGGTTTTTTTATGGGCGGGAGAAATCCAGCGACCGAGGATCAGTCGTTGAAGTCTTCCCAGCCACCCATTTGTTTCCAGCGATTGACGATGCCGCAGAACAGCTCGGCCGTCTTCTCGGTGTCGTAGCGCGCCGAGTGAGCCTCGCGACCGTCGAAGTCGATGTCCGCCGCCTGGCAAGCCTTGGCCAGTACGGTTTGACCGTAAGCCAGGCCAGCGAGGGTGGCTGTATCGAAACTGGAGAATGGATGAAACGGGTTACGTTTCATGTCCAGACGCGCGACAGCGGCGTTGAGGAAGCCCAGATCGAAGCTGCTGTTGTGCCCGACCAGAATTGCCCGTTTGCAGCCGTTGGCTTTCAAGGCCTTGCGGATGCCACGGAAAATATCGGTCAGGGCTGCTTCCTCGCTCACTGCCATACGCAGCGGATGATCGAGCTTGATTCCGGTGAATTCCAGCGCGGCCGCTTCAATGTTCGCGCCTTCAAAAGGCTCGACGCGGAAGAAATAGGTGTGATCGGGGTACACGAACCCTTTTTCATCCATGGCGATGGTGGTCGCGGCGATTTCCAGCAAGGCGTCAGTGGCAGAGTTGAAACCACCGGTTTCAACGTCGACAACAACTGGCAGGTATCCACGGAAGCGCTCAGCCATCGGGTGGCGCGAACCACCTCCGCCGCCTTGACCGTCCTGTTCGTCGTCGAAATGGTCTTCACTCACGCGTGTTCCTCCAGCAGGCGCCAGCGCAGTTTTTCACCGGCGCGCAGCGGGATTACGGTCAGCTCGCCAAATGGCAGGCTGGTTGGGGCGGTCCACTCATCGCGGACCAGGGTGATGCGATCGGTGTTCACCGGCAAGCCATAGAAGCGCGGGCCGTTGAGGCTGGCGAAGGCTTCGAGCTTGTCCAGCGCGTTGCGTTGTTCAAAGGCTTCGGCATACATCTCGATTGCCGCATAAGCGGTGTAGCAACCGGCACAGCCGCACGCTGCTTCTTTGGCGTGCTGGGCGTGAGGCGCCGAGTCGGTGCCGAGGAAGAACTTGTCGCTGCCGCTGGTGGCAGCGTCGAGCAGGGCTTCCTGGTGGGTATTGCGCTTGAGGATCGGCAGGCAATAGAAGTGCGGCCGAATCCCGCCCACCAGCATGTGGTTGCGGTTGTACAGCAGGTGATGCGCGGTGATGGTCGCGCCAACGTTGGCCGAAGCCTCGTTGACGAACTGCACGGCGTCCGCGGTGGTGATGTGCTCGAACACCACTTTGAGCGTCGGGAAACGCTCGACCACACGACGCATGTGCTCATCGATGAAGATTTTTTCGCGGTCGAACACATCGACGTCGCCGCGGGTGACTTCACCGTGAACCAACAAAGGCATCCCGACGTCGGCCATGGCCTCAAGTGCAGGGAAGATCTTGTCGATGCTGGTGACGCCAGAGTCCGAGTTGGTGGTCGCGCCGGCCGGGTACAGCTTGGCGGCGTGAATGAAGCCGCTGGCCTTGGCCTCGCGAATTTCGTCGGGCTGGGTGCGGTCGGTCAGGTACAGCACCATCAACGGTTCGAAACGACTGCCGGCCGGGCGTGCAGCGAGAATCCGCTGGCGATAGGCGTCGGCTTCAGCGGCGTTACGCACCGGAGGTACCAGGTTGGGCATGATGATGGCGCGACCAAAGGTGCGCGCGACATCCGCAACGGTATTGGTCAACACAGCACCATCGCGAAGATGAATATGCCAGTCGTCGGGACGCAGCAGGGTCAGGCGGTCGGACATGAGGGGATTCCAGGCGGGTCAAACTCTGGGGAATGCTACCGGAAAAGACTCTTCCAGGCACTCGCTATCAAGTTTTGCAGGAAGCTTCCGATATCCAACAGGTATGCCGGAAATATGTGTGTCGGTCTTTTTGTTGTAGAAGCCAGTGGAGCCTCCCGTGCGCCAGCGTTATTTAGCCTTGCTCAGTGTGTTTGCCAGCCTCCCTGCGATGGCGCTCACTTTCCAGACGCGTCTGGAGAGCATCGAGTGGACGGTCGAAGGTGACAAGTTCGAATGCCGCCTGACTCAACCGATTACCGATTTCGGTTCGGGTGAATTCGTGCGCCGTGCCGGCGAGCAGGCGACGTTTCGTCTGAAAGCCTACAACGCGATGATCGGCGGTGGTTCGGCGACCCTGCTGGCGGCCGCTGCGCCTTGGCAACCGGGACGTGGCGACATCAATCTGGGTTCGGTGAGAATCGGCAGCGGCAATGTGTTGTTCAACAGTTCGCAGGTTCAGGCCGGGCGCCTGATCAGCGGGTTGATGGACGGCCGCAGTCCGGTCATCCGGCATTCCTCTGGCGATGGTCGTGTGTCTGAAGTGCGCCTGTTGCCGGTCAAGTTCAGCAAGGCCTTCAACGACTATCAGGGCTGCGTGGCGAAACTGCTGCCGAAGAATTTCGAGCAGGTCAAACAGTCCGAAATCGGCTTCCCGGGTGAAGGCGTCGATCTCGATCCACAAGCCAAGGCGCAGTTGCAGGTGATGCTGGAGTTCATGAAGGCGGATCCGACGGTCAATCACATCGAGCTCGACGGGCACTCCGACAACAGCGGCAACCGCCTGACCAACCGCGAACTGTCACGCCGCCGGGCGTTGGCGGTGATGGACTATTTCAAGGCCAATGGCATCCAGGAATCGCAGATCACCCTGCGTTTCCACGGTGAGCGCTACCCTGTGGCGCCGAACACCAACGCCAGCAACCGCGCGAAGAATCGCCGGGTCGCCGTGCGCCTGGAGCGGGTAGCGCCGACCGAGAAAGTCGCGCCTCAGACCACGACACCGGGAAGCGCTCCGGCGACCTCCTGACTCCGCTGAAATCGTCGCTCGCTCGACAGAATCTGTCGCTTCGTCGTCATAAGCTGTCGCGCCTCTGTAAATTATTCCGTATGACCGGTAGACTTCACGGCTTTCCGTAGAACCCCGTGGAGTGATGGCATGGCGGACGTAAACAAGGTCGTTCTGGCGTATTCCGGCGGCCTGGACACTTCGGTGATCCTCAAGTGGCTGCAGGATACTTATAACTGTGAAGTCGTGACCTTCACCGCTGACCTCGGTCAGGGCGAAGAGGTTGAACCTGCACGTGCCAAGGCTCAGGCCATGGGCGTGAAAGAGATCTACATCGACGATCTGCGCGAAGAATTCGTGCGTGATTTCGTTTTCCCGATGTTCCGCGCCAACACCGTTTACGAAGGCGAGTACCTGCTGGGTACTTCAATCGCTCGTCCGTTGATCGCCAAACGCCTGATCGAAATCGCCAACGAAACCGGCGCTGACGCCATTTCCCACGGCGCCACCGGCAAGGGCAACGACCAGGTTCGTTTCGAGCTGGGCGCCTACGCACTCAAGCCAGGTGTGAAAGTGATCGCCCCTTGGCGCGAGTGGGACCTGCTCTCCCGTGAAAAGCTGATGGATTATGCTGAAAAGCACAACATCCCGATCGAGCGCCACGGCAAGAAGAAATCCCCGTATTCGATGGATGCCAACCTGCTGCACATCTCCTATGAAGGCGGCGTGCTGGAAGACACCTGGACCGAGCACGAAGAAGACATGTGGAAATGGACCGTCTCCCCGGAGAAGGCTCCAGACAAGGCTCAATACCTGGAACTGACCTACCGCAACGGCGACATCGTGGCACTGGACGGCGTCGAAATGACTCCGGCCACCGTGCTGGCGACCCTGAACCGTATCGGTGGCGAACACGGTATCGGCCGTCTCGACATCGTCGAGAACCGTTACGTGGGCATGAAGTCCCGTGGCTGCTACGAAACCCCTGGCGGCACCATCATGCTGCGCGCTCACCGTGCGATCGAATCGATCACCCTGGACCGCGAAGTGGCTCACCTCAAAGACGAGCTGATGCCTAAATACGCCAGCCTGATCTACACCGGTTACTGGTGGAGCCCTGAGCGTCTGATGCTGCAACAGATGATCGATGCGTCCCAGGCTCACGTGAACGGCGTTGTGCGCCTGAAGCTGTACAAGGGCAATGTGATCGTCACCGGTCGCAAGTCCGACGAATCGTTGTTCGATGCCAACATCGCGACCTTCGAGGAAGACGGCGGCGCCTACAACCAGGCCGACGCGGCGGGCTTCATCAAGCTCAACGCCTTGCGCATGCGCATTGCTGCGAACAAAGGCCGGAAGCTTTTCTGAGACCTTTGAAGCTGCAACGACGGTAATGGAAATGTGGCCTTGTCGCTGACAAGGCCACAATTCTGAAAGAGGGATTTTTCCTGCCGGGCATCATGTTTCAACTTTCTTGTTGTTACAAATACGCTTTCTCTGCTTTTGCGGTCCGATTGCCCTTCGAGCGCTGTCTTCTGCTATCGGCACTCAAGCCATCATCGTCATGCCATGTGAGTTCAAATTGTAGGCAACCCAGAACGCCGTGCTGTTGCGTTTCTTTGTTTGTTTCGAATGCTTGTGTGCGCCTTCCTTCAGCAACGCCTCTGAATCAGTACACGTGAGAAACACGATCACGCGCGCAGGGTTTTCCTGTGGTTGCTGGACCTTTTCCATCAAGGTGTTGAAATCCATTTTGTTACTCATCCATCGTGCATCGACGATGTGCAGATCCTTTAACAGCACCGTTGCGCGTAAGTGATGCTCAATCAACTGCTCTGGTGTATTGCCTTGCGATTGATCGGCATCGGCCATGGCCTTGATAAAATGCTTTCCTTTCTCAAAATCAGAGGGCGCGTAAAGCGATCGATAGTTGAAGTTGAGTGTGACGAAGAATAGAAAGAGCAAATAAAAGGGAAAGCTGATAAGGAACCAGATATAGATCTCTCGTTCCTTATCGTCGAGAAAGGGAAGAGAAATAGCAGCTGAAGTTTCAGACAGTGTTGCAAATATTGCAATGATTGTCATGGGGTTGGAAATTCTTGTTTTGAGTTTGTTCATATTGTTTGCTCATGAAGGATTGTCTGTTCTCGATCGATTTATGGAGTGGTTTCGGGTTTTGGTAAGTCGGTGTAGTCGGGAAGGCAGTCTACTGTTTTGGTGGTGTCCTTTTAGTGGGTTTATTAACGGGTGTCATAATAGCCGTATTGTTTGCGAGTCGGGTATTTTTATTGTTCTTGTTTTAATAAGTGCAGGGTTGATTGCTGTTCTTGAAGTGTTTCTTGTTGTAAGGCTTGTTGTAATGGATTTAGTGGGTAGGTCTGGATTTTTACGAACTAGTGAGAATGTTGGCTTGACAATGTCGGTTGCTTTTTAAGCGTAGCTCAATCGTCAGCGTTTGTCGGATCCTTCCGCCAGCCTCTGGTTTCTTTGATTTCCTGATGTAAATCGATACAAAAACAGATTTAAAAGCACCGTGCGGACGGGGCGGTAAAATTTAAGACACACAGTATTCGTGTGATTTTTGTAAGACATGTCCTGCTTGTTTGTAGGGAATGTCTCTCGCTGCGGGTGGCCGAGGGGGGCGGCATGCCACTGATGAAACGACTAGGCTATTGTGCTGGCTCTAAAAATTCGAACAGCGAAATTGGACTTGCCCATGAATAAAGTGCTGATCGTGGATGATCACCCCGTCATTCGTCTTGCGGTACGTATGCTGATGGAGCGTCATGGCTACGAAGTCATTGCAGAAACAGATAACGGTGTGGATGCGTTACAACTTGCCCGCGAACTTATGCCGGATATTGTCATTCTGGATATTGGAATACCGAAGCTGGACGGTCTGGAAGTCATTGCGCGTCTGACAACAACGGCGATGCCTCTTAAAGTGCTGATATTGACCTCTCAGGCCCCCGGACATTTTTCCATGCGTTGCATGCAGTCGGGGGCCGCCGGGTATGTCTGCAAACAACAGGATCTCACTGAATTGCTCAGTGCGATAAAAGCCGTACTTTCAGGCTACAGCTACTTTCCGAATCAAGCGCTGCACACCGTTCGTTCCAGTCTCGGGAATGCCAGTGAAGCCGATATGGTGGATCGTCTGTCCGGGCGCGAAATGATGGTGTTGCAACAGTTGGCCCGAGGAAAGACAAACAAGGAGATTGCCGATGGAATGTTCCTCAGCAATAAAACGGTCAGTACTTACAAGACACGCCTGTTGTTGAAACTCAATGCTCGTTCTTTGGTTGATCTGATCGAACTCGCTCAACGCAATGGACTGGTATGAACGCATTGGCGATCGACGAGGCGCGATGAAAGGGTGATCGCCCGGGATTGGCACTTAGTAAAAAGCCTCCGTTTCGGGAGGCTTTTAGGTGTCAAAGGTCAAAATCGTAATCGGCCAATTGCTTTTGCAGTCGGCGCTCCTCCAGCAGATTGTCGATGGTGCGGCGTTTGCTCAGGTTGGTCTTTGCCACTTCAACCACCGGTTCAGCGTCATCGGCCTCAACGGGTGTGAAGTCGTCTTCTACGTCCAATTGCTCTTTGCCAGTGCTCATAAAGTTAACTCCAGGCTAAGACTGCCTTTGGCGCTCCTTATATCGACAATCGCCCGGCGGGTAAAAAAGATTTTTTCAATCGATGGATCAATAAATCTAATAGCGCCTCAATCGTCCGAGGTCTTTTGCTTGTATTCGCACAGGTCTTCGATCCGGCAGCTACCGCAACGAGGCTTGCGGGCCAGGCAAACGTAGCGGCCATGAAGGATCAGCCAATGGTGTGAATCGAGCAGGTATTGTTTGGGGACAAACTTCATCAGCTTCATCTCCACCTCGACCACGTTTTTGCCCGGCGCAATGCCCGTGCGGTTGCTGACCCGAAAAATGTGGGTGTCCACGGCCATGGTCAGTTGCCGAAAAGCGGTATTGAGCACCACGTTGGCGGTCTTGCGGCCGACGCCGGGCAGCGCCTCCAGTTCCTCTCGGGTTTGCGGAACCTCGCCGCCATGGCGCTCCACCAGCAAACGACAGGTTTCGATCACGTTTTTCGCTTTGCTGTTGAACAGGCCGATGGTCTTGATGTATTCCGACAGCCCTTCAACGCCCAAGGCATGAATCGTCGCCGGCGTATTGGCCACCGGATAGAGTTTGGCGGTGGCCTTGTTCACGCCGACATCAGTCGACTGCGCGGACAGAATGACGGCAATCAGCAATTCGAACGGCGAGGAATAGGCCAGTTCGGTCTTCGGTTCCGGGTTGTCTTCGTGAAACCTGCGGAAAATTTCCAGACGTTTTGCGGCATTCATGGACAGTGCGTTTCCTCGAAATCGGTCAGTGTGAGGGTGTCGGTCGGTGCCAGGCCTGCCAGGCCTGCCAGGCGGCGATCAGCAGTCCCAGGAGAATGAATCCGCCAGGGACCAGCGTGGCCAGGTGCAGGCCGCCGTTACCAATGACCTCGCGCAGCAGGCCAAGACCCACCATCAACGCGCCAAACAGGCCACACAAGCGCAGGCGATCAAGCCGTGGCTCCTGGAAAAAACCATTGTGTTCCAGCACCACGCATTGCAGGGCGATCAATCCTGCATAGATCCCCACGTGCTGGTGCCATTGAAGTGACAAGACCTGTGCGGCCAGTTCCGCGCAACTGGTCAACGTGGCAGCCAACAGGATGCTCGCAAGCAAACGGGTGGACGGGATCAGCCGTGAGCGCAAGGCGGCCATGCTGACGCCATAAGCATTGATCACCACGAAGAACATCAGCCACAGGCCGAGGGCGGTCAACCAGGCGTCCGTAGCGCCGATCAGAGGCGCAAGCATCAAAGAGTTGCGCAGTGTCGATGCCTTATTCATGCGTACTGCTCCCGGTCAGCTGTTGCGGTTGTTCGTCGAAGAAACGCAACGCGTCATGAACGGCGCCGATCACCGCTCGTGAAGTAATGGTCGCGCCCGCTATCTGATCGAACTGACCCTGATCTTTTTTCAAGGCCCAGCCCGTGTCACCAGGGTCTGCTCGGGACTTGCCGGTAAAGACCTGAAGCCAGGCATTGGGCCAGTCGGCGATCTTGCCACCCAGCGCGGGGGTCTCCGATTGCTTGAGGGTTTTGACCCCCAGCAACTTGCCGTTGGCGCCGATGGCGATCAACAGTTCGATGGAGCCCTCGTAGCCCAGGGTCTGGCTGCGCAGCAACACCGCGCGAGGTTCGCCGGCCTTGGTCGTCAGATAGCCCCCCAGCAGCGTGCTGTTGGGCAGCCGAATGTTTTCGAGGGCGAGTGGCTGGTCCAGCGGTTGATTGTCGTAGCTGTCTGGCGGTAGCAGGTCCAGCAGGTTGCGGCTGTCGATCAAGCGCTGTTGCGCACTGATGCGCGGTTCGCTGGCGTGTTGCACGAAGTACGTCGCGCCAATCCCCAGTCCGGCCAGCAGCACCAGAATCACAACGCTCGTCGCTCGGTTCATGGGGCAATCTGCTCCTGCCTGGACGCGACTAACCGCTCCAGCGCCGGGACACATAGGTTCATCAGCAACACGGCAAACGCCACGCCGTCCGGGTAACCGCCCCAGGTGCGAATCAGGTAGGTCAGTAATCCCACCCCGGCACCGAACAACAGTCGGGCACCGGGGCTTTTCGCGCCGGACACCGGCTCGGTGGCAATAAAGAATGCACCCAGCATGGTCGCGCCGGTGAGCAGGTGAAACAGTGGCGAGCCATGGGAGTCGGAGCCCGAACCGTTCCAGCACAGCAGACTGATGATGAACAGGCTGGCGAGCATGCCGACCGGTGCGTGCCAGGTGAACACCCGACGTTGCAGGAGGAAAGCGCCGCCGACGAGAAAGGCCAGGTTGACCCATTCCACACCGCGTCCGCCGAAATGACCGAACGCCGGGTTGCTCGCGAAGAGTTCATCCATGGTCAGGCTTTTGTTGATCCGCAGGCTGTCCAGCGCCGTGGCCTGGACCCACGCATCTGGCGCCTGGCCGAAGCCGAAGACCTGTTGCAAGCCACCGAGCAGATTCATGCCGTGGGACGACGGCCACAGGGTCATCTGCTGGGGAAAGGTCACCAGCACCAGGGCAAAACCAAGCATCGCCGGGTTGAACGGATTCTTGCCGACGCCACCATAAAGGTGTTTGCCGAGCAGGGCGAACGCCGCCGCACTGACCGTCAGCCACCATGGGCAATAAGGTGGCAAGGCCAGGGCCAGCAAGGTCGCGCTGACCAGGGCGCTACCGTCGCTCAAGGTCGGTTTGATGGATTGCTTGCGCAGTTGCAACACCGATGCTTCAACCGCCAATGCGGTAGTCACCGCCAGAATCAGGTTGATCAATACGCCCCAGCCATACAGCCAGAACAACGCCAGCATCCCAGGCACGGTGGCCAGCAACACCAGCTTCATGGCCTGCTGAAGGCGTTCGTCCACCGATTCAAGGGGCGACATAGGCATCCACCTGACGCTCGGCGTCCGTCACTGCGCGTTCCAGCGCTGCAATCTGTTCAGCTGCGGCTTCGCTGGTTTGCGCTTTCTTGAGTTCGGCGCGGCGCATGGCCAGCTGGATCTTCGCCCGTTTCAGCTCGACATCCTTCGCTGGCGCGGCCGGTGCCGGGGTTGGCGGTGCGCTACTTTCCAGCTTTGCCAAGGCTTGCTCCGCCACTTCGAATTGCTGTTGAAGCACGATCAGTTGTGACTGCTGCTCAAAGGTCGGCGGATGCCCGAACGCCTTGAGCGACTTGTTCAGTTGCGCGCGACTCATCGCCAGGTCGATCTTGGCTTTTTTCAACGCGGCATCGGCGTTTGCCGCTTTCTGCGCGCGCACTCGCTCAAGCGCAGACTGAACCGGGTCGAGCGTCGGCACTTCGTTGTGCTGCACGGCGCGTTGGGCGCGGGCCTGACGTTCGGCGAGCTTCTGCTCTTCCTCACGGCGCAAGCGGGCGTTGCGCTGTTCGAAGCGACGCCGCGCATGATTGCGTTTGGCGGTGCGCGCCTGTTGTTCCTCAAGGCTGAACGCCAGGCCACCGACAATCGGCAGTACCGTGGCCAAGGGCAGTGGCCGCATCTCGATGCAGTCCACCGGGCAGGGCGCGACACACAGGTCGCAACCGGTGCATTCGTCGACGATCACCGTGTGCATCAATTTCGCCGCGCCGACGATTGCATCCACCGGACAAGCCTGGATGCACTTGGTGCAACCAATACACTCCACTTCACGAATATAGGCGATCTGCGCCGGTGCCGAGCCGCGACTGACGTCCAGTTCCAGCACCGGCACTTTCAGCAACTCAGCCAGCGCCGAGATGGTTTCGCTGCCCCCTGGCGGGCACTTGTTGATCGGCTCGCCGCTGGCGATGCCTTCGGCGTACGGTTTGCATCCGGGGTGGCCGCACTTGCCGCATTGGGTCTGCGGCAAGAGGGCGTCGATGCGTTGAATCAGACTCATGTTTTGATCAGCCCGCTGAATCCGAGAAAAGCCACTGCGATCAGTCCGGCGCCGATCAACTCGATCGGCAAGCCACGAAAGGGCAGGGGGACATCGTTATCGAGAGTGCGCTGGCGTAAATCGCTGAACAGGGTCAGCACCAGCCAGAACCCCAGCCCGGCGCCGAGGCACAGGGTAGTGGCATGAAAAAATCCCTGGTCGTCCGTGGCGTTGAGCAATGTCAGCCCAAGCACACCCGCGTTGCCCAGCAGCAGCGGCCAGAGGCCATCGAACGCAAGCCTGGGAAGCAACCGCGACAGCAGCTTCAACAGTGGGCCGATCAGCAAAACGCTCAACGGCAGGAGCACGAAAAGGCGTAGCGAAGTCAGTTCCAGTGGCACCAGCAGCCAGTGATAGGCCGAGTAGCCCAGCATGCCGACTATCAGCATCAGACACGTTGTCGCACTGCCCAATGCATGAACCTGATCGCGCTCGCTGTCCAGCAGCGGATCGACGCCCAGCGGCCAGTGCAACACGAGGTTGTTGATCAGGGCAGTGCTGATAAGCGTAAGAAGCAATTCGGTCATGATCGTGCCGGCAAGAAGAGGCCTGTCTAACAAGGTTAGGCATTATCCGGCAAGGACGGAGGGTGGGGCCAGATATGAAAATCCCACAGTCGCGCCAGGCACGACTGTGGGATCGATTTACCGCAGAAACTTACTTGATGCGCTGACCCGGCTTGGCGCCGCTGTCGGGGCTGAGCAGGTAGATTTCTTCACCGCCAGGACCGGCCGCCATCACCATGCCTTCGGAAATGCCGAACTTCATTTTCCGTGGCTTGAGGTTGGCGATCATCATGGTCAGACGGCCATTGAGCTTGGACGGATCCGGGTAAGCACTCTTGATCCCGGAGAACACGTTGCGTTGCTCGTCACCGATGTCCAGGGTCAGGCGCAGCAGTTTGTCGGCCCCTTCCACGTGCTCGGCCTTGAGGATCAAGGCCACGCGCAGGTCGACAGCAGCGAAGGCGTCGAACTCGATTTCCGGCGACAGCGGATCCTTGGCCAGTTCGCCGTTGCCGGCAGGCGCAGCGTCACCGGTGTCGGTTGCGCTGGCGGTCAGGTCTTCTTTCGACGCGTCGCTCATGGCTTGCACTTTTACCGGGTCGATACGGGTCATCAGCGGCTTGAACTCGTTCAACTGATGGTTGCTGAGCAAGGTGGCGTGGTCATTCCAGGTCAGCGGCGCGACGTTGAGGAACGCCTCGGCGTCCGCGGCCAGCAGCGGCAGCACCGGCTTGAGGAAAATCACCAGTTGGCGGAACAGGTTCACGCCCAAGGCGCAGATGGCCTGGACTTCGTCCTGCTTGCCTTCCTGTTTGTTCAGCGACCACGGCGCCTTGTCGGCGATCCAGGCGTTGGCACGGTCGGCCAGGCCCATGATCTCGCGCATGGCACGGGCGAAGTCGCGAGCCTCGTAGGCCTCGGCAATGCTTGGCGCTGCGGCGAAGAACGCGTCGGTCAGTTCTGGCGCGGCATTACCTGCCACCAGTACACCGGCGTTGCCTTTATGGATGAAGCCGGCGCAACGGCTGGCGATGTTGACGACTTTACCGACCAGATCGGAGTTGACCTTCTGCACGAAATCTTCAAGGTTCAGGTCAAGGTCGTCGACGCCACGGCTCAGCTTGGCCGCGTAGTAGTAGCGCAGATATTCCGGCGACAGGTGGTCCAGGTAAGTTCGGGCCTTGATGAAGGTGCCACGGGATTTGGACATTTTCTGCCCGTTGACGGTCAGGTAACCGTGCACGTTGATGCCGGTCGGCTTGCGGAAGCCGGCGCCTTCGAGCATCGCTGGCCAGAACAGGGCGTGGAAGTTGACGATGTCCTTGCCGATGAAATGGTACAGCTCGGCGGTGGAATCCTTGCCCCAGAACGCGTCGAAATCAAGTGTAGGCGTGCGGTCACACAGGTTCTTGAAGCTGGCCATGTAGCCGATCGGCGCGTCCAGCCAGACGTAGAAGTATTTGCCTGGCTCGTCAGGGATTTCGAAACCGAAGTACGGCGCATCGCGGGAGATGTCCCACTGTTGCAGGCCGGCGTCCAGCCATTCGGCGATCTTGTTCGCCACGGCTTCTTGCAGGGTGCCGCTGCGGGTCCAGGTCTGCAGCATTTCCTGGAAGTCCGGCAGCTTGAAGAAGAAGTGCTGGGAATCCTTGAGCACCGGGGTGGCGCCGGAGATCGCCGACTTCGGTTCCTTCAGGTCGGTCGGCGCGTAGGTCGCACCGCATTTTTCGCAGTTGTCGCCATATTGGTCTTCAGTGCCGCACTTCGGGCAGGTGCCCTTGATGAAGCGGTCGGCCAGGAACATTTTCTTTTCCGGGTCGAAGTACTGAGTGATCGAGCGCTGGGCGATGTGCCCGGCGTCGCGCAGCTTCAGGTAGATCTGGCTCGACAGCTCACGGTTTTCTTCTGCGTGAGTGGAGTGGAAGTTGTCGAAGTCCACCAGGAACTCGGCAAAGTCGGCGCTGTGTTCAGCCTGGACGTTGGCGATCAGTTGTTCCGGGGTGATGCCTTCCTTTTCGGCGCGCAGCATGATGGCCGAACCGTGGGCGTCGTCGGCGCAGACATAAATGCATTGGTTGCCGCGGTGCTTCTGGAAGCGCACCCACATATCGGTCTGGATGTATTCCAGCATGTGGCCAAGATGGATCGAACCATTGGCATAGGGCAGGGCGCTGGTGACGAGGATCTTGCGTGGCTCGGACATGGGGCTCGGCTACTTGATGAAACGGAGGTCGGCCACTATAAAGCGCCGGCGCATATTTTTCACCCCCGAGGCCTGAGGGCTTATTGTTGCAAAAGGACTTTTGTGGTGAGGGGATTTATCTGTGGCGAGGGGATTTATCCCCGTTGGGTGGCGAAGCCGCCCCATAAATTTGCCATCACGCTATATCCAGTAAACCGAGTGCGATGGGTTTACGACTGCTGCGCAGTCGAACGGGGATAAATCCCCTCGCCACAGGATTGCGCTCACAACAAATGATCTTCGGGCATGCCGACTTGAGTGCGGAACGGTTAGGATACCCGCCTGATTTTCCAGTCTTGCTATCGGAGTTGCCCATGAGCGCCGTCAATCGCGCAGCGGTGGAAGCCGTCCTTCGCCAATACACCGACCCTTATCTGAACCAGGACCCGGTCAGCGCCGGGTGCGTGCGCAGCATCGACATCCAGGGCGATCGCGTCAGCGTGCAGCTGGAGCTGGGTTACGCCGCCGGTCTGTTCAAAAGTGGCTGGTCGCAGATGCTGCAAATGGCGATCGAAGGTCTCGACGGCGTGACGAGCGCTCGCGTTGACATCACCAGTGTGATGGCCGCGCACAAGGCGCAGGCGCAAATCCCGGGCCTGGCCAACGTCAAGAACGTGGTCGCCGTGGCGTCCGGCAAGGGCGGTGTGGGCAAATCCACCACCGCCGCCAACCTCGCGCTGGCCCTGGCCCGTGAAGGCGCCAAGGTCGGGATTCTCGACGCGGACATCTACGGCCCGAGTCAGGGCATCATGTTCGGCATCCCTGAAGGCACCCGACCGAAGGTCAAGGATCAGAAATGGTTCGTGCCGATCGAGTCCCATGGCGTGGAAGTAATGTCCATGGCCTTCCTGACCGACGACAACACGCCGATGGTCTGGCGCGGGCCGATGGTCTCCGGTGCGTTGTTGCAGCTGGTCACGCAAACCGCCTGGGGCGACCTGGATTACCTGGTCATCGACATGCCGCCAGGCACCGGTGACATCCAGCTGACCCTGGCGCAAAAAGTCCCGGTGGCCGGTGCCGTCATTGTCACCACCCCGCAAGACCTGGCGCTGCTGGACGCGCGCAAAGGCGTGGAGATGTTCCGCAAGGTCAACATCCCGGTACTGGGCGTGGTGGAAAACATGGCCGTGCACATCTGCTCCAACTGCGGGCATGCCGAGCATCTGTTTGGTGAAGGTGGTGGGGTGAAGCTGGCCAACCAGTATGGCGTCGAGCTGCTGGCGTCGTTGCCGCTGGCAATGGCTATCCGCGAACAGGCCGATGGCGGCAAGCCAACGGTGATCGCCGAGCCGGACAGCCCGATTGCGCTGGTGTACCAGGAACTCGCCCGCCATGTTGGCGCGCGGATTGTGTTGCAGGAAGCGGCATCGCCTGCAATGCCGAACATCACCATCAGCGACGATTAAAACGCTTGCGTAGGAGCCAGGCTTGCCGGCGAAGGCGTCTTCAAGGCCGCTTTCGCCGGCAAGCCTGGCTCCTACAGGACTGTGATCTTGCTTTAGACGCGCAAACCGCCATCCATTTCCAGAATCCGGCCGGTGTAGTAGTCGTTCTCGAAAATGTACGCCGCCGAGTGGGCGATCTCTTCCGGTTTGCCCATGCGCTTGAGCGGAATCCCCGCCGTCATCTTCTCCAGCGCTTCAGGCTTCATGCCCAATGTCATCTCGGTTTCGATAAAGCCCGGTGCGATGCCCGCCACGCGAATGCCATAACGCGCCAGTTCCTTGGCCCAGGTCACGGTCGCTGCAGCCACGCCAGCCTTGGCGGCGGAGTAGTTGGTCTGGCCGACGTTGCCGGCGCGGGAGATCGAGGAGATATTGATGATCGCGCCGCTGTTGTTCAGCTCGACCATTTTTGCCGCGACTTCACGGGTGCACAGGAACACGCCGGTCAGGTTGACGTCGATGACCGCCTGCCATTGGGCCAGGCTCATCTTGGTCATTTCGCCGTCCTTGACCTTCAGCAGCAGGCCGTCACGCAGGATGCCGGCGTTGTTGATCAGGCCATGAATCGCGCCGAAATCTTCGGCCACTTGGGCGACCATATGTGTCACTTGCTCTTCATTGGCGACGTTGCACAGGTAAGCCCGAGCCTCGACGCCCTTGGCTTTGCACGCCGCGACCGTGTCGTCGAGCTTTTCCTGGTTCAGGTCCACCAGCGCCAGCTTCGCGCCTTTACCCGCGAAATACTCGGCCATGGAGCGGCCTAAACCCTGGCAACCGCCAGTGATAATGATTACTTTGTCAGTGAGTTGCATTCGCATGCCCCAATAGCAGGTTCAGAGTGGTTTCCTTCCTAGAGGGCCTCTCGATCTGCACCTGATGTGGCCTGGTTGCACATGAGAACTGCCCCGATGGCGTACTGGTACTTATCCCCAGGCGCCTGTCCGTTTTTTCGACGGATTCTATATAAGGAGTCATAAATTGAGCGTTGAAGCGGCCAAGAATGCCCGAGAATTGCTTCTCAAGGAATACCGCGGGGTGCTGTCGACGCACTCCAAGTCGATGCCCGGCTTCCCGTTTGGCTCCGTCGTTCCGTATTGCCTCGACGAGCAGGGCCGGCCGCTGATCCTGATCAGCCGCATCGCCCAGCACACCCACAACCTGCAGAAAGATCCGAAATGCTCGCTGTTTGTGGGCGAGCGTGAGGCCGACGATGTGCAAGCCGTTGGTCGCCTGACTTACCTGGCCGAAGCGGAAAAGCTCGAAGACGAGGCCGCGATCGAAGCGGCGGCCGAGCGTTACTACCGCTATTTCCCGGAGTCGCAGAGCTACCACAAGGCCCACGATTTCGATTTCTGGGTGCTCAAGCCCGTGCGTCACCGTTACATCGGCGGTTTCGGCGCGATTCACTGGGTCGATCAGTTGACCCTGGCCAACCCGTTCGCCGGCAAGGCCGAAGTGAGCATGGTCGAGCACATGAATGCTGATCACGCCAAAGCCATCGCACACTACGTCGACCTGGCGGGGCTGCCGAAAACCGAACCGGCGCAACTGGCCGGTATCGACGGCGAAGGCATGCACCTGCGCATTGGTCAGGCCCTTTACTGGCTACCGTTCCAGGCAACTTGTAATACGCCGACACAAGTGCGCGAAGCCTTGGTTTTCCTGGCTCACGCCGAGCATTGGCCGAAAAATGAAGTGGCTGACGCTTGAATTCACGAAACGGCGACGTCATCTAGGGAAGACTGGCAAGGCATTCTTGCGTTGAGGAACCATTTGATGCGCCCTTTTTTATTGCTCTTTGTACTGTTTCCGGTGTTGGAGCTGTTCGTATTCGTCAAGGTCAGCGGGGCCATCGGGTTTTTCCCGGCCCTGCTGCTGATCATTCTCGGCTCGATGCTCGGCGTGTTCGTGCTGCGTATCGCCGGTCTGGCCACCGCGTTGCGTGCGCGTGAAAGCCTGAACCGCGGCGAGCTGCCGGCCCAGACCATGCTGGAAGGTTTGATGCTGGCCCTGGCGGGCGGCCTGTTGATCCTGCCGGGCTTCGTCACGGACGTGCTGGGTCTGATCATGCTGCTGCCGATCTCCCGTCGACTGCTGGCCAATAAAATGCGTCAGCGCGCTGAAGAGGCGGCGATCCGTCAGCGGGCGTTTGCCGATGATCTTCAACCACGTGGCGGTCCTGCTCCGCAGCAGCCGCTGGGCCGCGAGCCCAACGTGATCGAAGGCGAGTTCGAACACCGCGATTCCAGGTAAAGCGTTTCAGCTTCACGGCACCTTCGGGTGCCGTGTTCGTTTTTGGGGCATTGATGCAAAAAATTTCGATCCCCGCCCTTGTAATAAGCTTATGCGCCCTTATGTAACGGTCACCGCAAGGTTTCTGGCGATCACGCCAGACAGACTTCCGCGGTTCGCTTGACGAACCGCACCCGGCACCGCCGGATTTGTTAAACCCGCCGGGAATACACCGGCCGATGAAAACCACAATTAGGAGAGATCGACAATGAAGCTTCGTCCTCTGCATGACCGCGTCGTCGTCCGTCGCAGCGAAGAAGAAAAGAAAACCGCTGGCGGTATCGTCCTGCCAGGTTCGGCTGCTGAAAAGCCAAACCAGGGCGAAGTCCTCGCTGTAGGCCCAGGCAAAGTCCTGGACAACGGTGAAGTGCGTGCGCTGTCCGTGAAAGTGGGTGACAAGGTTGTGTTCGGCCCTTACTCCGGCAGCAACACTGTGAAAGTTGACGGCGAAGACCTGCTGGTCATCGGCGAGAGCGAAATCCTCGCTGTTGTCGAAGGCTGATTCCCCGCTCATTTTCCCGCTACTACAAAGTATTTAAGGAATATCGATCATGGCTGCTAAAGAAGTTAAATTCGGCGATTCCGCCCGTAAGAAAATGCTCGCCGGTGTCAACGTCCTGGCTGACGCAGTAAAAGCGACCCTGGGCCCTAAAGGCCGTAACGTGATCATCGAGAAGAGCTTCGGCGCTCCGACCATCACCAAGGACGGCGTGTCCGTTGCCAAAGAAATCGAGCTGAAAGATCGCTTCGAAAACATGGGCGCGCAGCTGGTCAAAGACGTTGCCTCCCGTGCCAACGATGACGCAGGCGACGGCACCACCACCGCTACCGTTCTGGCTCAATCGATCGTCAACGAAGGCCTGAAAGCCGTCGCTGCCGGCATGAACCCGATGGACCTGAAACGCGGCATCGACAAAGCGACCATCGCTATCGTCAAAGAGCTGAAAGCCCTGTCCAAGCCTTGCGCTGACACCAAGGCCATCGCTCAGGTCGGCACCATCTCGGCCAACTCCGACAGCTCCATCGGCGACATCATTGCCGAAGCCATGGAAAAAGTCGGTAAAGAAGGCGTGATCACCGTTGAAGAAGGCTCGGGCCTGGAGAACGAACTGTCGGTTGTTGAAGGCATGCAGTTCGACCGTGGCTACCTGTCCCCGTACTTCGTCAACAAGCCAGAGACCATGACTGCCGAGCTCGACGGTCCGCTGATCCTGCTGGTCGACAAAAAGATCTCGAACATCCGCGAAATGCTGCCAGTACTGGAAGCCGTTGCCAAAGCCGGCCGTCCACTGCTGATCGTGGCCGAAGACGTTGAAGGCGAAGCCCTGGCGACTCTGGTTGTGAACAACATGCGTGGCATCGTTAAAGTCGCAGCCGTCAAGGCTCCAGGCTTCGGCGACCGTCGCAAGGCCATGCTGCAGGACATCGCTGTTCTGACCGGCGGTACCGTTATCTCCGAAGAGATCGGCCTGAGCCTGGAAAGCACTACCCTGGAACACCTGGGTAATGCCAAGCGCGTGATCCTGTCCAAAGAAAACACCACCGTGATCGACGGCGCCGGCGTTGAAGCTGATATCCAGGCTCGCGTTCTGCAGATCCGTCAGCAAGTGGCTGACACTTCGTCCGACTACGACCGTGAAAAACTGCAAGAGCGTCTGGCCAAGCTGTCCGGCGGCGTTGCAGTGATCAAGGTTGGCGCCGGTTCCGAAGTTGAAATGAAAGAGAAGAAAGCCCGCGTTGAAGACGCCCTGCACGCTACCCGTGCAGCCGTTGAAGAAGGCGTGGTACCTGGCGGTGGCGTGGCACTGGTTCGCGCTCTGCAGGCTATCTCCGAGCTCAAAGGCGACAACGATGACCAGAACGTTGGCATCCAGTTGCTGCGTCGCGCTGTTGAAGCGCCACTGCGTCAGATCGTTGCCAACTCCGGCGACGAGCCAAGCGTTGTGGTCGACAAGGTCAAGCAGGGTTCGGGTAACTACGGTTACAACGCTGCGACCGGCGAATACGGCGACATGATCGAAATGGGCATCCTGGACCCGGCTAAAGTGACTCGTTCGGCTCTGCAAGCGGCTTCGTCGATTGCCAGCCTGATGATCACCACCGAAGCCATGATCGCCGAGATCAAGGAAGACGGCCCAGCTGGCGGCGGTATGCCAGACATGGGCGGTATGGGTGGCATGGGCGGCATGATGTAAGCCAGCCTTACCCCGGTACATAAAAGCCCCGCCGGCGATGAGCCGGCGGGGTTTTTTATTACCCGTCGTAAAAAACAGGTTGTTGCTTAGGGCCTCTTCGCGGGCAAGCCTCGCTCCTACAGGTCCAGCGAAATCCCTGTAGGAGCGAGGCTTGCCCGCGAAGGCGTCAGTTCAGGCGCTGACCGGTTGTGCTTCGGACTCTCTCTCAACCTTGGAAGCCGGTCGATACAGGATGTAGTAGTAAGACCCCAAACAGATCAACCAGCAAAAAATCGCCGTCCACACGTTATGCGAAAAGAAGTGCGCCCCCTGCATCATCCGGCTCACCGAAAACACCGTCCCCAATGCAAAGGCAAACACAAACGCCTGTCGTGCCAGCCGTGGACGTCGGTCACGCAGTACAAAGAACAACGCAAACAGCGTAAACCCGGTGGCCGCATGTCCCCCCGGCCAGCAACGCCCGGGCTTGTCGGTCTGCGGACGCGGGCTGAGCAGTTCGCTGTAGGTTTCGTGGCCACCGAACTGCTCGAGGCTCCAGGGGCATTGCACCGCCGTCACCGCTTTGACCGGGGTCACGAACGAGGTCGCCAGCGCCAGCGACAACACCAGACAACCCAGTTCGCGTTTGAACGGCTTGAGCCGGTCCATGAAAAACGAGCCTATAAAGCCGATGATCGCAAACACCGAAAACGCGATGACCACCTGCTTGGCGCGGTCATGCAGAATGTTTTCAAGAAAGTAACTGTGGCGCCCGATGAAATCCCCGGCGACCGGGTCGTAGAACAGTTTGGCCAGGTCCATGTCCAGGGACGTCAGTTCGAGCAGCAGCAAAATGATCGCCGCAATGGTGGGGACACCCAGGCACACCCAAAAGTTGAGCGGTCTGGAAGCGGGGCGGGCGGCGGTCGAAGCCATGGCAGTTCCTTGGTCGATAAAGGGGTCTGGAGAGCGCATCCGCGCGGAGTCTGAGCCCGGCGCTGTCGTCGGCGTGTGAATCGAGAGTGAAAAACTTGTTAAGGCCTTTATTAGCTTTTCTGGCGGATTGACAACTGCACGCAGCCCTAGCCCTGAGCCACACTTGGCCTTAAGCTGCGCGGGCCATGACGGCCGTTACTGTGTGCGGAGGAGGTGCCCATGCGAATTCTATTGGTTGAAGACAACCGCGATATCCTGGCCAATCTGGCCGATTACCTGGGGCTCAAAGGCTACACCGTGGATTGCGCGCAGGACGGTTTGTCAGGCTTGCACCTGGCGGCCACCGAGCACTATGACTTGATCGTGCTCGACATCATGTTGCCCGGCATTGACGGCTATACCCTGTGCAAACGCTTGCGTGAAGATGCCCGCCGCGACACGCCGGTGATCATGCTCACCGCGCGCGATCAGCTGGATGACCGGCTGCAAGGCTTCAAGTCCGGTGCCGATGACTACCTGATCAAACCGTTCGCCCTGTCCGAACTGGCGGCGCGGATTGAGGCGGTCATGCGTCGTGCCCAAGGTGGCGGTCGACGCGCCTTGCAGGTGGGTGATTTGAGCTATGACCTCGACACCCTGGAGGTGACCCGCGAAGGTCGTCTGCTCAAACTCAACCCGGTCGGCCTGAAGTTGCTGGCCGTGCTGATGCAGAAAAGTCCGCATGTTCTGCGACGCGAAATTCTCGAAGAAGCCCTCTGGGGCGATGACTGCCCGGACAGCGACAGCCTGCGCAGCCACGTCCACCAATTGCGCCAGGTGATCGACAAGCCCTTCGCCAAGCCCTTGCTGCAAACCGTGCACGGTGTGGGTTATCGCTTGGCCGAGGGCCGTGATGGAGTTTAAGCAGAGCCTTGCTCAACGGATCATCATCGCCTTTGCGCTGATGAGCGCACTGGTGGCAGGCGCCTTCGCCATGGGCATTGTGGCGACCGTGCACCTGGTCGAAGAAAAGCTGATTTCGGCCGGGCTGGGGGGTGATTTGCAACGGCTGTTGCTGATGGACAGCGTTTCTGACTGGAGCCATCGCCCCGAGCCGGACCAGATGTTCTATTTCAGCGGTGGGCCGGGGGACTTCGAGCTGCCCAAGGATTTGCGGCACCTGGACTCCGGATTCCACGAGGTCTTTCGCGAGCAACTGTCGTATCACGCGATGGTCGAAGTCGTCGATGGCCGGCGCTACGTATTGCTTCAGGACCAAAGCGATTTCGAAGAGCGTGAGCGGGTGCTGTTTGCCGTGGTGCTGGTGGGTTTCGTGCTGAGCCTGGCGCTCGCGATCTTTCTCGGTTGGGTCCTGGCGCGCAAAGTGATGGCGCCGGTGGTACGACTGGCTCGCCAGGTGCGTCATCGCGATCAATTGCTGGGGCTGGCGCCGCCTCTGGCGCCGGATTATGCCGCTGACGAAGTGGGCGAGCTGGCCGTTGCCTTCGACGCCACCCTTGGGCGTTTGCGCCAGGCATTGACCCGTGAGCGACTGTTTACCAGTGACGTCAGCCACGAACTGCGCACACCGTTGATGGTGCTGGCCAGTTCCTGTGAGTTGTTGTTGGAAAACCCCGGTATCGACCAGCGTGGCCGTGCCCAGGTCGAGCGAATTGCCCGTGCGTGCGCCGAGATGCGCGAATTGGTGCAAACGTTTCTGATGTTGGCCAGGACCCAGCGAGAAGACGCCAGCATGGCGCCACAGCAGACGCTGGGGCAGGTCGCCGACGGGCTGCTCAACCAGTGGCGCGAACCGATTGAAGCCAAGGGGCTGAGCCTGGACTTCGAACCGGGCAATCCGCTGGGCACTTGTTACAACGCAACCCTTTTGCACGCCGTCATGGGCAACTTGTTGCGTAACGCACTGCATTACACCGAACGCGGGTTTATCCGCTTGACCCTCACGGTCACGGGTTTCACGGTCGAGGACAGCGGTGTGGGCATTCCCGAGGAAAAACGCGAGGCAATGTTCGAACCTTTCGTGCGCGGCAGCGAAAAGCGCGGCGAGGGCCTGGGACTGGGATTGTCGCTGGTACAGCGGATCTGCGAGAACCAGGGCTGGAGCGTCAGCCTGACCAATATGGAACCTAATGGCTGTCGTTTTCAGGTGGAATTGAGCCAAATTTAGCGGTGCTTGAGAAGTTGAAGCTCCCGGCCCTGACAGCCGCCCTGAAAAATCTTGAAATGATTGCGCAATTCCTTAACAATTTTTTCACAAAGGTATGACCTGACACTGACACTACGCTACCTAAGGTACTTGTCATCAGAAGTTCAGGAGACCTTAATGATGGACGGCCCGATCAAACTCGATTTTTCCGAAAAGTACGACGATCAACACGCTCAAAGGTATTTGCAGAAGCATCAGGATGGCCTCGGTCGTAAGCTATCCCACTGGCGTGACGTGCAGTTGGCGCGAAAGGCGCTGAAGCTGGTCGGTGAGCCAGGGCTGGTCCTCGATTTGCCGTGTGGGGCAGGGCGTTTTTGGCCAATGCTGGCGGAAAAAGCCAATCGCGCGATCATCGGTGCCGACAACTCCGAGTCAATGTTGAAGATTGCCACCCAGGCGCAACCAGCCGAAGTGGTCAAACGGGTACAGCCCTTGCACACTTCTGCATTCGACATTGCATTGCCCGACAACGCTGTCGACAGCATTTTCTGCATGCGTTTGCTGCATCACATCGGTGAAGCCGAGCATCGACTGGCCATTCTGCGCGAATTTGAACGAGTCACGCGTGACAGCGTGATCCTTTCGTTGTGGGTGGATGGCAATTTCAAAGCCTGGAAACGCAAGCGCTCAGAGAAACGGCGTGGGCAGGAAGGTTATCAAAATCGGTTTGTGTTACCGGCTGCCACGGTAGAAAAGGAGTTTGAACAGGCGGGGTTCCGTATTCAGGAACAACTGGACTTTTTACCGCTCTATGCCATGTGGCGAGTTTACGTATTACGCAAGAGGTAACAGGATGGCAGTGCAATGTGCAGCAGAAACGGACGTCGCTTCTCAGGACCGCTTCGACTATTTCTGGAATCAGCGCGGTGAATGGGTAGAAGAACCCAACATCCGTCGCGGTGGAGAAAGTGGCGTGCAGCGTGTCATGGGCAGTGATGGACAGCTGCTCTATGCCAAGCGGCAGACCGGGCATATCTATCGCAGCTGGCTGCACCCCTTCGGCCGCCCGACCGTATTGCGCGAGCGTGATGCGCTCATTGGCCTGCGCTCGCTTGGCGTGAGAGTTCCGGAAATCATTTTCTGCGGCGCACAGCGCGACCCTGTGCACAAATGGCGCGCATTGCTGGTGACCAAGTCGCTGGACGGCTTTGAGGAAATCGAACACTGGTACGCCGGTGGCGGTCGCGAGCGCCACGGCGAGGCGGTGCATGACCGCGTGTTGAAGGACCTGGCCGAGAACCTGGCCCGCATGCACAAGGGCCGTTGGCAGCACAGCTGCATCTACATCAAGCACGTTTTCGTGCGGGTTACCGGTGAGGGCGAGTTGGCCAACGTCGAAATTGCCTTGATCGACCTGGAGAAATGCCGACAGCGCTTGACCGCCTATCGCGCGGCTGCTCATGACCTGAAGCAGCTGCGCCGCCACTCGTCGTTCAGCACGGCAGACTGGCGCAAACTCGTCTACTTTTATGAGACGGCGTTTGGCAGCGCTATCAAAGGTTTATAGCAATGAAACTAGAAATTGCTCGAGGTGTGTTTTTGATAGGAGCCTTGGCAGTTGCTTCATTTGCGGTGGCAGCGTGGGAGCAGCCCCGCACGCAAGTCCTTAGTTCAGTGAGCGGTGACGCCCACTGTCCGTTGCCTCGGGTAGCCAAGGCATCCGTAGCATCACAACCCGATCATGATTTATTGCTGTTCATGTTCGGACTTTCTCAAGGAATGAGGCCACAAAGTTGAACAGATTGAAGCCCAAATAAAAGGCCTCGCCAAATGCGAGGCCTTTTTTTGTGCCCGGATTCCAGGCCTTGCATAGCCCCCTGTGCCGATCGTTCCCACGCTCCGCGTGGGAGTGCCTCAACGGACGCTCCGCGTTCGGCTGTTGATGGGACGCGGAGCGTCCCGGGCTGCATTCCCACGCAGAGCGTGGGAACGATCATTCAACGGATAAGTTGACTGATCCGCCGCCATCGCGAGCAAGCTCGCTCCCACAGGGTTATGGGTGTTCTTTGGCATCGGGTTTGGCCAGCAAGGTGTAGATGCACGGCAACACAAACAGTGTAAACAACGTCCCGATCGACATCCCCGTTGCGATCACCATGCCGATATCAAACCGGCTGACCGCGCCCGCGCCTGTAGCGATGATCAACGGCACCATGCCGAACACCATTGCCGCCGTGGTCATCAACACCGGACGCAATCGAATCGCCGCCGCTTCCTCCACAGCCTCTCGAGGTGTCAGGCCTTTCTCCTTGCGCAGCTGGTTGGCGAACTCGACGATCAGGATGCCGTGCTTGCTGATCAGCCCGATCAAGGTCACCAGCCCCACCTGGGTGTAAATGTTCATGCTCGACCACCCCAGGAACAGCGGAATCAACGCGCCACAAATCGACAGTGGCACGGTCACCAAAATCACCAGAGGATCGCGGAAGCTTTCGAACTGGGCCGCCAGCACCAGGAAAATGATCGCGAGCGCCAGGGCGAAGGTCACCCACAGCGCGCTGCCTTCCTGGACGTATTGGCGCGACGCACCGGCGTAATCGATGGCAAAACCGGCCGGCGCTTCTTCCTGCGTGATCTGGCGCACGGCGTCGATGGCCTCACCCATGCTGACCAGCGGCACCCCGGACAGGATGGCCGAGTTGAGTTGCTGGAACTGGTTCAACTGCCGTGGACGCGCCCGGTCGGTGACGGTGATCAGGGTCGACAGGGCCAGCAGTTCGCCTTGGGTGTTTTTCACGTAATAGTTGTTCAGCCAGTCCGGGTTGTCCCGGAAAGGTCGTTCGACCTGAGCGATGACCTTGTAGCTGCGACCTTCAATAGTGAAACGGTTGATCTCCGCCTGACCCAGCAACGTGGCCAGTGTTCCGCCCAGGTCCTGCATGGACACACCCATCTGCGCGGCTTTGGCGCGATCGATGTCCACGACAACTTCAGGTTTATCGAAGGCCAGGTCGACGTCGACAAAGGCGAACTTGCCGGACTCCATCGCCCGTTTTTTCACCCGGTCCATCACTTGCAGTAGCGCCTCGTAATCGTTGGCCGTGTTGATGACGAATTGAAACGGCAACCCTTCGCCGGTGCCGGGCAGGGAGGGCAGGTTGAAGCCAAAGATCTGCAACCCCGAAATGCTCTCCAGTTTGCGCTGGACCTCGGGCAGGATTGCCATTTGCGTACGGTCCCGTTCGTTCCACGGTTTGAGCAGGAAACCGCCAATCCCCGATTGCACGCCGCTGAATCCATTGATCTGGAACGAGGAGTAGTACTCGGGAAACTCCTTGAAGATCGTGATGAATTCGTCGGTGTAGGTGTTCAGGTAATCGAGGTTGGCCGGTTGCGGGGCGTTGGCCAGCATGAAAATGATGCCCTGATCTTCGTCGGGCGCCAGTTCCGACTTGGTGAATTTGAGCAGCACCGGAATCAGGCACAGCACGATCACCGCAAACACCAGCACCACCGGCCGAGTGTTGAGGGTACCGTGGAGCATGCTTTGGTATCGGCGCTTGAGGCCTTCGAAAATCAGGTCCAGTCGGTGCGCGAGGCCACTGGGATTTTCGTCGTGGCGCAGCAAAAAGGCACACATCATCGGCGACAGGGTCAGCGCGACTACGCCGGAAATCACCACCGCCCCGGCCAGCGTCAGGGCGAACTCCTTGAACAGCGCCCCGGTGAGCCCGGTCAGGAAACCGATGGGCGCATACACCGCCGCCAAGGTGATGGTCATCGAGACCACCGGCATCGCAATTTCCCGAGCGCCTTCGATGGCCGCGTCCAGCGGCGTCTTGCCTTCCTCGATGTGCCGGTGAATGTTCTCCACCACCACAATGGCATCGTCCACCACCAATCCGATCGCCAGCACCATCGCCAGCAGGGTCAACAGGTTGATCGAGTAGCCCATCATCTGCATGAAGAACATCACGCCGATCATCGACAGCGGAATGGTCACCACCGGGATCACTACCGAACGCAGCGCCCCGAGAAACAGAAACACCACCACGATCACGATCAGCACGGCTTCGAAGAGGGTTTTCACCACTTCATCGATCGAGGCCTGGATGAACAGCGTGGCGTCGTAGGCAATTTCCCCTTTGAGGTTGGGCGGCAGCTGGGCTTCCAGCTCCGGCATGATCTTGCGCACTTCCTTGATCACGTCCAGCGGGTTGGCGCCCGGCGTGGCCTTGATGCCGATGTACACCGAAGGCGTGCCACCGAACGAACTGATCGAGTCGTAGTTTTCCGCACCCATCTCGACCCGCGCCACATCGCTGAGCAGCACGCGACTGTCGCCATCGACCTTGAGCGGAATCGCGGCGAACGCTTCGGCGGATTTCAGCTCGGTGTTGGCATTGATGCTGGTGACGACGTACTCGCCTTTCACTTCACCGGCGGCGGAGAGGAAGTTGTACTGGCGCACCGCGTTGGTCACGTCGCTGGCGCTCAGGCCGAACCCGGCCAGCTTCATCGGGTCCAGCCACAGACGCATGGCGAACACCTGGTTGCCGAGAATCTCGGCTTCCGCCATGCCCGGCAGTGTCGCCAGTTTCGGCTGGATGACCCGCGACAGGTAGTCAGTGATCTGTGGGTTGCTCAGTTCCTTGCTGAAGAAACTGATGTACATGAGGGCCGAGGCGTCGGCCGCTTCTTTACTCAACACCGGGTCTTCGGCGTCCTGAGGCAGCTGGTTTTTCACCTCATTGGCCTTGGCCAGCAGCTCGGTGAACAAGCGGTCGCTGTTGGAGCCGATGCGCGCGTAGATCGAAATCACCGAGAAGTTCTGTCGACTGACCGAGGTCATGTAGTCGATGCCTTCGGCACTGGCCAGGCTCTGCTGCATCGGTTGGGTGATGTAGCCCTGAATGGTTTCGGCGTTGGCCCCGGGGTACGCCGTGGTCACCGTGATCAGGGCGTTTTCCATTTGCGGGTATTGGCGCAGCGGCAGCTTGCTCCAGGCCTGGAAGCCCAGCAGCACAATCAACAGGCTGACCACGGTGGCGAGCACCGGGCGGCGGATGAACGGGTCAGTAAAAGCCATGTGGATTCCTTGATCAGTCAACGCGAGGCTGACTGCTCTTCTCGGCTAGGGTCTTGTCGTCGCTGATGGCAATGTGTGCGCCGTTGTCCAGTTTGATCTGACCGGCCGTGACCACTTTTTCGCCGTTCTGCACGCCTTTGGTAATCATCACCAGCCCGTCTCGGCGCTCGCCGGTTTCGATGAAACGCCGTTCGGCGATCAGGATTGGCTGGCCCTTGTCGTCTTTTTCGAGGCTGCCGTCTTCGGCTTTTTTCTGCGCGACGACGTAGAGCGAGTTGCCGTACAGCGTGTAGGTAATCGCGCTTTCCGGCACGACGATGCGCAGCTGCGGGTCGGGCAGCATCACTTGCAGGCTGGCGAACATGCCCGGCAGCAGTTTGCCGTCAGGGTTGTCCAGGGTCGCGCGGACCTGCACGTTGCGGGTGCTGTTTTCGACTTTCGGGTTGATCGCGCTGATGGTGCCGGGGAAGGTCTGTGTCGGATAGGCCGAGACAATGATCTGCACCGACTGGCCGACGCCGATCTTCGGCACCGACTGCTCGGGCACGAAGAAGTCGACGTAGAGGCTGCTGAGATCTTGCAGGGTGGCAATCATGGTGCCGCTGGCCACGTAGTCACCGACATCGACCTGACGAATACCGATGGTGCCGCTGAACGGGGCGAGAATGCGCTTTTTCGCCAGCGACGCCTTGAGCTGGTTAACCGTGGCCTGGTCCTTTTTCATGATCGCCGAGAGTCGGTCGAACTCACCTTTGGAGATCGCCTGGCTGCCCACCAGTTGGCTGCCGCGGTTGTAATTCACTGTCGACAGCCCGAGGTCCGCCATCGCGGTTTCCAGCAAAGCCTTTTCCACGCCGCTGTCGAGTTGCACGATCGGCTGGCCGGCCTTGACCTGCTGCCCGGACTCGAACTGCACATCCATGACGGTGCCGGCGATCTCCAGGCTCAGGTCGACCCCTTGCAACGCCTTGATTGTGCCAACGGACGGCAGACGGGCCTGCCACGGGCGTTCGGCGGCAGTGGTCGCGGCGACACTGATCGGCGGTTTCGGCGCGGAAAAGCCTTGAATCATCGTGTAGATGGAGAAGGCTTTGTAACCGGCCAGGACCAGCACGATCAGCAGAACAACACCCAACATGATCAGCATGCGGCGACGCAGCATATTTCCACTTCCTTGGAGAAAATCAGGTGAGACAGTGGGGCACATTACTCCGAGAGTGGCAGTGAATCCAACTGCCACTTATTACAGGATCTCGCAAAACCTGTAGGAGCGAAGCTTGCTCGCGAAAGCGGTGTGTCAGTCAACGAAGATACCGACTGATAGGGCGCCTTCGCGAGCAAGCTTCGCTCCTACAAGAGGGAAAGGTCAGATGAGATGCAGGTGGTTGTCCCAGAGCCCTGCCGGCAGCTCCAGCGGTTTTGCAACCAGATTTGTCTGGCGGCAATCGTAGTACCGGCAGCGTCCCTGACCCGAGGTCACGACGAACCCATCCGCCACCGCGCCAACCCCGGCGCAGTCGGGAAGCGGCGCATCCAGGCGCACTTCGCCGCTGTCCATGTCCCAGATGAAAAAGCGGTTGCCGCGCGGCGCGGTCAACGCGACCAGCCGCAAGTCACTGTGGACCGCAACGCTGGCGGTGTAATGCCCCATCGCCTGCAACTGATGCTCCGGCACCGGGAACGCCACGAACGGTTGGCCGGGTCGCTTGATCGCCAGCAGCTCCGAAGACTCGTGGGACGGCCCCATGAACTGCTGACCGGCGACGATGGTGCCGTCGCTGGCGATCCCCAGATGCCGCACGCTGTTCATCTGCTGGGCGAGGGTTTCCTTGCTCAGCAGCGTGCCGTCCCGTTGCATCAACACCAGGCTCGGCTCCATGGCGTTGAGGTTCATCTCGACCCGGCTTTCCGCCTCGGTGCGAATGCCGCCGTTGGCCACTACCAAGGTTTCGCCATCCGGCATCCACGACACCTGATGCGGGCCGATGCCATGGGTGGAAATCTCGCCGCTGTGCACCAGCCGCTCACCTTCGAACTTATACACACCCAACAACCCGCGACCCGGATCAGAGGTGTCATTCTCGGTGGCGTACAGCCAGTCGCCGCTCTTGTGAATCACCGCGTGACCGTAGAAGTGCCGGTTCGGCAGCGAGGCCACGGTTTGCAGCAGCGTGCCGTCGCGCAGGTCGATCAGATAACTCTCGGTGCCCGGACGCCGGGCGACAAACAGCGCGATCGGCAGCGTCGGGTGGTTGATGATGTCGTGGCAACGCTGGCCGACCTGGGTGGCGAACACACGGGTGCCGTCCAGCCGATAACCGACGGCGTAATGCTTGCCGTCGCCATCGTCCCGCGCCGACAGCAGCAGCGGGCTCTTGTCCTTTTGCTTGAACAGCGTCCAGCCGCCCAGTGTCACTGCTCCCAGCAGCAAACTACCTAAAGTCAGAGCCTGACGTCGCAGCATGGCACTCGCCCTCATCAATCACCGTCGTTGGCGTTGAAGCCCAGTTGGATGCCCAGCGCCTTGGCCAGTTCACCTTCGTGCAGGCGATGGACGACGTTGAGGCTGTCGTAGATATCGTTGAGTTGCTGGCGCCCGGCGTCGTCGTTGAGCATCTCGGTCAGCGGACGTTGATTGCTGGCGAACAGCTTCAGGGACGCGGCGTAAGCGGCATCGATCTTGTCCGCCAACGGTTTCTGCTCGCTCGGCAACAGGCCGCGCAGGCCTTTGTTGTCGACGCCTTCCCACACGGTTTTGGCCGCGGCGAGGCTGGCTTCCAGGCCGGTCAGGGACGACTGGCTGCGCCAGGCATCGGCCTGGAACGGTTGCGGCACGCCTTTGCTCTGACGGCCCATCGGCGTGCCGAGTTTTTTCTTCAAGGTGTCGAGGGCGGTGACCTGGACTCGCAGCAGATCGGCGATGGCCTCATGGGAATCGGCGTAGCGCTGGTTGGGGAATTTGCTCATCTGCGCGAGCATGCCGTCGGTGTGGTTCCAGCTTTGTAGTATCTCTTCGGCCAGTTGCTTCTGACGCTCGCCGATTGCCTTCAGCAGTGGGCAATACTTGGCTTTTTGCGCGTCGTTGGCCACGTCAGGCTTGCTGTCGAACAGGATGTATTCATAGGCCGAGAGGCCCTGTACCACGACGCTGGACTTTGCCAGGGCGGTGGCATCGATCTGCGGCTGCGCGATGACCAGTTGCTCGACCTGACGGCCGACCAGGTTTTTCTTGTCCGGCCAGAACTGCACCTGCCAGGCGCGATTGCCTTCGGCCAGCGGGCCGATCAACAGCGGTTGCAGCTCGGCCCAGGCTTTTTGTGCGTGCAGGAAGTCGGCGCGGGCGGTGTCGAGGTTTTCCTTGCCTTCGCAGTAGGCGAGGGCGCTGACGGCCAATTGGCGGTCGGCTTCAACCCAGCGAGTGTAGGTCGGCAGGATCACTGACTTGGCAATCGCCGCAGAGGTGACAGCTTGTGGGTCCTGTGGCGAACAGGCGCCCAAGGCTAGCGCTGCAAGGCTGGTGAACAACAATTTGGGACGGAACATGTCGGGCTCCCGCTATGGAATACGTATTAAAGGGAATTCAAAAACGCCAGCAACGCAGCGCGCTGCTCGGCATTGAAAGACAAAACCTGTTGCTGGGCCGCTTTCGCTTCGCCGCCATGCCAGAGCACGGCTTCCAGCAGATTTCGCGCGCGGCCGTCATGCAAAAACTGGGTGTGGCCACTGACCGCCTGCGTCAGGCCGATGCCCCACAACGGCGGGGTGCGCCAGTCGCGGCCGCTGGCCTGGAATTCGGTGCGGTTGTCGGCCAGACCGTCGCCCATGTCGTGCAGCAGCAGATCGCTGTAAGGGCGAATCACTTGATTGGCCAGTTCAGGTTCGGCGGCGTTGGCGGCGGTGGTGTATTTGGGGGTGTGACAGGACTGGCAGCCAGCCTGGAAAAACAGGTTCTTGCCGGCCAGCACTTCGGGCGCGTTGACGTCGCGACGGGCCGGCACGGCGAGATTACGGCTGTAGAACAGTACCAGGCGCAGGATGTTATCGCTGACTTCCGGCTCGCCATTCGGGCCGTTGCCGGTCGGCGCCTGTTTGCAGGCTGTTTGCGCCTCGGTGCAGTCGTCGAAGGGGCGCAGGCTGGTGGTCAGGCCCATGTCGCCGGAAAACGCGTGAATGTTCTGTTGATTGAGGTTCGGTTGCCCGGCTTTCCAGCCGAACCGGCCAAGGACGGTCTTCTGTTGCACGTCGTCCCAGACCCGGTTCGGCCGCCCGGCGATGCCGTTTTTGTCCTTGGCCTGAGCCTCGGCGTTGGCCAGGATCGCTTCGTCAGGGATGGCTTCGAGCAAGCCCAGGCCAATCATCGGCGGGGCAACGCGCGCCGAGAAACGGGTGTCGGGGTGCATCGGGCCGTAACCCAGCTGAGTGATGTTCAGGCTCGGTTTGCGCAACTCGATTTCGGTGCCGTCCTTGAAGCGGACCGGAACGGGGGTGTAATCGACCCGCACTTTGCCTTCCGGGGTCACGCCGGGTATGGCCATGTCCTGGAACTGGCCGCCGTAGACCGGCTCCGGGACCACGCCGAGCTGCTCGATGACCTTGGCGTAGGCCGGCGCGTCCGGGATCGACAGGCGCACCAGCATCGATACCGCGTTCGTGGCATCGGGCGTCGGCGGATGACCGCGACCGTCCTTGATGTGACAGCCCTGACAGGCGTTGGTGTTGAACAACGGACCGAGGCCGTCCCGGGCAGTGGTGGTCGACGGGGCGATCACCCAAGGGTTGCGGAAGAAGCTGTTGCCGACGCTGAAATCCACGCGCCGTGACGGCGACAGGTTGGCGGAGGGCAGGGAGAAAGCATTTTGATCGGTCTTGCGCACAGTCGCTGCGCCACCGGACCGGGCTTCACCGGGTTCGGCCTCGGTAAAACGCGGGGCGTCATCGCAGGCACTCAGGCCCAGGGCCAGCAACAGTGCGGACAAGCGAAGAAGCAGCGAGGGCATCAGACATCCTGCAAGACGAGCAAAACAAGGGCGCAAAGTCTAACAGGGCAAGGGAGTTTGAATAAGAGGAATTATCGTTTGGTTGATGTGGGGCATGTATTCACAGAAGACCGAGTCGCGGCCATCGCGAGCAGGCTCGCTCCCACAGGATTTGCGCAAGACCCTGTAGGAGCGAGGCTTGCCCGCGAAGGCGGCGTCACATTAAACATATTTAGTGACTGGGACACCGCCTTCGCGAGCAAGCTTCGCTCCTACCAGAAACAGTTTTGGGCAGATATGAAAAAGGCGACCCGAAGGTCGCCTCTGTAGTCACTCAGCCAGCGTTGATCAGAACTCGTGATCAGCGTTGTCCGGGTTCAGGTCGCTGATGCCCAGTTTGCCGGCGGCGGCTTCGATCGAACCGGTCTGCTTGACCAGGGCCGCGATAGCGTCGCGAACGATCTGGTTGCCAGCGGTGTTGCCGGCAGCGATCAACTGGTCGTAGTGCTCACCCTTGTTGGCGTGATCGACGATGACCTGCATCTTGGCTTCGGTGGCAGCCAGGTCGGCTTTCAGCGCGGTGTCGGCAGCCGGGTCGGCTTTGGCCACCAGGGACGACAGGCTGGCGCCGGTCATTTTGGTGCCGTCTACGCGGGTGTATTCGCCCAGGTACACGTTGCGAACACCCTTGGCATCGTAGAACTGCGAGTTATGGGTGTTGTCGCTGAAGCAATCGTGTTCGTCTTCAGGGGAGTTGGCTTCCAGGGAAACCTTCATGCGCTCGCCCGCCAGTTCGCCCAGGGACAGGCTGCCCATGCCGAACAGCATTTTGCGCAGGCCGGAATCAACCGATTCCGCTTCCAGAGTGGCGCGGTAGTTGTCGGCCACGTTCGGCTTCCAGTTACCGACCATTTCTTCCAGGTCGCTGACCAGCAACTGGGTGACAGACTTCAGGTAAGCGCGGCGACGATCGTTGTGACCGCCGGTGGCGCCTTTGCCTTCCAGGTAGTCGGAGGCTGGACGGTTGCCGGCGCCAGGGCCGGTGCCGTTCAGGTCCTGGCCCCAGAGCAGGAATTCGATGGCGTGGTAGCCGGTGGCGACGTTGGCCTCGGAACCGCCCAGCTCGTTCAGGCTGGCGAGTTTTTCCGGGGTGATGTCTTTGACGTCGATCTTGTCTTCGCCGACCTGAACCTGGGTATTGGCGATGATGTTGGCCGTGGCGCCCGGGTTACCCAGTGCGTGCTCGTAGGATTTGTCGACGTAGTCGATCAGGCCTTCGTCCAGAGGCCAGGCGTTCACCTGACCTTCCCAGTCGTCGATGATGGTGTTGCCGAAGCGGAACACTTCGCTCTGCAGGTAAGGAACGCGGGCAGCAACCCAGGCAGCCTTGGCAGCTTTCAGGGTGTCGGCGTTCGGCTTGGCGAGGAAGGCGTCAACGGCGGTTTGCAGGGTCTTCGCGGTGGATTCGGCATCGCTGTAAACGGCGTAGACGATGTCGGCGTAATGCGCGACAACGGCTTTGGCGGCGGCTTCGTCGACCTTGCTGGTAGCGGCAGGTGCGGCAGCTGGAGCCGGCGCGGTCGTGCTGGCGGCCGGCGTAGGCGCTGGAGCTGCTGCTTTGTCTTTACCTTCGCCACAACCGGCGAGGGAAATAGCGATGGCCAACAGACTGGCGGTAGCCAGAGGCATACGAATCATGGCGAACATCCTGCTTCGAGAGAGGGTGGTAGGGCGCAGCAAGTGCGCAAAACTGCGACATAATGCAAATCTTTCGCATTATGTGTAAAGGGTTGTAGCTGGAAATATTTCTTATTCGCGCGGGGTTTGTGTCGTAGATCAAGAGAACGCAGCCTCGTTTCACTCGACAGCTGCTACAGAGTGAAACGAGGCTGCGATTTTTTGATCTCTACAAAATAGCCGCGTTACTGCGTTGCGCCTGTTTCAGGTAGGCGCCCAATTCCCGCGCCGGCAGCGGTTTGCTGTAGTGGTAGCCCTGACCTTCGTGGCAGCCTTCGGAGATGATGTAGGCCTCTTGCTCGGCGGTTTCCACGCCTTCGGCAATCACCTGCATGCCCAGGCTCTTGCCCAGCTGGATGATCGCGCGAACGATGGTGGCATCGTCGTCGTCATCGAGCAGGTCCTGCACGAAGCTCTTGTCGATCTTGATCTTGTCCAGCGGCAGGCTTTTCAGATAACTCAAGGACGAATAACCGGTACCGAAATCGTCGATCGCAATCAATGCGCCGGAGCGACGCAGGCTTAACAGATGCTGGGCGGCGGTGCTGATGTCTTCCATCAGGCCGGTTTCGGTGACTTCCAGCTCCAGGCTGCGAGGGGGAAGGCGGTACATCTGCAGCAGGTTGTTGACCACTCGCGGCAGCTCGGCATGGTGCAGTTGCACCGTGGACAGATTTACCGCCATGCGCAGGTCGGTGAAACCCTGGTCATGCCACTCGCGCAGTTGTTTGCAGGCCTGATCCAGCACCCACTCGCCGATGGCGATGATGGTGCCGTTCTGCTCGGCCAACGGGATGAACAGGTCGGGCGGCACCAGGCCATGTTCGGGATGCTGCCAGCGAATCAGTGCCTCGACACCCACCACCCGGTGATCGCGATAGCTGATCTGCGGTTGATAGACGAGGTAGAACTGGTCCCGCCGCAGGGCGTCGCGCAGGTCTTTTTCCAGTTCCCGACGGCGGCGCATCTCGGTGTCGACGCTGGCAATGTAGAACTGATAACGGTTGCGCGAGCGGGTTTTCGCCAGCGTCATGGTCTGCTCGGCTTTTTGCAGCAGTTTCTCGGTGCTGTCGCCGTCCTCGGGAAACAGGGTGATGCCGATGGTCGCGCGCAGGCGGATTTCCTGATGATCGAGGGCAAACGCCGCTTCCAGGTCATCGAGGATGCTTTGCGCCAGTTCGGCGGCTTCATAAGGTTGTTCGATATCGGCCTGGACCAGGGCGAACTGGTCACCACCGAGACGGGCGAGGGAGCCGAGGCGGCCACTGTGAGCGCGCAGGCGATCGGCCAGGGCCAGCAGCAATTGGTCGCCGGTCTGATAGCTGAACTGTTCGTTGATGCCTTTGAAGTCGTCCAGACCTACAACCAAAACCGCCACCCGGCGCTGCAATTTGCCGGCGTCGACCAGGATTTTGTCCAGTTGCTGCTGCAATTGCTGACGGTTCGGCAAACCGGTGAGGAAGTCGTACTGGGCCATGCGCAGCAGGCTGTTTTCCGCCTCATGGCGCAGGTGGGTGTTGCGCTCGATGGATTCTAGCAACTGGTTGGCGGTGTTGATCCAGATCCCCAGTTCGTTCTTTTCATGACCCTTGAGCAGCGGGATCTTGTGTTCGCTGGGGCGGTCCGGATTGATTTCGGTCAGGTGTTCGATGATTCGCGACAGCGGTTTGGTCAGCAGCCAGTGGTAGACCAGGTACAGCACCAGGCCCATGGCCAGGGCGCGTAACACGCCGGAGATGAAGATGATCACTGAACTGACGATGAAACCCTGCCCATAGGTGGCGGTGTCGAGGGTGATGCTCAGGTCGCCGTAATATTCGCTGTAGGGGCCGCGACCGACCAGTTGGGTGGTGAAGGTGCGTTCCTTGCCAAGAATGAGGTCGGTCAGCCAGCGGCTGTTTGAATGCTGCAACTCACGGGATTTTTGCGCGAGCATGGCTTCGTTGGGATGGCCAATGGAGGCCTGGCGCACGGCTTCGTCCTGGAACAGGCCTTCGATGACCTGCATGCCCATTTCCCGGTCCAGGCTGTAGACGGCCTGGGTCGAAGGGTCGCGGAACATGTCGAGGATGCGCTCGGCATCGTTGGCCACGGCCTGGCGTGTTTTATAGGCATCGAAAACGATCTGCGCGCAGCTCAAGACCACGCCGACGATCAATGCCGACAGGAGCACGACCCGGAGCAACTTCACCGACAAGCTGTTCTTGAGTTCCAGCTTCAAAGGGTTATTCCTTGTTCCGTGCGGGTAGCATCAAGTTGCCATGAGTATTGGCAATCCCGTGATGGCAGTCAAAGGGACAATCAACCTCAGGGTTTTTTGCCTGTAGCTTGGCCGAAATGCTGTTGTTTTGAGTATTTGCCCTATTAGTACTGTGTCGGTAGTTGAGTCCTTCAACTTGAGGGGGATTGGGACTATTTTTCCTTTTGTTGATGTTAGCCTGCTGTGGCGTGTGGGCAAGGGGCCGAATGCTCGTTTCATTGTCCGAGATTGGCTTGGTTACTTGGCGGCCTTATAGCCGACCATGTTCTTGTGGGTTTGTGTACATATCCATTGCTGCGGTAACGGCTGCTTATGGTTTCGCCCTTACGGCGAGTCCCTTTTGTCAAACGCCACAAAAGGAACCAAAAAGTCTCGCCCCAAGCGTCCGGCCCCTCGCTAAGGCTCGGCGTTCCTTCGCTCCGGTATCCATCCGGGGACACTGCCCTCCGGTCTGCTTCGCGACGACCTACATGCAGCGTGTTCGACTGCGTCGAACGGCGCTACACGCCACTCCCCGGATGAACACCTCCACTCAGCCTCCCGACGGGGCGGGTGGATCAAGATCAAAAGCAGGCGAGCTAACGCTCGGCCTATTGAGTGGTGAGAAGCGAAGCGTGTACACCGAACCCTTGTAGGAGCGAGCCTGCTCGCGATGGCGG
>NZ_JBIWAF010000005.1:208612-292534 GCF_044759925.1 Pseudomonas sp. NPDC099000
GCGGCCTGACAGCCGACCAATCTCTAGGGTGTACACCAATTCCCTGTGGGAGCTGGCTTGCCAGCGATGGCGGCCTGACAGCCGACCAATCTCTAGGGTGTACACCAATTCCCTGCGGGAGCTGGCTTGCCAGCGATGGCGGCCTGACAGCCGACCAATCTCTAGGGTGTACACCAATTCTCTGTGGGAGCTGCCTTGCCAGCGATGGCGGCCTGACAGCCGACCAATCTCTAGGGTGTACACCAATTCCCTGTGGGAGCTGGCTTGCCAGCGATGGCGGCCTGACAGCCGACCAATCTCTAGCGGGTGTACACCAATTCCCTGCGGGAGCTGGCTTGCCAGCGATGGCGGCCTGACAGCCGACCAATCTCTTTCTGCTGCCCCCGATTGATCGTTCCCTACGCTCCGCGTGGGAATGCCGCCAGGGACGCTCCGCGTTCCATTTTTGTGTGTTGAAAGATGTGTAAGAAACACAGCGATTTCCCACGCATTTTTCAGGTTGCCGGGTAGGAAGCAGTCTCTCTAACCTCTGGCTGTCGCTGAAAACTCAGCGACCGGGTGTGAGAGCCCGGCAACTTATGGTCATCCAGTGTCTGTACACGCATAATCGCCGCCAGCTTACTCGGTGCCAGTATTTGCGTTATGGCGGCTGTGTGCGGGCGGACTTCGGTCCGGCCGGGTGTCCATAACCGGTCTTCTCACCTCGCACATAGCTGCCACCTCTTTGCCGTGTGAGAAGCGGCAAGTGGAGGCTCCAACGCTGGAGAAATTCAATGGACAAATTGATTCCCGACCCACCCGTTAACATCGCACCCGCCGCCGAAACCACCGAAGCCGAAGCGCTCCTCAGAGACCGCGAAGCCATAAAACGCGCCCTCGACTACTACCTCGATCCGCCGGACCCATACCTCGAAAAACCCCGTCGCCCCAGCACGATGTTCATGATCGCCCCGGACATGGACACGGAAAGCCTCCTCGCCCAGGCCTGCGAGTCATTGGCCTCCGCCAGCGTCATGGCCAGCGATTTCGCCACGAACCTCATCGGTCCGCAGCGCAACACCGTGATGGCGATCCAGCAGATCATCATGCTGGCGGAGTTAGCCGTGAACCGGGCATTGGATAACGTCGATCCGCAAGCGGCCTGACTTTCTCCAGCCCATAAAAAAACCCGGCGTAAAAGCCGGGTTTCTTGTCTGGCGTCGAGCTTAAGCCTTGAAGGTTTTGCCTTCGAATTGCTCAGCCACGAATTTCCAGTTGACCAGGTTCCAGAACGCTTCGACGTATTTCGGACGAACGTTGCGGTAGTCGATGTAGTAAGCGTGTTCCCAGACGTCGCAGGTCAGCAGCGGGGTGTCGCCGCTGGTCAGCGGGTTGCCGGCGCCGATGGTGCTGGCCAGAGCCAGGGAACCGTCAGCCTTTTTCACCAGCCAGCCCCAACCGGAACCGAAGGTGCCGATGGAGGTTTTGCTGAATTCTTCTTTGAACTTGTCGAACGAACCGAAAGAAGCGTTGATGGCTTCAGCCAGTGCGCCGGTTGGTTGACCACCGGCGTTTGGCGCCAGGCAGTTCCAGTAGAAAGTGTGGTTCCAGACCTGCGCGGCGTTGTTGAAGATGCCGCCCGAGGAAGATTTGACGATTTCTTCCAGGGTCTTGCCTTCGAACTCGGTGCCTGGCACCAGGTTGTTCAGGTTCACGACGTAGGTGTTGTGGTGCTTGTCGTGGTGGTATTCCAGAGTTTCCTTGGAAATGTGCGGCTGCAAGGCATCGTGTGCGTAAGGCAGCGGCGGCAATTCGAAAGCCATGATGATTCTCCTAATCAGGTCAGTTGCGGTGAGCGCAAGGCCGATCACGGGCGGCCAGACAAGCGCCGGGGAGTTTGTACTCTTTGCGGCGCATCGGATCGGATCATAGCACCGGGGGTGCGGCATAACCACGCAACAACTGTGTGGGATAGAGGTTCCAGAGCCTTTTGGAATAATTAGGGCGCGACGATTAATTGAAACGCCACGGCAAACATCATCACCGCCACCAGCAGGTCGAGAATCCGCCAGGTACTCGGCCGGGCCAGCCAGGGTGCCAACCATGCCGCGCCCAGTGCCAGGGTGAAAAACCACAACAACGATGCACTGGCTGCGCCCACGACATAAGCGCCGGGCTCGGTTTGTTGCGCGCCGAGGGAGCCGATCAACAACACCGTATCCAGATAAACGTGCGGGTTAAGTAACGTCACTGCCAAAGCACTGAGCATCACCGCACGCAGCGAGCGCACCGTCTGGTTTTCGCCTTGCTGCAGGCTTTGTTTCGAGCACGCCCGGCGTAACGCCTGACTGCCATACCAAATCAGAAACACCGCGCCGCCCCAGCGGGCAACCGCCAGCAATGTCGGGTTGTGCGCCAGTACCGTTGCGAGCCCGAATACCCCGGCAGCCACGAGCAAGGCATCGCAAACCACGCACAGTGCCGCCACCGGCAGGTGATGTTCGCGCCGAAGGCTCTGCGCCAGTACAAATGCATTCTGAGTGCCGATCGCCATGATCAGCCCCGCGGCCACCAGCAGGCCGTTCACATAGCTTTGCCACATAAGGTTTTACTCCGCGTTGGCTGCCAGATCCCGCAGGACTTGTACGGCGCGTTGGGCGTCGGCCTGACCGACAAATAAATGGTCGTGGTAATAACCGGCGATCACGTTGCAACTGATGCCGGCCTGGCCCAATGCCGTGGCGAAGGCCGCGGTGAGGCCGACGGCTTCGAGGGCTGAGTGCACGTTCAAGGTGATCCAGGCCGCGACGTAGTCGAAGCTGAAACCAGCCTGTTCCGCGTGGGAACGTTCCAGAATCACTGTCAGCCCTTCCTGCTCGCGAAAGCTGCCGACGATCTCAAGGCCAGCGGGCAACTTACCGTCGCGCAGGGTGCAGAACACGTATTCGCCGTCGTTGAGCTGCGGGCTCATGCTGCGCAGCAGTGTTGCCAATGAAGTTTCGCCAGCCATGTCGGTGATCCTTGTTCAAGAGTGCTTGCTGGCTATTCTCCGGTGCAACGCGGTATAAGAAAAACCAATCATGCTGATCGCTCATTAGGAAAACTGATGTTCGACTATAAATTGCTTTCTGCCCTGGCTGCGGTGGTGGAGCAGGCCGGTTTCGAGCGCGCCGCGCAGGTGCTGGGCTTGTCGCAATCGGCGATTTCCCAGCGCATCAAGTTACTGGAAGCGCGGGTCGGCCAGCCGGTGTTGGTGCGGGTCACACCGCCGGCGCCTACCGAAATTGGTCGGCGGCTGCTCAACCATGTCCAGCAAGTGCGATTGCTGGAGCGGGATCTCCAGACGCTGGTGCCCGCGCTGGACGAAGAAGGTCTGCCGGAACGCCTGCGCATCGCCCTGAACGCCGACAGCCTCGCCACGTGGTGGGCCGCAGCCGTCAGTGATTTCTGCGCCGAGCAACACCTGCTGCTGGATCTGGTCGTCGAAGACCAGACGGTCGGCCTCAAACGCATGCGCGCTGGCGAAGTGGCTGCGTGCATCTGCGCCAGTGAGCGCCCGGTAGCTGGCGCGCGCAGCGTGTTGTTGGGCGCCATGCGTTATCGAGCGCTGGCCAGCCCGGCGTTCATCGCGCGGCATTTTCCCGAAGGCGTGCGTGCTGAACTGCTGGCCAAAACCCCGGCGCTGGTGTTCGGCCCGGACGATTTCCTACAGCATCGCTACCTCGCGTCCCTCGGTGTCGATGGCGGTTTCGAACACCATTTATGCCCATCGTCTGAAGGCTTCATCCGCTTGACCGAAGCCGGACTTGGCTGGGGCCTGGTGCCCGAATTGCAGGTGCGCGAGCAGCTGGAACGCGGTGTATTGCAGGAGCTTTTGCCAGATAAGCCCATCGATGTGCCGTTGTACTGGCATCATTGGCGCAATGGCGGTCAGCTGCTGGGGTTGCTGACCGATCAATTGGTGCGTTCGTCGAAGCAATGGCTGGTGCCGTTGGACTGACGGGCAGCGTCAAGACTCACGCATTACGCAAAACGAAAGACATCGGAGCAATACATGAAGATTCTGGTTACCGGCGCAAGCGGCTTCATTGGCGGACGCTTTGCGCGTTTCGCCCTGGAGCAGGGCCTGGACGTGCGGGTCAATGGTCGCCGGGCCGAAAGCGTCGAACACCTGGTGCGCCGTGGCGCAGAGTTTATCCCGGGTGACTTGAGCGACCCGGAACTGGCGCGCGAGCTGTGCTCCGATGTCGAAGCGGTGGTGCATTGCGCCGGCGCGGTCGGTTTGTGGGGGCGTTATCAGGACTTTCATCAAGGCAACGTGCAGGTCACCGAAAACGTGGTCGAGGCCTGCCTGAAGCAGCGGGTCCGGCGCCTGGTGCATTTGTCGTCACCGTCGATCTACTTCGATGGCCGTGATCATCTGGGGTTGACCGAAGAACAGGTGCCTAAACGTTTCAAGCATCCCTACGCCGCCACCAAGTTTCTCGCCGAGCAAAAGGTCTTCGGTGCACAGGAATTCGGTCTCGAAACCCTGGCCCTGCGCCCGCGTTTCGTGACAGGAGCGGGGGACATGAGCATCTTCCCGCGGCTGCTGAAGATGCAGCGCAAGGGCCGCCTGGCGATCATCGGCAATGGCCTGAACAAGGTCGATTTCACCAGCGTGCAGAACCTCAATGAAGCGTTGCTCAGCAGTCTGCTGGCCAGCGGTTCGGCGCTGGGCAAGGCCTACAACATCAGCAACGGTACGCCGGTGCCGTTGTGGGATGTGGTCAATTACGTCATGCGCAAGATGGAAGTCCCACAAGTGACGCGCTACCGTTCCTACGGCCTGGCCTACAGCGTTGCCGCGCTCAACGAAGGGGTGTGCAAGTTGTGGCCGGGGCGTCCCGAGCCGACGCTGTCGCGACTGGGCATGCAGGTCATGAACAAAAACTTCACCCTGGACATCAGCCGCGCCCGGCAATATCTGGACTACGATCCGAAAGTCAGTCTCTGGACGGCCCTCGATGAATTCTGCGGCTGGTGGAAAGCCCAGGACATTCGCTGACTTTTGCAGTGACAAACCTGCCAGCACTGAACCGAGTTTGGCGTTGAGGGTCAATCGCTGCGGCAGTGGGGTTTATACTCGCCGCATACAGCCATCACCGCGTTCCACAAAGGTTGACTCAATGTCCATGCGTAACGATGCCAACGACGACTTCGACGATGTACCGAGCCTGCGTGCCGACGTCCTCGATGACGATGATTTTCCGACCACTACTCGCACCTCCGTGCATTCGCGGACGGCGCCGGTCGTCAAGGTCAAAAGCGCCAGCACCGGCCCTCTGTGGGCATTGGTCGGCGCCTTGTTCTTTGCGTTCGCCGGCCTTGCCTGGTGGAGCTTTCAGCAGATTTCGCTGATGGAACAGCAATTGGTGGCGACCCAGGAAAGTTTCGCGCGTATCAGTGAGGATGCGGCGGGGCGCTTGCAGGACATTTCCGGCAAGGTGGTCGCCAGCCAGACCAACGTCACCAGCGACAGCGAAGCCCTGAAGCTGCAAATCAAGCAACTGGAAAACCAACTGCAGGATCAAAGCAAGCAGCAGCAAGGTGTGGTCGGTCAGACCAGCGATCTGGACAAGCGTCTGGCACAAATGACCGCGCAAACCAGCGATCTGGACAAGCGCCTGGTGCAGATGACCGCCCAGAGCACCGAACACCAGACCGCCAACACGAAATTGCAGGCGCAGGTCAACGCCTTGAGCACCGAGTTGGCCGCGCTGAAAAGCGCCCCGGACGACACCAGCAAATTCGACGCCCAGCTCAAAAGCCTCGGCGCCGACATCGTCGCGCTGAAGAAACAGGGCAACCCGAGCGCCGCCATCGAGCGTCTGGAGCAAGACATGATCGTGCTCAAAAGCCAGCAAGACAACCGCCCGGCCGCTGCGCAAGGCGTCACCAATACCGCCGAGTTCGATGCCTTCCGCGGCCAGACCACCCGCAACATCAACACCCTTCAGGCGCAGATCCAGAATCTGCAGCAGCAACTCCGCGCCCGGGCGCAATAGCCCCGTTCGCTGCACACCTGTGGCGAAGGGCGCGCGCCTGTGGTGAGGGGGCTTGCCTGTGGCGAGGGGGCTTGCCCCCGTTGGGTGGCGAAGCCGCCCTAAGACCATTCTCCGCGGTCCTTCAGTTAATCCGAGTCGCCTGATTTACGACTGCTGCGCAGCCGAACGGGGCGATGCGGCGTTCCGACAAGCCCCCTCGCCACAGGTAAGCTCCCTAGCCACACAACCCCCGTCTGCCGCGTTGTCCTGCGCATCGCTGAATATTCGTACATATCCCCAACCCGTCTACGCTCTTGAAACACCGACAAGAACGAGGGGATGCGCTATGGGGGGGCTGCACAAGTTGGCCGTGCTGGGCGGGATGCTGTTGCTGTGTCTGGGGCAGGTTCAGGCGGCTACGGCGGAAAAGGATGACAGCCAGGCGGCCAAAGCCTTGCTGGAAAAAGCCCTAGCGTACTACCACGACAACGGCGACAAGGCCTTCGCGGCGTTCAGCCGTCAGGGCGAGTTTGTCGACAAGGATCGTTACGTCTTCGTGGTCGATACCAAGGGCGTGATGCTCGCCAGTGGCGGGCCGTCTTCGGCGTTGATCGGGCGTGATGTATCGGAAACGCTCGGGCCGGATTTGCAGAAGGCCTTCAAAGACGCCTTGAAAGTGCCGGAGGGCAATGGCATCCAGCAGGCCGAATATCGCTGGCAGAACTGGTCCGACGGCAAAGTCGAGCGCAAGCATGTGTTCTATCAGCGCGTTGGCCAGCGGATTCTGGCCGTGGGTTATTACTTGCCACGGGCGTCGGCGGAACAGGCGATGGCCTTGCTGAACAAAGCGGCGACGGATCTGGCCAAGGACGAGAAGGGCACGCTGACCGCGATCAATTCCCTCAAGGGCGGGTACTTGCAGGATGACCTGTACGTGTTCGTCGTCGACTTGAACACCCAGCGATACGTAGCCCATGGCACCAACCTGCGGCTGATCAATACCGACTTCGGCAAGATCAAGGACCCGGAAGGCAAGCCGGTGGGCGAGCCGATCCTGGCACTTATTGCCAAACAGGATTACGGCGAATACGAATACCGCTGGAAAAACCCGGTGACCGGCAAGGTGGAAGACAAGCATGCCTACCTGAAAAAGGTCGGGCATTTTCTCGTGGCGGTGGGGTATTACAGCCCTTGATGGTGATCGTTCCCACGCTCCGCGTGGGAATGCAGCCCGGGACGCTCTGCGTCCCAAAGAGCCGAACGCAGAGCGTCCGTTGAGGCATTCCCACGCGGAGCGTGGGAACGATCAGTCGGAGGAATCAGCGAACCTTATCCTCCCGCCCCCGCAACACCCTGTTCGGCATCGCAATCGCCGCCGCCAACCCCAGCAACGACACCGCCGCACTGACCATCAGCAAATGCCGAAAGGTCAGCAGCAACTCCGCGCGCAAGGCGTTCTGCGCCTCCCCTGGTGCAGCGTTCAAGCCATCCAGCAACACATTCCCCGAACGGCCCTCGGCGATCATCGACGAGCCGGCCAGGTGGGCGAAGCTTGAATCCTGCAGCAACGCCAGCAGCAGCGCCGACATCAACGCCACACCCACCGCGCCACCCAAGGAGCGGAACAGGTTGGTGGTGCTGGTGGCCACGCCGATATCCCGCTGTTCCACCGAGTTTTGCGTGCCGACCAATGAAGTCGGGAATTGCATGCCGCTGGCGATGCCGCTGAGCAACATAAACAGACTACTGAGCAAAAATGCCTGGGGCGGACTGAAGGCCATGCCGAGAATCGAAATCGGCATCAGCACCGCCCCCGTCAAGATCATCGGTTTGTAGCGCCCGGTCACCGACGTGCGGCGTCCGGCGAAATAAGCCCCGATCGGCAAGCCCATGGCCAGCGGCAACAGGTGCAGCGCGGCGCTGTCGGCCCCGGCGCCGGTGACGCTCTGGAAGCGCAGCGGCATGAGCACGATCAGCGAAATGGCCTGGAAACTGGTGAAGAAAATCGTGCACCAGCACAGGATCGCGTTGCGGTTGGCGAACAGGTGCATCGGCAGCAACGGCTCCCGCGCCCGGCGCTCATGCCAGACGAACAGCGCCAGCACCAGCACCGAACACCCGAGCAGACCCAGCACTTCGACGCTGCGCCATGAGTGGCCTTGACCGACTTCGGTGATGCCCAGCAGCAAGGCGGTCAAACCGATAATCATCAGCAACGTGCCGAGGTAGTCGATGATCGGTTGGCGTTGTGGCACGGGCAAACCCACCAGCGTGCGATTGGCCACCAGCCAGGCCCCGAGGCCCAGCGGCAGGTTGATCAAAAACACCCAACGCCAGGACAGGTATTCGGTCATGTAACCGCCGAGCACCGGGCCGGCGACACTGGCCACGGCGTACATGCTGCTGAAATAGCCCTGGTAGCGACCGCGCTCCCGGGGCGGGACGATGTCACCGATGATCGCCTGGCTGACCGAAATCATCCCGCCCGCGCCGATGCCCTGAATGATCCGCGCCAGCACCAGTTGCTCCATGCTCTGGGCCATGCCGCAGAACAGCGAGGCGAGGGTGAACAGCCCCATGCCGAACAGCATCAACTTGCGTCGCCCGTACAGATCGCCGAGTTTGCCGTAGATCGGCACCGCCACGGTCATCGCCACCATGTAGCCGGAAATCACCCAGGCCAGCAGGCTGACGTCCTTGAATTGCGCGGAGATGGCCGGCATTGAAACGGCGACGATGGTCTGGTCCAGTGCGCCGAGAAAGATCGCCAGCATCAGGGCGATCAACACGCTGCGAATGGCCGGTTTGGGCGTTACAGGCTGGTTGAGATTGGTCACGGCTGGAAACCTGCGGGCAGTGATTGACCCGCAAGGGGCAAGGCGAGCGGGGATGCTCGCCAGTGTATCAGGGCGTGTCATCCATTATTTCCCGCGTCGCGTTGCCGCCTGAAAGCGGGCCAGGCAAGGCGAAGTCCGAAGGTAAGGGTTGTTTCCTTGCCGAGGACTTCAACGCAGCATGGCCCGCTTTCAGGCGACAACCCGAAGGGCCGGGCGTGCTGTTGCGCAGGGCTGCGTTGCTCGGAGCTTATTTGGAATGACCAAACCGCGCTCCTCGCGCCTTGCCCTGCGCAACAGCACACCCGGCGCGACGCGGGAAATAATGGATGACACGCCCTCGGGTAGCAGGCTATTCGATAGCCTCGTAAGGAAGCCCGACGTAATTTTCTGCAATGGTTTTTCGACCAGCCTCGGAGTGCACGAAGTAGTCCAGTTCCGACTCGCAGATGCGCTGGCTGAAGGCGTCGTGATCGTCGAATTGGTGCAGCATTGAGGTCATCCACCAGGAAAACCGTTCGGCTTTCCAGACCCGGCGCAGGCAGATTTCGGAGTATTTCTCCAGCAAATCCACGCGCTCCTCGCGGTAAACCTTCTGCAAAATAGTGAACAAGGTGCTGACGTCGCTGGCCGCCAGGTTCAAACCTTTGGCGCCGGTGGGCGGGACGATGTGCGCGGCGTCGCCGACCAGGAACATCCGCCCGTACTGCATCGGCTCGACCACAAAACTACGCAGCGGCGCGATGCTCTTTTCGATGGACGGCCCGGTCACCAGGGAGTCGGCCAACGCAGCAGGCAGACGCGATTTGAGTTCATCCCAGAAGCGCTGATCCGGCCAGTCCTCGACCTTTTCGTCCGCCGGCACCTGCAGGTAATAACGCGTGCGAGTTGCCGAGCGCATGCTGCATAGGGCAAAGCCACGCTCGTGGCGGGCGTAGACCAGTTCTTCATGAACCGGCGGCGTATCGGCGAGAATCCCCAGCCAGCCGAATGGATAGACCCGCTCGAAGACCTTCAGGCACTCGGCGGGAATCGACTGTCGCGCCACGCCATGGAAGCCGTCGCAGCCGGCGATGTAGTCACAATCGAGGCGCCAGGTCTCGCCATCTTTCTCAAACGTCACGAACGGTTCTGCGGTTTTCATCCCGTGCGGTACGACGTTGCCAGCCTGATAAATCGTCTGCGCGCCAGCCTCCCGACGAGCGGCCATCAGGTCCCGGGTGACTTCGGTCTGGCCGTAGATCATCACGGTTTTGCCACCGGTCAGGGCTTGCAGATCGATGTGTACCCGGCGCCCGTCGAGGGCCAGTTCGAAGCCGCCATGGACCAGCCCTTCGGCGTCCATGCGCTGACCCACCCCTGCCTGACGCAACAGCTCTACCATGCCTTGTTCGAGGACACCGGCGCGGATTCGCCCGAGCACATAGTCCGGGGTCTGGCGTTCGAGAATCAGGGTGTCGATTCCGGCGTTATGCAGCAACTGGCCGAGTAGTAAACCGGAAGGGCCTGCGCCAATGATGGCAATTTGGGTTTTCAGCATTTTCATTGTTGTTATGACTCGCAAGCTTCACGCGACCAAGGCCGGTGAATGATTTTTATGGATCGAGTGCTTGCATTTTTCCCTTGCGGGTCTGTCAATTGAAGGTGAAAACTGAGCCGATACCTGTACATTCTGCCAATCGGTGCGATTATCGCCCGTAACCCTCTGAGGCCTGGATTGAAGTGATGAACAAGCCTGACCTGCCTTCGATTCCAGTGTTCAAGCTCTACGGTGAAAGCCTGGACTGGCCGACCCCCGACTTGCTGCACTGTGAAACCATTTCCAAACGCAGCCGCGAACATCAATGGGAAATCAAACCCCACCGTCATGCCGATTTGTGCCAGTTGCTCTTCGTATTCAAAGGTCAGGCAGAGCTTGAAATCGAAGGCAAAAACACGCAACTGACGGAACCGGCGATCCTGATACTGCCGCCGTTATCGGTGCATGGTTACCGGTTTTCCGAAGACGTCGAAGGATTCGTCGTAACCCTGGCCGCGCCGCTGGTGACCCATCTTCAGGCGCAACTGGGCAATTCGGTGAACGCGCTGGCCCAAGCCGAAAGTTACCCGGCGGGCAAGGATAGCGAGTACCTCAACAGCCTGTTCTCGGCATTGCAGGACGAATACACCGGCCACCAGCCGGCGCGCGAAATGCTTATGCATTCGCTGGTCAGCGTGATCATGGTGTGGGTCAGCCGTCAGGTGATGTCACGCCGCAATGCCAATCAGCGTCCGCATCGTGCCCGGGAATACCTCAACCGGTTTATCCAGCTGGTGGAAGAGACCTACCGCCAGCACGTCAAGGTCGAGGACCTGGCGCATCGGCTGGGAATCTCCGTTTCGCACCTCAACGGCACCTGCCGTGAGCTGGCGGGGCAACCGGCGTTGCAGATCATGCACGAGCGTCAATTGCTGGAGGCCAAGCGCTTGCTGACCTACACCAGCATGACCATTTACGAAATGTCCGACGTGTTGGGGTTTTCCGATCCGACCAACTTCACACGCCTTTTCCGGCGTCGGGTGGGGATCTCGCCCAAGGCTTTTCGCGACCGCTTGAAGGCCGATCAGGACAACGAGGCCTGACCGCCTTCGTTACCGAAGGGCGTTGAGGGTCGCGTTGTGGGGAATGCAGCGCTCGAAGTTACAACTCGCGTAGTCGCGAGGCAGTTGTCGCAACTGCTCGACACGCCAGGCGGCGGTGCCATACAGCGCCAGCGTCGCCGCGCAGGTGATGAATATGGCGAGGTATCTTCTTGTTTTGGTGTTCATGGCGTTGACCTCTGAACGAATACCCTTCGGTATTACTTTCAGCATAGGTCAGCGCGGGTGAGTTTCCAGTGACAGGGGCTGCGCATGTACCCCGGCATTCAGAACACTGATATCCCCCTGTAGGAGTGAGCCTGCTCGCGATAGCGATTGTCCATTCAACAACTATGTCGACTGAACCACCGCTATCGCGAGCAGGCTCACTCCCACATTTTTGATTCGGTTACAGGCCGATATCCCATGCCGGTTCTTCCGGGAACTTTAAAACAAGAAAATCCAGCATGCTGCGCAGCGCCGCCGGCATGTGCTTGCGTGAGGCGTACACTGCGTACACGCTCATCTGCCGTGGCTCGGCGTGTGGCAGCAGGCGGATCAGTTCGCCGCTGTGGATATGCACGCCGGCCTGATAACTGGGCAGCATCGCCACGCCCGCTCCGGCCATGGTCGCACGCAGCAAGGTGCTGGCTTCGTTGGCGCTGATGTTGCCCTGCACCGGCACCGACACCGGCTCGCCATCCTCCTCGAAATGCCAGAGGCTTTTACCGAAGTAGGAGTGGGTCAGGCAGTTGTGCTGGCTCAAGTCCTCGACCCGTTGCGGCGTCGGATGTTCGCTCAGGTAAGCGGGGGAGGCGCAGATCACCGAGCGGCAAACCGTCAGCCGCCGGGCGATCAGGTTCGGGTCCAGGTCGTTGCTGGTGCGGATCGCCAGGTCGATGCGCTCATCCACCAGGTTCACCGTGCGGTCGAGCATCTGCATGTCGATGCTCACACCGGGGTAGCGTTTGACGTAAGCCGCCATGGCGTCCGCCAATTGCGCCTGGCCGAACGAGGTACTGACGCTGATGCGCAGCAGGCCGCGTGGCGCCTCATCCGGCTCGCTGACAGCGGCTTGCATGTCGGTGGACAAGTCGAGCATCTGCCGACACCGGGGCAGGATTTCGCTGCCGGCGGCGGTCAGGCTCAGTTTGCGCGTGGTGCGGTGCATCAGGCGTGCACCGACCCAATCCTCCAGTTCCGCCAGGTACCGCGAAACCACTGGCCGTGACAGGTCCAGATGATCGGCGGCGGCCGACTGACTGCCGAGGTCGACTACCGAGACGAACACCCGCATTGCTTGTAGACGATCCATGATTTGCCCGCTTTCAGAAACAAACTATGTTCAAGCATCGCATTTTTTGTACTGAGTCATGCAACTAAGCTCTGTCCCCATCGCCAGACACGGCATTCGGACAACGGAGCAACAGATGATCGGCTTCACCTCTCTCAAGCGCATTTTGCTGGCCACCGCCACCCTCGGCTTCGCGGCCCACGCGGCGGCGGCATCGACCCTGACCCTGGACGTGTACAACCCGGGCGACAAGGCGATTTTCCCGGTGACCTCGGTTCTGGTCAGCGGCGAGAAAGAAGCAATTCTGGTCGACGCGCAATTTGGTAAATCCCAGGCCGAACAGGTGGTCGAGAAGATCCGCGCCAGCGGCAAGCAACTGACCACCATCTACATCAGCCACGGTGACCCGGATTACTACTTCGGCCTCGACACCCTGACCGCCGCGTTCCCGAACGCCAAGGTGCTCGCCTCGCAGCCAACCGTTGATCACATCAAGCACACCGTCGACGGCAAACTGGCGTTCTGGGGCCCGAAAATGGGCGCCGACGTGCCGGCCAAAACCATTGTGCCCGGCGTACTCAAGGGCGACAGCCTGATGCTCGAAGGGCAGAAATTGCAGGTGGTGGGACTGGACGGCAAACAGCCGGACCGGACCTTTGTCTGGATCCCGTCGCTCAAGGCCGTGGTCGGTGGTGTGGTCGTGGCAGAAAACATCCACGTGTGGATGGCTGACACGCAAACCGCGCAATCCCACGCCGATTGGCTGGCTACGCTGCGCTCCATCGAAACCCTGAAACCGAAAACCATCGTGCCGGGGCATTACCTGGGAGACAGCGCCCGTTCGCTGGCCGCCGTGCAGTTCACCGCCGATTACATCAAGGCCTTCGACGAAGAAACCCCAAGGGCCAAAGACTCCACCGCGCTGATCGCCGCGATGAAACAACGCTTCCCTACCCTGGGCGAAGAAAGCTCCCTGGAGCTGAGCGCCAAAGTCGCCAAGGGTGAGATGAAGTGGGGTGAATGAGTGATCGTTCCCATGCTCTGCGTGGGAATGTAGCCCGGGACGCTCTGCGTCCCCTCTAAAGCCGAACGCGGAGCGTCCGTTGAGGCATTCCCACGCAGAGCGTGGGAATGATCAGGTACAACCAAGCCAACTGGAGAACGTCATGAGCAAAATCGCAATCATCGGTGCCACCGGCCGTGCCGGCAGCCAACTGCTGGAAGAAGCCCTGCGTCGTGGTCACAGCGTCACTGCCATCGCCCGCGACACCTCGAAAATCGGCCCGCGTGCCGGTGTGGTCACCCGAAACGTCGATGCTCTTGATGCTGAGGCACTGCAAGCCGCCGTCGAAGGCCATGACGTGGTCATCAGCGCGGCGCACTTCGCGACCCTGCCTGCCAGTGCCGTGATCGGGCCGGTGAAGAAGGCCGGGGTGAAACGTCTGCTGGTGGTGGGCGGTGCGGGTTCGTTGTTGCTGCCGGATGGCACACGGGTGATCGACAGCGAAGGCTTTCCGGAGGAGTACAAGGCTGAGGCCAGTGCCGGGGCTTTGTTTCTGGAAAACCTGCGTCAGGAACAGGATCTGGACTGGACGTTCCTGTCCCCGTCGGCGGAGTTCGTCGAAGGTGAGCGCTCGGGGACATTTCGGCTTGGCAAGGATGATTTGCTGGTGAGCAGTGCTGGGCGGAGCTGGATTTCGTTCGCCGATTACGCGATTGCGCTGATCGATGAAGTGGAAGCGCCGAAGCATTCGCGGCAGCGGTTCACTGTCGGGTATTGAGTCCCTACTGAAAACCAATGTGGTAGCGAGCCTTTGTGGCGAGGGGGCTTGCCCCCGTTGGAGTGCGAAGCACTCCCCGGCATTCTTTCAGATACACCGCATTCACAGGTTTTACGACTGCTTCGCAGCCGAACGGGGGCAAGCCCCCTCGCCACAAAGGCTCGCTCCCAAAGGGTATTCGTCAAGCCGGCAGGGCTCAGCGCGACTGGGCCTGCTCCACCAACCACCCCATCAACTCGCGTAATTTCGGCGAAGGCCCGGGTTTTTCCGGGAATACCAGGTAATAGGCCAACCCGGTCTTTACCTTCAATTCAAACGGCATCACCAGCCGCCCGGCGCTCAGGTCGTCGCCAATCAGCGACCAGTCCCCAATCGCCACGCCAGTCCCCTGGGACGCCATCGACATCGCCAGGTCCAGGGTTTCGAAATGCTGGCCCTTGCCGACATTGCTCAAGCGCACATCGGCGCTGGCCAGCCAGGCTTTCCAGTCGCGTTCGTCACGGGTCGGATGCAACAGCATGTGTTGTTCCAGATCTTCCGGTGCCTGCAACGGCATCGGTCCTTCGAGATACGGCCGGGAGCAGACCGGCGTCAGTTGCTCATCGAACAGTCTGTGGGACGCCAGTGACGTCTCCGGTGGTACGCCATAAATCACCGCCGCATCGAACTGCTCGCGATGAAAATCCACGCCGTGTTTCACCGTGGTGGTCAATTCCACCGGCACATCCGGACGCTCCCTCTGCCACTGCACCAGGCGCGGCAACAACCAGCGCATCACGCACGTCGGCGCCTTGAGTTGCAGGGTTTCGCGCTTCTCGCCGATCTGCTCGACCGCCTCGTCGATCAAGCCGAAAATCTGCTGGACCCGTGGCAGCCATTCGCGGCCTTCAGCGGTCAGGCTCAAGCCCCGGGCCTGTCGGATAAACAATTCATAACCCAGATGTTCTTCCAGCCCGGCGATCTGCCGACTCACCGCGCCCTGGGTGATGTACAGCTGTTCGGCGGCCCGGGTGAAGTTGCAGCACTGCGCGGTGATCAGAAAAGTGTGCAGCGCCGGCAGGGGAGGCAATCGTTTCATTGGGATCCAAGGTATGACGTGAGGACATGGCTAGTATGACTTTTTATCCATTGTTGCGGCTACGTGTCGCCCGTTCCAATGAGGCCATCCCTGGACCTGCCCACGCATCATAAACACTGCGCAGGCCCGGCGTCTCAAACGAACAAGAAGGGCAAAGACATGGCGACGTGCGGCGAAGTATTGGTCAAGTTACTCGAAGATTACGGGGTCGAGCAGGTGTTCGGCATTCCCGGGGTTCATACCGTGGAGCTGTATCGCGGGCTGGCCCGTTCGAGCATCAACCACGTCACGCCGCGTCACGAACAGGGCGCCGGTTTCATGGCCGACGGTTATGCGCGCACCAGCGGCAAACCGGGTGTGTGCTTCATCATTACCGGCCCGGGCATGACCAACATCACCACCGCCATGGGCCAGGCCTACGCCGATTCGATCCCGATGCTGGTGGTCTCCAGCGTGCAATCGCGCAGCCAGTTGGGCGGCGGTCGCGGCAAGCTGCACGAGCTGCCGAACCAGAGCGCATTGGTCGGCGGCGTGGCGGCGTTCTCCCACACCTTGATGTCGGCGGCGGAGTTGCCGGGCGTGCTGGCCCGTGCGTTTGCACTGTTCCAGGCCGGTCGTCCGCGTCCGGTGCATATCGAAATTCCGTTGGACGTGCTGGTGGAAGAGGCCGATGACTTGCTCGCCAGTCTCCCGGTGAACATCGATCGCGCCGGTGCCTCGCCAAGCGCCATCAGCCGCATGACCGCGCTGCTGGCCGGCGCCAAGCGTCCACTGATTCTTGCCGGTGGCGGCGCCATCGATGCGGCCGCCGAGCTGACCGAGTTGGCCGAGCTGCTGGACGCACCCGTGGCCTTGACCATCAATGCCAAAGGCATGCTCGAATCCAGTCACCCGCTGCTGATCGGTTCGACCCAGAGCCTGGTCGCGACCCGTGCCCTGGTGGCCGAAGCCGACGTAGTACTGGCCATCGGCACCGAACTGGCCGAGACCGATTACGACGTCACCTTCGCTGGCGGTTTCGAGATTCCCGGCGTACTGCTGCGTGTGGACATCGACCCCGACCAGACCGTGCGCAATTACCCGCCGAAAGTCGCCCTGGTGGCGGACTCGCGCAACGCCGCGCAAGCCTTGCTCAGCGCGTTGTCGCACAAGTCGCTGGCCGAGCGCCGCAACGATTGGGGTCAGGTCCGTGCCGCGCGTTTGCGCGAAGACCTCGCCGCGACTTGGGATGCTCCGACCCTGGCCCAGACCCGCTTCCTCGAAACCGTGCTGCACGAATTGCCAGACGCGGTGTTCGTCGGCGATTCGACCCAACCGGTGTACACCGGCAACCTGACCTTCAACCCGGAACGCCCGCGCCGCTGGTTCAACTCGTCCACCGGTTACGGCACCCTCGGCTACGCCTTGCCGGCAGCAATCGGCGCCTGGCTCGGTGGCAGTGTTGAAAGCGGTGCGCGCCCTCCGGTGGTGTGCCTGATTGGTGACGGCGGCCTGCAATTCACCCTGCCGGAACTGGCCAGCGCCGTTGAAGCGCGCACTCCGGTGATCGTGCTGCTGTGGAATAACCAGGGCTACGAAGAGATCAAGAAGTACATGGTCAACCGCGCCATCGAACCGGTAGGCGTGGACATCTACACCCCGGACTTCATCGGTGTGGCCAAGGCGTTGGGCTGTGCGGCTGAAGCGGTCAACGGTGTCGAGCAGCTGCGCAGCGCACTGCGTACCGCCGCTGATCGCCAAGGCCCGACCCTGATTGAAATCGATCAGACGTCGTGGATGAAGGCGGTGTCGAAATGAGTTTTCCTACCACCCTCGACGGCCTCTACATCAACGGCCAATGGTCGGCCGGCAACGAACATCTGCGCGTGATCAACCCGGCCACCGAAGCCCTGTTGACCACCGTGAACGGCGGCGATGAACATGCAGTCGATCAAGCCGTCACTGCCGCGACTAACGCCTTCAAGGAATGGTCGAAAACCACCGGCACCGAGCGCGGCGCAATCCTGCGCAGAATCGCCGCCGGCGTGCAGGCCGGGCGTGAGCACTTGATGAGGTTGCAATCGAGCAACAACGGCAAGCCGCTATTCGAAGCAGCCATCGACGTCGATGACGTGATCGCGACGTTCGAATATTACGCCGGTCTGGCCGAAGGCCTCGATGCCAAGCAAGACAGCAACGTCGAGTTGCCCACCGACGACTTCAGCGCCCGCGTGCGCCGTGAACCGTGCGGTGTAGTGGGTCTGATCGTGCCGTGGAATTTTCCGATGGTCACCACCGCCTGGAAACTCGCCCCAGCCCTGGCCGCCGGTTGCTGCGTGGTGCTCAAACCGTCCGAAGTCACGCCGCTGCCGGAGCTGGAACTGGCGGCGATTATCGCTGAGGCCGGCTTGCCGGATGGTGTGTTCAACCTGGTCTGCGGCACGGGCCTGGCCGTCGGCGCGCCGCTGTCGGCCGACCCGCGTATCGCCAAAATCTCTTTCACCGGCAGCAATGCAGTCGGTGTGCAGGTCATGCAACGGGCGGCGGAAACCGTCAAAGGCGTGAGCCTGGAACTGGGCGGCAAATCCTCGCTGCTGGTGCTCAAGGACGCCGACGTCGAACTGGCGGTGGAAGTGGCCTGTGGCGGCGGTTTCTTCAACGCCGGGCAGATGTGCTCCGCCACCAGCCGCGTGCTGGTCGCTGATGAACTGGCGGATGAATTTTTATCGAAACTGAAAACTCGCGCCGAAGCCATTCGCGTCGCCGACCCGTTCGACCCTAACGTGGAAATGGGCGCCTTGGTCAATCAGGCGCAATACCAGCGTGTGCTCGGCCACATCGATCGCGGTTTGAGCGCGGGTGCCAGGCTGGTTTGCGGTGGTAATCGCCCTGCTGACCTGCCGCGCGGCTATTTTTTGCAGCCGACGATTTTCACCGAAGTGCCCCAGGGCAGTGCGCTGTGGTGTGAAGAGATTTTCGGGCCGGTGATCTGCGTGCGTAGTTTTGCTACCGAAGCCGAGGCCATTGCGGTGGCCAATGACAGCCAGTTCGGCCTGGTGGCCAGCGTGGTCACCCGCGACGCCGAAGCGGCGGACCGGGTCGCCAACGCCTTGCAGGCGGGGCTGGTGTGGATCAACGCGCCGCAGGTGATCTTCCCGCAGACCGCCTGGGGTGGCTACAAGCAGAGCAGCATCGGCCGCGAATTGGGGCCGTGGGGCTTGCAGGCTTTCCAGGAAATCAAACACGTGATTCGCGCCGTCTGACGCCTTTCACTGTAGGAGCGAGCCTGCTCGCGAAGGACGTCAACGATGACGCAAGGTGCCTGAGTGAACGCGGCGCCCGTGCGCCTTTCGCGAGCAGGCTCGCTCCTACATGAGGCATGCACTGTTGTCATGGCTTCGATGAGTTTTTATCGATAGTCAGGTGTTTTGCACGACCTCAGGATGAACTCGCTGGTTCAGCCAAGCCCCCGAAAATACGAGGGATAGCGCTGATCCGGCCGCGCGGATGCAACAGTTTCGACCTGCCTTATACCTACAAAAACAAAGGGAGTCCTTCATGGGCGAGCATGATCTGAACAGACGTCAATTCATCAAAACCGTGGGCGTGGCGTCGGTAGCCGCGGCGGCCATGAGTTTACCTTTCGTCAAGGCCAATGCCAGCGACACGCGCTTCCAGGGCAAAACCCTGCGCCTGCTGACCTGGTCCGATGACACCGGCCTGGCTGCACTGCGTAATATCGCAGCCACCTTCGAAGACAAATACGGCTGCAAGGTCATCGCTGACCGCACCGGCAGCACCTCGGAAATGGTCGCCAAGCTCAAGGCCGCCGGTGATCGTCCGCAGTACGACATCATCACCCTGGCCGGCGTCGGCGCGGAAGGCCTGGCTGCGGCCAACCTGCTGGAAAAACCCGACCTCAACCGCATTCCCAACCTGGTCGACGTGCCGGAGAAATACCGCACGGGCGCCAATGGTCACGGCATCGGTTACCTGCTGTGGTGCAACAGCCTCGTCTACAGCACCCGCACCATCAAGGAGGCACCGGACAGTTACGCTGCCCTGTGGGACGCCGAGCTGTCGCCGAACATCTTCCTGCCGCCGCCGAACTGGACCGAAGCGATGGACTTGATCATCATTGCCGCCAAACTGGCCGGTGGTGACGAGCACAACATCGAGCCGGGCTTCAAGAAACTCGCCGAGCTGAAAGATCGCGTGGTGACCCTGGGTGAAAACCCGAACCAGATCGCCGAGCTGTTCCGCACCGGTTCCCTGGACATGGGCGGCCTGTACGCGCCGGCCTTTTTCCCGAAACAGATCCGCGATCCGGCCTACGGCCTGGGCGCTACGTTCGGGATGAAGGAAGGTTTCTACACCGACCTGATGCTCTCGGTAATGCCGAAGAATCGTCCTGGCGATACCGATATGACCTACGCCTTCATCAACCACTCTCTGGACCCGCTGGTGCAGGGCAAGATGGCCGAGGACATCTACAACGGTCCGGTCAACAGCAAGGCGATCATCTCCGCCGAAGCGCGCAAGAGCCCGTACATCCTCACGCCGGAGCAGATTGCCGAGAAAGCGATCATGCACGACAACGCCTTCCTGGCCTCCGTGCATGACCAATGGATTCGTCGCTACACGGAAATCTTTTCTTCCTGATCGAGTGGCGAACACAAGTCTTTAAAGCACTGCAAATCCCTGTGGGAGGGGGCTTTTGTGGCGAGGGGGCTTGCCCCCGTTGGGACGCGAAGCGGCCCTGAATCCTGTCATCGCGGTGCATCAGGTGCACCGCGCGAGATGATTTACGACTGCTTCGCAGCCGAACGGGGGCAAGCCCCCTCGCCACAAAAGCCCGCTCCCACAGGGTTCGCGGTGATTTCGAAACTTGTGTCTGTCAGCTGCTTTCCATTGACGAGACCTTTGCTATGGAACACCAACCTCTGACTCATCCGGTCGACGCCGCTCCCGTGCGCGCGAAACGGGGTGTTTCGCCGACGACCCGTGCGTGGTTTTTCCTCTCGCCGTCGATGCTGTTTCTGGGCGTGCTGATTGCCGCCAGCCTGTTGGTGCTGCGCATGAGCGTGGGCACCAAAGGCGCGGAATGGACCGGGTTCAGCCTGGCCAGTTATGCCCAATTGCTGGAACCGTATTACCTCAAATCCTTGCTGCTGACCCTGCGCCTGGCCTTGATCAGCGCAGTGATCGCCGTCGTGCTGGCGATCCCGGTGGCCTACACCATGTCGCGGCTGACCTCGCCGTTCGTGCGACGGATCTTCCTCGCGGCGGTGCTGCTGCCGTTGCTGGTCAACCTGCTGCTGCAAAGCTACGGCTGGCTGGTGATTCTCGGCCCGGGCGGGATGCTCAATCAGGCACTGATGGGCCTGGGCCTGATCAAGCGCCCGATCATGCTGCTGTACAACCAGAACGGCGTGTTGATGGGGCTGGTGCAAACCGCGTTCCCGCTGGCCGTGCTGCCGATTGCCAGTGCCATGCGCGGCGTTGCGCGTACGTATGAAGAAGCCGCCGCCACCCTCGGTGCGAGTCGCTTCCAGGTGTTCCGCCAGGTGGTGCTGCCGATGAGCATGCCGGGGATCATTACTGGTGCGACGTTGGTGTTCGCCTACAACGCCAGCAGTTTCGTGGTGCCGTTGCTGCTTGGCGGCCGGCGCGTGCCGATGCTGGCGGTAATGGTGCATGACCAGATCGCCCCGCTGATGAACTGGCCTGCCGCCTCCGCTGCCGGCGTGGTGCTGATTGTCACCACGCTCGCGATCATGACCTTGTCCGAATTCATCACTGGCCGTCGTCGGCGCATGCTGGAGGCTTCCCAATGAGCACGTTGACCAAGAAGCGTTATGGGCTGTTGCCCGGCGAGACCGGCAAGTTTGCCGGCATCCTCTCGGGCTTCATCCTGCTGCTGGCGGTGTTGCCGATCCTGACCATGATTGTGATGTCGTTCAGCGGTGCGTCGAACCTCGACTTCCCGCCGAGCAGTTACAGCCTGCAATGGTACAAGGCCGCCTGGCACACCTTCGTATCGCCTGACTCCAGCGATGTGCTGAGCCTGGGCCAAGCCATGACCACCAGCCTGATGGTGGCGTGTCTGACCATGGTCTTCGCCACGATTGTGGCGGTGCCGGCGGCCTACGCGCTGACCCGTTGCGAGTTCCGTGGCAAGGCCGTGGCGCTGCAACTGATGTCGCTGCCGCTGGTGTTTCCGATGGTGGTGTTGGGGTTGGCATTGCTGCTGGTGTTCGACAGCCTGCCGTTCCAGATGACCACCTCGCGGCTGGTGATTGCCCACGTGATCCTGGCGCTGCCGTTTGTGGTGAAAAACTGCACGGCGGCGATGCTCTCCATCGGCAGCGAAGTCGAAGAGGCCGCGCAAATGCTCGGCGCCTCACCGCTGCGGGCGATTATCGATGTGGTGGTGCCGTTGATGAAGTCGGGGATTCTGGCGGGCATGCTGCTGGCGTTCATCGTCTCGTTCAACGAATTCACCGTGACCTATTTCCTCTACACCATCGACGTGATGACCGTGCCGATCTGGATGTACAGCCGCACCGTGTCATCGCTCGACCCCACCGTATTTTCGTTTGCCGTGCTGATCGTGCTGATCGACTTCGTCCTGATCTGGGCGTTGGAGAAGCTGGTCGGTGAAGGCGGCGTTTCGTTCTAGCTTCTGCCTGGAGGTGCCTGCGCTCGATCATGCTGCGTTAAAAGTCAGCTCAGAATGCTCATTGACTAAAGTCAACTCCGCTTCTTCGCAGACTTTTGCCTTGCCTGATCGTCGCTCGGCGACCTCCAGCCAGAACCTTATTTCTTGAGGTGCAACATGACTGGTCTGATTCTGGAAAACGTCGAGAAACATTACGGCTCGGCCTGCGCGGTAAAGGATGTAAACCTACATTTGCCCGAGGGCAAACTGGTGTGTTTCCTCGGCCCTTCGGGCTGCGGCAAAACCACCCTGCTGCGGATGATCGCGGGGCTCGAAACCCTCAGCGGCGGCGAGATTCGCCTGGACGGTGAAGACATCGGCCACACGCCTGCGCATCAGCGCAATTTCGGCATGGTGTTTCAGTCGCTGGCGCTGTTTCCGCACATGACGGTGGGGGAGAACATTGCCTATCCGCTGAAACTGCGCGGTGTCAGCAAAGCTGATCAGCAGGCGCGGGTAGTGGAGTTGCTGGAGCTGATTCAGCTGAGCGAGATGATTGATCGCCCGGTGGCCAAACTCTCCGGCGGTCAACGCCAGCGCGTGGCAATTGCCCGGGCGATTGCCAACCACCCGAAAATCCTCCTGCTGGATGAACCGCTGTCGGCGCTGGACGCCAAGTTGCGCGAGTCGATGCAGGTGGAAATCCGTCAACTGCAACAACGCTTGAACATCACCACCATCATGGTGACCCACGACCAGCGTGAAGCCATGACCATGGCCGATATCGTGGTGGTGTTGGGTGAGCATCGGGTGCAGCAGGTGGGCACGCCGATTGAAATCTATCGTCATCCGGCCAATGAATTTGTCGCGGATTTTATCGGCTCGGGCAACATCTTCCCGGCCACCGCACTGGGCAACGGCAGGGTTGGGTTGCCGGGTGGCGACGCGCTGGAAGTGCCAATCTGCAGCAGCATTGTGGTGGGGGAGAAGGTGAAGATGCTGATTCGCCCTGAAGACCTGCAACTGTCGCACCCGCAGGCGACGGCGGGGAACCGGTTGCTCGGTACGGTGACGTTTGTGCGGGATATCGGCGCGACGATTGAAACGACGGTGGAGTGTTCCGGGGTGTCGTTTACCGCGTTGAGCACGCCGTGTCAGGGGTTTGGGTTGAGCATTGGCAATCCGGTGTCGGTAACACTGCCGGCCGAGGCGTGCCGCGTACTCGGCGCCTGAAAACACCCACCGTACCTGTAGGAGCGAGGCTTGCCCGCGAAGGCCTCAACGCGGTGTATCTGAATGACCGCGTTATCGTTCTTCGCGGGCAAGCCTCGCTCCTACGGATTGTGTGTGAGGCTTGTTCACACACTCAACCGCAACCGCGCCAAATCCCTTAACGGCGGAGCCCCGAACAACCGGCTGTACTCCCGGCTGAATTGCGAAGGGCTTTCATACCCCACCCGATACCCCGCCGCTGACGCTTCCAGCCCTTCGGCCAGCATCAACCGCCGCGCTTCCTGCAAGCGCAGCTGTTTCTGATACTGCAACGGACTCATCGCCGTCATCGCCTTGAACCGGTGATGCAACGTCGACACGCTCAGGTTCACTTCCTTTGCCAGATCATCGATACGCAGCGGTTGCTCATAGTTGCCGTTCAGCCACTTGATCGCCTGGCTGATGCGGTGGCTCTGGCTATTGGCAATCGCAATCTCATACAGCCGATGGCCCTGCTGACTGCGCAACAACCGATAAAGAATCTCCCGACGAATCAGCGGCGCGAGCATGGCGATGTCTTTCGGGGTATCCAGCAAACGCGCCAGGCGCAACACGGCGTCGAGCATCGCCGTATCGATCCGTTCGACATACAAGCCGCGGCCGGTGGGGCGGGTCGGTACGCCCAAAGGGCCGGCATCGGCAATCAGCGCAGTGATTTCTGCCGGATCAATATCCAGTCGCACCGCGAGAATCGGCTCTTCAGACGTGACATTCACCACTCGTCCGCTCAAGGGCATCGAGACCGAGACCACCAGGTAGTTCAGCGGATCGTAATTGAAGAATTCGTCGGCCAGCCTGACCTCTTTACGGCCTTGCGCCATGATGCACAACGCCGGTTGGGCCAGCACCGGCGCAAAGTCATGGGACTTGCTGTGTTTGGACATGAACAGCGAACCGACGGCAGTCGCATAATTGCCATCATCCGTGGTGTTGCGACGGATGATCGCGGCCAGTTCTGCGCGCTGTTTCTCCATGTCGGCATCCAGCGGGGCTTGAAAGTGATCGAGCGACGACATGCAAGGCATCCTCGGTGGTGCGTTGGTAATGGGGCGAGCTTAAGTTTGTGCAAGACGTTGCGGTAGACACATCCTGCCTCAAGCTTGCCTGATTCTGCACGGGGTGAATTAACGGCGCTTCTATGGCAAGCCAGCCCAAGGAAAACTTGCTTGAACGCCGTGTTTCATCGTCAGGAGCGCTTTTACAGGTTGTTACAGGTTTATCGAAACGCCGCGCAGGATTGTGCAACAAGCCGGCAGGAATCGACTAACCGCGCTTCCACCGGCGCGCTTAACCTTTGATCCTGTCGCAGCCCGCCCCACGGCTGCCGCTCGACTACCTGGGAGGGTTGAACATGTCTACGCAGATCCCCGTCAGTCATATGGCTTTTGTCCGTGCCCGCGCCGGGCGTTCGGCGGAACTCGGTGCGCGCCTGAGCGCCTTGATCGAGCCATCCCGCAGCGCACCGGGTTGCCTGAGTTTTTCCCTGCAGCATTCGCAATGCGATCCGGAGTTGTGGCTGGTGTCCGGTTTCTGGACCCACCAGCAAGCGATGACCGCCTACTTCAGCACCCCGGCGATGGAGATTTTTGCCGAGCTGGTGCAGGAACTGGTGGTCAATAGCCTGGATTTTCATACCTTCAAGGACGTATCGGCCGACCAGGCGCGGGGGCAGTCCCGGTCGTGGGTACACAAAATGGCGGGTTGAGGGTTTAATGGCTCCATTCTCACTCAGCCAGGATCCGCGACATGGCACGTAAAGCCTTTGATCATTTCGAAGCTGTTTCCGCTGTAGTACCGGGCGACGGTGGTTACCACGCCGCAATCGCGGTCAAAGCCATCGGTGGCGCCGGTGCGCCACGTTTTCACAAAGTGCTTGAAGGGCAAATCTTCAAGACGGCCAACGAGGCTGATCTGGCCGCCGCCAAAGAGCTGACCCGCCTAAAAGACGTCAAAGAAGACGCCGACCTGCTCTGGTAATTACTTGACCGCCCCCGGGCGCCACATCTTGAACAATGCCTCTGGCCCCAGCTGAAAATAATCCGCTGGCCCGCCGCCGCGCAGAATCGGTTCTGCCGCGGCGGTATCGTACACCCCATCCTTCAACAGCCACTTGGCGATATGCACGGCGACCACTTCGCCCAGAATCAGCCAGCTCGGCACCACGTTCCCGTCCGCCCGCTGCAACTGAATGATCTGCGTGACCTTGCACTCGAAGGACACCGGGCTTTCGGCCACCCGTGGCACCTGAATGATTTTCGAGGCGACCGGGGTCAGGCCGGACAGCTCGAACTCGTTGACCTCGGGCGGGACCATGGCGCAGCTCTGGTTCATTTGCTCGGCCAGCGGGCGAGTGGCGAGGTTCCAGGCGAATTCACCGGTCTGCTCGATGTTGTTCAGGCTGTCTTTGCGCCCGACGCTGGAAAACCCGATGATCGGCGGGATGTAGTTGAAGGCGTTGAAGAAACTGTAAGGCGCCAGGTTCAAACGGCCGTTGGCATCCTGGGAGGAAATCCAGCCGATGGGGCGCGGGCCGACGATGGCGTTGAACGGGTCATGCGGCAGGCCGTGGCCGTTGGCGGGTTCGTAGAAGTGGATGTCGTCGGGCATGGGCGCGGGTTCCAGAAGCTTTATTCGTGGGCGCTCATAGTGCTGGGACGAACAGATAATTTCCAGCGATGAGGTCCCTGTAGGAGCGAGGCTTGCCCGCGAAAGCGATTTCCTGGCCAGCATTGATGTTGGCTGACACGACGCCTTCGCGGGCAAGCCTCGCTCCTACAGGGGGCTGCGTCGACAATGAAAACAGGGGCAGACCCGTTAAGGTCTGCCCCTGTTTTTTATTGCGCGGGCTGACTCAGTCCGTCTCGATCCGCGAATGCTTGCGGGTGTCTTTCATGGTGATGTACACCAGCAGCGACACGGCAATACACGCGGTCACATACCAGTAGTAACCGGTTTCCATGCCGATGCTCTTGAACCACAGCGCGATGTATTCAGCGGTGCCGCCGAAGATCGACACGGTCAGCGCATACGGCAGGCCGACGCCCAGTGCACGAATCTCGGTCGGGAACAGTTCGGCCTTCACCACGGCGTTGATCGAGGTATAGCCGCTGACGATGATCAGCGCCGCCATGATCAGGAAGAATGCCCCCCACCAGGATTGAATGGTGTGCAGGGTGGTCAGGATCGGCACGGTGAACAGCGTCCCGAGCACACCGAAGGCAATCAGGATCGGACGACGACCGACCTTGTCCGACAGCCCGCCGATGATCGGTTGCAGGCACATGAACAGGAACAGCGTGGCAGCGGAAATGGTGGTGGAGTCGGAGATGCTCATGCCGACCGTGTTCACCAGGTATTTCTGCATGTACGTGGTGTAGGTGTAGAACGCCAGGGTGCCGCCCATGGTCAGGCCGACCACGGTCATCAGTTCCTTGGGATGGCGCATCAAGGTGCGCATCGCGCTTTCCTTGGCCTTCACTTTCTTGGTGAACGACTCGGTTTCTTCCATGCCACGACGCAGGTACAGCGCGACAACGGCACACAGCGCGCCGATGGCGAACGGGATGCGCCAGCCCCAGGCGTACAGCTCTTCGGTGGTCAGGACTTGTTGCAGCACGATCAACACCGCCAACGCGATGAGCTGACCCGAAATCAGGGTCACGTACTGGAAGCTGGAGTAGAAGCCGCGACGTTCCTTGGTCGCCATCTCGCTGAGGTACGTCGCCGAGGTGCCGTACTCGCCGCCGACCGACAGGCCCTGCAGCAGGCGGGCGAAAATCAGCAGGATCGGTGCGCCGATGCCGATGGTTTCATAACCGGGGCTCAGGGCAATCAGCAGCGAGCCGAAACACATCAGATACACCGAAGCCATCAGTGCTTTCTTGCGACCGGCCTTGTCGGCGTACAGGCCCATCAGCCAGCCACCGATCGGGCGCATCAGGAAGCCCACGGCGAAGATCGCGGCGGTGTTCAGCAGTTGGGCGGTGGTGTCGCCTTTGGGGAAAAAGGACTTGGCGAAATACAGGGAGAAGGCAGCGTAGACGTACCAGTCGTACCACTCGACCATGTTGCCGACAGAGCCGCTGAAGATCGACTTGATGCGACTGGCGGTGGTTCTTTCTTTGGCGGGCACGGCAGCCGACCCAAGGGGCAGGGCGTTGGAGTTATCCATTGAAGGATCCTTCGTTTAATTGTTTTTGTGGAGCGCGTTGAAACGCAGCCTGCTTGGGCTATAGCAGGAGGTGTGCCAAAGGGAAGAGGGCCGGGCTAGAGGGGTTTCGAAAGTCGGGTGAGCGGAAATCCGCTTATGTTGGGTTGGGCGTGAGCGGAAAATTGCTTATCTGGCTTGTGGATTGATCGTTCCCACGCTCTGCGTGGGAATGCCTCTGCGGACGCTCCGCGTTCGGCTTTTTGGGACGCAGAGCGTCCCGGGCTGCATTCCCACGCGGACGGTTCGACGCCTCGACGTGGGAACGATCATTCACCCAGGAACATCTCCCGCGTCAGCCCATGGCGCTGCATCTTTTCATTGAAGGTCCGGCGCGGCAGTTGCAGTTCTTCCAGCACCGCTTTCACATCCCCCTTGTGCCGGGTCAACGCCGAGCGCAGGCAATGCGCTTCGAACGCTTCCGCCTGCGCCGCCAGCGACTGCCCGGGATCGATCCCGACCGGTTCCGGTTCACCCAACCCCAGCACCTGCCGCTCGGCCACGTTCGCCAGTTCACGCACATTACCCGGCCAGTCGTGGCTCAGCAGATGGCTCAACTGCGGGCCGCTCAACGGTGGAAACGTGCGGCCCAAACGCTCGGCGGCATTCTGTGCAAACGACTCGAACAGCAACGGAATGTCTTCACGCCGTTCTCGCAACGGCGGCAGCCGCAACTCGGCCACATTCAAGCGATACGCCAGATCTTCACGAAAACGCCCGGCCCGCGCCTCATCCAGCAGATCAGGCTTGGTCGCGGCGATGATCCGCAGATCCACGCGAATGCTCTGGTTCGAGCCCAACCGCTCCAGTTTCTGCTCCTGCAAGACCCGCAGCAATTTCACCTGCTGGGCCAGCGGCATGCTTTCGATTTCATCGAGAAACAGCGTGCCGCCATCGGCGTATTCAAGCTTGCCAATGCGTTTACCCGAGGCACCGGTGAACGCACCGCTCTCATGGCCAAACAATTCAGCCTCGAACAACTGCTCGGGAATCGCCGCGCAATTGAGCGCCACAAATGGCTTGTCCGCGCGTGGCCCGAAGTCGTGCAGGCAGCGGGCGACCAACTCTTTGCCGCTGCCGGTTTCACCCCGGATCAACACATTGACCGGCAATGCTGCCAGATCCAGCACCTGCCGACGCAACGTCTGCAAACCACGGGACACGCCCAACAGCGTCGCATCGAGTTTGGCGCGGTTGTCGGCCAGCTCATGCAAGGCGCGGTTTTCCAGCACCAGCCGGCGCTTGTCCAAGGCGCGGCGCAAACTGCTCAGCAGGGTTTCCGGGCTGAAGGGTTTTTCGAGGAAGTCATAGGCGCCGTCGCGCATCGCTTCGACCGCCATCGGCACATCGCCGTGGCCGGTCAGCAGAATCACCGGCAAGTCGGCATCGCGGCGCTGAACCTCGGCCAGCAACTCAAGGCCGGTCATGCCGGGCATGCGCACGTCGCTGAGGATCACGCCCGGGAAGTGGCCCGGCAATTGCGCCAGGCACTCATCGGCGCGGCTGAACAGCTGCACCTCGAAACCCGACAGGCTCAGCCATTGCTCGACGGCGCTGCGAATGCTGCTTTCGTCGTCGACCACCATTACTGAATTCAGCATGGGCCGTGGGCCTCCAGGTCGATGGGTAAAGTCACGGTGAACACCGCGCCGTTGGCGTGATTGTCGGCGCTCAGACGCCCGCCCGATTCGTGAACGATGGCAAACGATACCGCCAAGCCAAGGCCCAATCCATCACCCACCGGTTTGGTGGTGAAGAACGGATCGAACACGTTCGGCAGATGTTCTTCGGCGATGCCGCCGCCGTTGTCGGTGACGGTCAGGCGCCAAAGTTGTTCGTCGGCTTCGAGGCGGATTTCCAGGCGTTTGCAGGGTTTGTCCTGCATCGCATCCAAGGCGTTGCGCAGTAGATTGATCAACACCTGTTCCAGACGAATCGCATCGCCACGCACCCACGCCGGACGCGTCAGGTGCAGCACGGTGCTGACTTGCTCATCACGCAGACGCGCGTCGAGCAATTGCAGCGACTGGTCCACCACTGCCGCCAAATCCAGCCGTTCGCGCAAGCCGCTGGGGCTTTTGCGGGCGAAGGTTTTCAGGTGGCCGGTGAGGGCGGCCATGCGCGTCAGCATGTCGTCCACCGGTTTCAGCGCCTTGTAGGCGTCATCGACCCGGCCGTGATCGAGCAGCAGCCTCAGCGTAGCCAGTTGCATGCGCTGGGCCGTCAGCGGCTGATTGATTTCATGGGCGAGGGCGGCGGACATCTGGCCGAGGGCCGCGAGTTTGGCCGACTGCACCAGACCGTCCTGAGCGGTGCGCAGGTCGCGGGTGCGTTCTTCCACCAGCTGTTCGAGTTCTTCACGGCTGCGTTGGCGCATTTTCGCCAGGCGCCAGCGCTGATTGAGGAACAGCAATAGAAACACCAGCGCCAGCCACAACCCGGCAGCGGCGAGCGCGGCGTTGCGGCTGTCTTCGAAGGCGACTTGCGGGCGGCGCAGCAGGTGCAAGGTCCAGCCTTCAGTGCTCAGCGGCAGCGATTCCCACAGGTAATTGGCGGTGCCGTCAGGCCCGACGACCCGCGCCAGATCGCTGTTGTCGTCAAAGCGCTGCAGCGATTGATAGTCCAGCGGTGTCAGCGGTTGTTTGTCGTACTGGCGGGTGACCTTGAGCTCGGCGTGATCGCTGTCGCTCAAGGGTTTCAACAATCGATAGCGCCAGCCCGGCTGATTGGCGATGAAGATAATGCCGCGTGCATCGCTGACCAGCAGCGTGTCGCTGCCCTGACGCCATTCGCGCTCCAGTTCCGGAAACTCGAGCTTCACCACCATCGCCCCGAGGAACTCGCCGCTGTCGCTGGTCACCGCGCTGGACAGGAAATACCCCGGAATGCCACTGGTCACCCCCACCGCATAAAAGCGCCCGGTGCCCTGGGTGCGGGTCTGGCTGAAGTAGGGACGGAAACCGTAGTTGTGCCCGACGTAACTGCTGGGCAAACGCCAATTGCTGGCGGCCACGGCGAGGCCGGTGCGGTCGAGCAGTTCCAGGGTCGAGGACTGCGCAGCGCCGTTGATTTTTTCCAGCTTGCGGTTCAACGCGTCCTGTTGTTCGGTCGTTACCTGGCCATCGAGTGCGGCGCGCAACTCCGGGTCCAGCGCCAGCACGGCGGGCAGGGCGCGGTAGCGATCAATCAGGGTGTGCAGGGAGTTGGCGTAGAGCGCCAATTGCTGATTGGCGCGGGCGGCGTCTTCGACCAGGGCCTGGCGTTCGGTGTGACGCAGGGCAATCCCGGCCGCCAATGCGGCACCGGCGAGGATAAGGAGGGTGTATAGAGTTATGCGCAAAGAGCGAGAAGACTCAAACATGCCGGGGATTACACAAGTGTGCAGAGGGCGCGAACCATATCACGACGGTGTTGAGCATTCCCACGCTGAATTCCACCACTTTTTTGACATAGATATATAAAACAAATAAAAAAGGCGGCAAGAGCATAGCTCCTGTCGCCTTTTTATTTCGTCGTCGCAGCGCTTATTGCACTTCGACCGCCAGGCTTTCACTGATCTTTTGCTGCCAGATCGCCGGGCCGGTGATGTGAACCGACTCGCCCTTGCTGTCGACCGCAACGGTCACCGGCATGTCTTTCACATCGAACTCGTAGATCGCTTCCATCCCCAGTTCGGCGAAAGCCACCACGCGGGATTTCTTGATCGCTTGCGCCACCAGGTAAGCCGCGCCGCCCACTGCCATCAGGTAAACGGCTTTGTGGTCCTTGATCGCTTCGATCGCGGTCGGGCCGCGCTCGGATTTGCCGATCATGCCCAACAGGCCGGTTTGCTCGAGGATCTGACGGGTGAACTTGTCCATCCGCGTCGCGGTAGTCGGACCGGCAGGGCCCACCACTTCTTCGCGCACCGGATCGACCGGGCCGACGTAGTAGATGAAGCGACCCTTGAGGTCCACCGGCAGGGTTTCACCCTTGTTCAGCATCTCGACCATGCGCTTGTGCGCCGCGTCGCGACCGGTGAGCATCTTGCCGTTGAGCAGAACGGTTTCGCCCGGCTTCCAGCTCTGCACGTCTTCCGGGGTCAGGGTGTCGAGGTTGACGCGACGAGCCGACGGGCCGGCTTCCCAGACGATTTCCGGGTAGGCGTCCAGCGGTGGCGCTTCCAGGGACGCCGGTCCGGAACCGTCGAGCACGAAGTGCGCGTGACGGGTGGCGGCGCAGTTGGGGATCATGCACACCGGCAACGAAGCGGCGTGGGTCGGGTAATCCATGATCTTCACGTCGAGCACGGTGGTCAGGCCACCCAGGCCCTGGGCACCGATGCCCAGTTGGTTGACCTTCTCGAACAGCTCCAGACGCATCTCTTCGATACGGTTGGACGGGCCGCGTTTTTTCAGCTCGTGGATGTCGATGGATTCCATCAACACTTCCTTGGCCATCACCGCGGCTTTCTCGGCCGTGCCACCGATGCCGATGCCGAGCATGCCCGGTGGGCACCAGCCGGCGCCCATGGTCGGAACGGTCTTCAGCACCCAGTCGACGATCGAGTCGGACGGGTTGAGCATGGCCATTTTCGACTTGTTCTCGGAACCGCCGCCCTTGGCCGCCACGTCCACTTCCACGGTGTTACCCGGAACGATGGAGTAGTGGATAACGGCCGGGGTGTTGTCCTTGGTGTTTTTACGAGCGCCCGCCGGGTCGGCGAGGATCGAGGCACGCAGGACGTTTTCCGGCAGGTTGTAAGCCCGGCGCACGCCTTCGTTGATCATGTCGTCCAGGCCCATGGTGGCGCCATCCCAACGCACGTCCATGCCCACGCGGACGAAGACGGTGACGATGCCGGTGTCCTGGCAGATCGGGCGGTGGCCGGTGGCACACATGCGCGAGTTGATCAGGATTTGCGCCATCGAATCGCGAGCTGCCGGCGATTCTTCGCGCAGGTAGGCCTCGTGCATCGCCTGGATGAAGTCAACGGGGTGGTAATAGGAAATGAATTGCAGGGCGTCGGCAACGCTCTGAATCAGGTCGTCTTGCTTGATCACGGTCATGAGTCGCGCTCCTCTAAAAGACGGGAACATTCAATAAGGTGCTTGCAGCTTGGGTGCATCGGTCGGTTGCAAGCACCTTTCAAGGCACGCCGGGGCTGCTGGCGCGACGCTAAAAAGGCGCGGCAGTATACCGCGCCTCGGTGGCGGGCACACCCGCCGACAGTCAATCGTTGGTCTTATAACACCGCGATCCCTGTAGCAGCTGGCGAAGCCTGCGTTCGGCGGCGCAGCCGTCGTGAAACCTGTGTTTAAGGTCTGCCTGATACACCGAGGTGCCCGATTTCACGACTGCTGCGCCGCCGAACGCAGGCTTCGCCAGCTGCTACAGGGACCATGGCAAGCACCAGGATCCAGGTGAAAATCGAACATGCTTTTGACGCCAGTTTTCTGCCCCGAAAATTGAATGGTCATTTATCAGACACCCCACTAAAGTGGCATTCGGTCTGTAGAGTAGGACACTCGATCAGCCTCCTTTCGCACGGTGAGTCAACGATTGACCCATAACGCCATCCAACGGCTTTTGCTCAAACGCTTTGCCCTCGCAGCCGGCACCTACGCCCTGGCCTTGGTATTGCTGTGGCTGGCATTTTTCACCGGGCATTACGATGAACCGCTGGCCAGCGTGGCCATTGGCAGTGCGCTGGTGGTCATCACCCAAGCGACGTTGTTCGCGGTGTTTTACAGCGGCTGCAACCTGCGGTTTTCCGACCCGAGCCTGACCGAAGCGCAGGTGTTGATGGGCCTGGGTTGGCAGACATGGCTGATCGCCAATCTGGATGAGGCGCGCGGTGCGTTCCTGGTGTTCTACCTGTTGATCATGTTGTTCGGGCTGTTCCATCTTTCGCGCCGTGCGTTTGTGCGGTGCGCGTTGTTGGTGTTTTTCAGTTTCAGTGCGATCACGCTGTGGGAGGGCTACCACTTCCAGTTGCACGACCCGGCGCTCGCCGCGTTGCAGGTGTGCGTGCTGCTTATCGTATTGGTGTGGCTGGAGCTTTATGCGCGTTACGTCCAGGCCTCGCGTCAACGTATGCGCCAACGCCGGTTTGCCTTGCAGGCGCATCAGGACACCCTGCGCGGGATGATGCGCCAGCTCGAAGACCTGGTCGCCACCGACGAACTCACCGGGCTGTTCAACCGCCGGCATTTCCTGCGCCTGGCCTCCCGCGAGCTGAACGCGATGGAGGCGGGCGTGGTGCATGGCCTGGCGTTGATCGACCTCGATCACTTCAAACGGATCAACGATGTGCACGGCCACGCGGCGGGCGATCAGGTGTTGCAAGCCTTCGCCGCCGTGGCCATGGCCTGCCTGCGCGACGGCGATGTGTTGGCCCGTTATGGCGGCGAAGAATTCGTGGTGCTGCTGCCCGACTGCAATGCCGAACGCCTGACGTCCTGTTGCGAGCGGCTGCGCATTGCCTTCACCGATGTCGAGTTGATCGGTCTCAACGTCGCCCACCTCAGCTTGTCCGCCGGCATGACCTTGCTGGAGCTGGGCGATGATCTCGACGACGCCTTGCAGCGCGCCGATCAGGCGCTTTACCGCGCCAAGCGTGACGGTCGAAATCGCTGCGCGGCAGCGTGGGAGAACGTCGATGCCTGAGTTGCGCGTCGGCGAGCGCCACTGGTCGGTGGCGCCGGGCAGCAACCTGCTCGATGCCTTGAATCAGAACGGCGTGGCCGTGCCTTACAGTTGCCGCGCCGGCAGTTGCCATGCGTGCCTGGTGCAATGCGTTCAAGGCTTGCCCAGCGACAGCCGTCCCGATGCCTTGAGCGCCGATCAACGTCGGCAAGGCTGGCGACTGGCGTGTCAGTGTCAGGTGGTCGAGGACTTGCAGGTGCATACCTTCGATCCGAACGTCGACGGCCGCCCGGCGCAAGTCGCTGCTGTCGATTGGTTGAGCGCCAGCGTGTTGCGTTTGCGCCTGACCACCGAGCGACCACTGCGCTACAGCGCCGGGCAGCATCTGGTGTTGTGGGCCGGCAACGTGGCGCGGCCTTACTCCTTGGCGAGCCTGCCGGAAGAAGACCGCTTTCTGGAATTCCACCTCGATTGCCGCCAGCCGGGGGAATTCAGCGACGCGGCCCGCCAGCTGAAAATCGGCGACCCGATCCGCCTCGGCGAATTGCGCGGCGGAGCGCTGCATTACGATCCGGACTGGAACACCCGGCCACTGTGGCTGATGGCCGCCGGTACGGGGTTGGGGCCGTTGTTCGGTGTGTTGCGCGAAGCGTTGCGTCAGGATCACCAAGGCGCCATTCGCGTCATTCACCTCGCCCATGACGCTAGCGAGCATTACCTGGCCAAACCCCTGCATGCCATGTGCGACGTGCGTGAAAACCTCAGCATTGAATTCTGGACCCCGGCCGAGTTGCCGCAGGCGTTGGCGCAACTGCGGCTTGTTTCCCGGCAAACCCTGGCCTTAGTCTGCGGAGCCCCCGACAGTGTCGACGCCTTTGCCCGACGTTTGTACCTGGCCGGATTGCCGCGCAACCAACTGCTGGCGGATGTCTTTGTTCCCCGTGGTTGAGCGCTGATCGTTTAACGACGCGAGACTCGCCATGACCGATGCCATCCAGCTTGAACGCGAACGCGGCCTGCTGACCCTGCGCCTGAACCGCCCCGACAAGAAAAACGCCCTGACCCGCGCCATGTACAACCACTTGGCCGAAGCGCTGAAACAGGCCGACACCGACCCCGAAATCAACGCCGTGCTAATCACCGGCAGCGCCGAGTGCTTCACCGCCGGCAACGACATCGCCGACTTCATCCAGCAACCGCCGGGCAACCTCGACAGCCCGGTGTTTCACTTCATGCTCAACTTGCTGGAGTGCCGCAAACCGGTGATCGCCGCCGTGGCCGGTGCGGCGGTGGGAATTGGCACGACGATGTTGCTGCATTGCGATCTGGTGTATGTCAGCCGTGATGCGCGGTTGCGAATGCCGTTCGTGAATCTTGGGTTGTGCCCGGAGTTCGGCTCCAGCCTTCTCTTGCCGCGACTGCTCGGGCACGCAAAAGCAGCGGAGTTGCTTCTGCTCGGCGAAAGCTTCAGCGGAGAACAGGCCGCCGCTTGGGGCATAGCCACCGAAGCGTTGGCCAGCGGAGAAGCGGCGTTGGCCAAGGCGCGGGAGATGGCGTTGCGGTTTGAGTCATTGCCACCGGAAGCGGTGCGGATCAGCAAGCAATTGATGAAAGCCCCGGACCGGGAATTGCTGCGTAAGGTGATCGAAGAAGAGGGCGCGTTGTTCACCCAGCGGTTGCGCTCGCCTGAGGCGATGGCGGCGTTGTCGGCCTTTATCAGCCGACACTGACGCCGATCGTTCCCACGCTCTGCGTGGGAATGCAGTCCGGGACGCTCCGCGTCCCATCAAGAGCCGAACGCGGAGCGTCCGTAGAGGCATTCCCACGCGGAGCGTGGGAACGATCACCAAAAAGCCCCGCCATTCTCATGGCGGGGCTTTTGTTTTTCAGCAGCCGATCAATCAGACCATCGGGTCGCCAACGTGCAGGATTTTCATCCCGTTGGTGCCGCCGATGGTGTGGTAGCTGTCGCCCTTGGTCAGGATGACCCAGTCGCCTTTCTCCACGACGCCGCGTTTGAGCAACTCGTCGATCGCGGCCTGGCTGACTTGCTCAGGCGGCAGCGATGCCGGGTCGAACGGTACGGTGTAGACGCCGCGGAACATGGCCGCGCGGGCCTGGGTTTCGCGGTGCGGGGAGAACGCGTAGATCGGCACCGAGGAACGGATGCGCGACATGATCAACGGCGTGTAGCCACTTTCGGTCAGGGCGATGATCGCCTTCACGCCCGGGAAGTGGTTGGCGGTGTACATGGCGGCCAGGGCGATGCTCTGGTCGCAGCTTTCGAAGACCTTGCCGATGCGGTGGCTGGAGGTCTTGCTGGTCGGGTGCTTTTCAGCGCCGACACAGATGCGCGCCATCGCTTGCACGGCTTCCAGCGGATACAGACCAGCGGCGGATTCGGCGGACAGCATCACGGCGTCGGTGTAGTCGAGCACGGCGTTGGCCACGTCGGACACTTCGGCGCGGGTTGGCATCGGGTTCTGGATCATCGACTCCATCATCTGGGTCGCCACGATCACAGCCTTGTTGTGGCGGCGAGCGTGCAGAATGATTTTCTTCTGAATGCCTACCAGCTCGGCGTCGCCGATTTCCACACCGAGGTCACCACGGGCCACCATGACGGCGTCGGAGGCTTTGATCAGTGCATCAAGGGTGTCGTCATCGGCCACGGCTTCGGCGCGTTCGATCTTCGCCACCAGCCAGGCAGTACCGCCGGCTTCGTCGCGCAGTTGACGGGCGTATTCCATGTCGGCGGCGTCACGCGGGAAAGACACCGCGAGGTAGTCGACCTGCATTTCGGCGGCGAGCTTGATGTCGGCCTTGTCTTTCTCGGTCAGGGCCGGCGCCGTCAGGCCACCGCCGCGACGGTTGATGCCTTTATGGTCGGACAGCGGGCCGCCGATCAGCACGGTGCAGTTCAGTTCGGTGGCGGTGGCGGTATCGACGCGCATCACCACGCGACCGTCGTCGAGCAGCAGCTCGTCGCCCACGCCGCAGTCTTTCACCAGGTCCGGGTAGTCGATGCCGACCACTTGCTGGTTGCCTTCGGTCAGAGGATGGCTGGTGGAGAAGGTGAATTGATCACCGATCTTCAGCTCGATCTTCTTGTTGGCGAATTTGGCGATACGGATTTTCGGGCCTTGCAAGTCACCCAGCAGGGCAACGAAACGACCATGCTTGGCCGCGAGGTCACGCACCAGCTTCGCGCGAGCCTTGTGCTCGTCGGGGGTGCCGTGGGAGAAGTTCAGGCGGGCGACGTCCAGGCCAGCCAGAATCAGCTGTTCGAGAACTTCCGGCGAGTTACTGGCCGGGCCAAGGGTAGCGACGATTTTGGTACGACGGACGGACATGCAAAGACTCCTGAGTTCAAGCGCTGAGTGAGGCTACTATGGTCCGAAGTTGTAGTCATTGTTCATATGCACTACTTATTCGTTTATATCTTTAACCGAACATTCCTGAAGATTTCTGCTCACGGGTCGATACAGAGCTCAAGACAGGAGAACCCCCATGCGATTCGTGCCCATTGCCGCCCTTGCCCTTAGCGTCCTCAGCGTCACGGGCTGCACCCGTTGGTCGATGAACCACCATTTGAACCTCGCCTACAGCGCCTACGATCGCGGCAATTGCGAGCAAGTCATGCTCGAACTGTCGAAAGTCGAGCGCTCCAGCCGTGCGCGGCCTTATGTGTGGCCGGAAGTGTCGATGATGCGCGGCCAGTGCCTGGAACGGCAGAAGCTGTTCATCGATGCGGCGCAGACTTATCAGTTCATCATGGCGTCGTACCCGCAAAGCGAATACGCCTACCGCGCCCGCGCCCGTCTGGAAACCTTGCAGAGTCTGGGCCATTACCCGACTCGCAGCGCCGCAGCAGCGGTGCGCCCGACGCAGTTCTGATGGCAGGTGTCATGCAAAGGATGGCTGCCCGGCGGTGGTGAGCTATAGTCCAAGAGATCGGTTCTAGAGCCTCGCCTCCAGACCGAGGTCATACCTGTGATCGGCAGGAGTAAGCGTCAGCGGTTTCGTGGACTGACGCACCGTGATCGGGGAGAGCGCGCCAGGCTTTTTCAACAAGAGCAAAAACGGCACGTTCCGAAGCATTAGTGCGGCCCTGCTTAAGGGCCTTGCTGGGCCAATTGCGCATGTTTACCGACCGCCGGATCGAGCGGCATCAATTGCCGTATTTTCTGAAAGTGTTCAACAGCGTCACCGACAAACCCATCGGCTTTCTGGGCAATGTGTCCGCCGACGGGCTGATGCTCATCAGCCAGTTGCCCATGATGGTGGGCGTCGACTTTGACCTGCGTTTGAAAATCCCCGCCAGCGACGGTTGCCTACAGGTCATTGACCTGACGGCCTGTTGTTTGTGGTGCCACGAAGACGAAACCCCCCACCATTACGACGCCGGGTTCAGCCTGCAACGGCCACCGCCGGAGTATGGGCAATTGGTGGAGGCGCTGACGCAGTACTTCAGTTTTCAGCCGTTGCCTGCATCGGCCTGAAGCCTGCGGTGTCTCCAGCATCGCCATCGCGGGCAAGCCCGCCCCCACAGGTTTCGAGTTGAACGCAGGTTTTGTGTTCACCGATTAACCCTGTGGGAGCGGGCTTGCCCGCGAAGGCGTCAGTCCAGGCGCCTGCTATTCAGGCTCAGGTCACCTTGATTGCCTTCTCGTTATCCAGCGACCGCTCCACCAGCATCAACCCCAACTCACTCATCCGGTAAATCGCCATCGCCAAATGCCGCGGCTTGTCGTCCAGGCTTTCCGCCAAGTCGAGTAGCAGAATGCTGACGGTCGAGAATGTTTCGTAGGTCTCGATGGTCAAGGCTTCGGGGTTGGCATCAGGGACAACGGTGAACATCTTCATGGCGCGTTCCTCGGTGGTGCGTTCGTTAGCAAAGCACAATTTGGTGTTTTTTTGAGCAAGATGGTGGTTCAGCGCTTTTTGGGCGGCGGCATGAAGTTTTTTTGGATCGAAAGTGGCATAGGGTGAGCACGTAGACTCGGAAAGGTCAGGTGTAGCCTTCGACATTGGGTTAACTCCTTGTTGGATCGCTCATGAATAGCGATAGGAGAACCTTAATCGGGGTGACTCTCGCCCGCAGTCAGTCGAGGGCACCGCAGGTTGTAGGCAGAAGCACCTGATTATGTAGCCGTTGTACGGCTTCTTATATATACGTGTAGGACCAGGGTAGATGCAGGGTTTGCCCATGAGCATTGGCCACAGCAAAGCGAGTCTCTCCACTGCATCATTTTTCTATTCGGGCAAAGGGACTACAAAACTGGAACACCTATTCTCCTTTGAAGTCAGTTGACAGAGAGAGAAGAGCCAACGAGATAAACTCTTGATTTTGATCCAGTGTTTCTAATGCATCTCTTAAGTGGCCTGCGACATCGATCGCACCACGCTTCTCAGCCCAGATAGTGAGCTCATCTATAGCCGCACCCAACGCTAATTGGTTCTGGTTGATCTTGATAAGCACTGACGCGAATAGATATTTATCGTCCATGATTTGTTCCTTGCTAGCTATTTGGTGTTTCGGATTTTCTTTGAAAGTACTAATTTCAGCTTTGCTGCATTGCTGAGGCCGGACGTCGTCACCTTTTTTATAGCTAAGGTTATGGCGCCTTTTACGATTATCGCTATTACATAGCGCCTTCTTTCTTCCACCCCAAATACCGCGTCACCAACTCGGCCCCCAACTCTGAGGGCCGGGCATCCACCACCGGCACTCCGTGAGCACTCAACTGCTCATGGAGTTGCGCCCGGTCATTCAAGTAATCCACCGTCCCGCAATAGGCCAGCGCCTCCGGCAAGGTTTGCACCGGCGCGTGCCGCAAACCGTCGAGCAAGTCTTCGCGCAGACTCGCCACCAGCACCCGATGCAGTTTGCTCAGGCGTTTGACGGCGGTGAGCAGTTCTTCGTCGTCTTCGTCGCGCAGGTTGGTGACCAGCACCACCAGCGCCCGGCGTTTTTGTCGGGCCAGTAGCTGCGTGACGGCAGCCTGGTAGTCGGCGGGGCGTTGGGTGCTGTCCAGGTCATAAACGGTATTGAGCAGGACCTTGAGTTGATCGGTGCCTTTGACCGGGGCGAGGTAGTGCGCTCGATCACTGGCGAAGGTGCTCAGGCCTACCGCATCGCCCTGGCGCAGGGCGATGTAGCTGAGCAGCAGGCAGGCATTGAGTGCGTGATCGAAATGGGCGAGTTCGCCGTCCTGGCTGCGCATGCGGCGGCCGCAATCGAGCATGAAGATGATCTGCTGGTCGCGCTCGTCCTGGTACTCGCGGGCGATGGGTGTGCGTTGGCGGGCGGTGGCTTTCCAGTCGATCTGACGCAGGCTGTCGCCTTCGCGGAATTCGCGCAGTTGATGGAATTCCAGACCCAGGCCACGACGTTGGCGCTGGCGCACGCCGAGTTGGCTGAGCCAGTTATCCACCGCCAGCAGTTCACCGCCGTAAAGACGGGCGAAGTCGGGGTAGACGCGGGTGCTGTCAGTCACGTCAAGAAGGCGTTTGTCGGACCATAAACCCAAGGGGCTCGGCAGGCTGATTTCGCAGTGTTCGAAGGTGAAGTGGCCGCGCTTGAGGGGGCGCAATCGATAGCCGACCTGGCTCTGCTGGCCGGGTTGCAGTTCCACCGAAAGCGGCAGGTTTTCGAAGCTGACGCCTTCTGGAACATGGTCGAAAATCTGTATGTTCAGGGGTTGAGCAAAGTCATGTTCGACCTCCAGTCGCACTTCGCTCCATCGACCGAGCGCCAGGCTGCCGGGCATTTGTCGCTGGAGGCGCGGCGAGGGCAAACGCTTGAGGCGAATGGCGTCGAGAACGGCCAGAACCAGCAGCGCTAACAACAATCCCCAGTTGATCGAAAACAGGGTTGAGGGAACGTCGAACTGCAGCGCCCGCAACGTGCCCAGCACGATGCCGATGGCCAGCAGGATGGCGAGCCAGATCAACATCAGGCGCGAGGGTTTCATGGTGTCGCGATTCCTTGGTCAGGGCTGCATTCAATCATCTGGCACAGTACCTTTGTGGCGAGCGGGCTTGCCCGCGTTGGAGTGCGAAGCACTCCCAAAAACTTCCAAGCCTTTTTACGACTGCTTCGCAGCCGAACGGGGGCGAGCCCCCTCGCCACAGGCGCATCGTTTGCCGAAGTAGTGGGTTTCACAACCGTGGCGCCGGTACTTGATCGAGCAACTGCTTGAGCACCTGATCGATGTCCAGCCCCTCGATGTCGAACTCGGGGGCGATCCGTACACGATGGCGCAGCACCGCCAGGGCGCAGCCTTTGATGTCATCCGGAATCACGAAGTCGCCACCGCGCAACAAGGCCCGGGCACGGGCGCAGCGCACCAACGCAATGGAGGCGCGTGGCCCGGCGCCGAGGGTCAGGCCTGGCCAGGTGCGGGTGGTACGGGCCAGGCGCACGGCGTAATCGAGGACCTGATCGTCCAGCGGCAGATCGCTGGCAATGCGCTGCAAGGCCAGCACGTCCTTGGCTTGCAACACGGTGCGCAACGGCTGCACGTCGAGCATGTCGGCGCGGGTCGAGCGGCTGACCTGGCGGACCATGTCCAGTTCTTGCTCGGCGTCGGGGTAGTCCATGCGCACCTTGAGCATGAAGCGGTCGAGCTCGGCTTCGGGCAGTGGATACGTGCCTTCCTGTTCGATCGGGTTTTGCGTGGCGAGCACCATGAACGGTTGCACGATGGGCAGGGCGCGGCCTTCCAGGGTGACCTGGCGTTCCTGCATGGCTTCAAGCAACGCAGCCTGGGTTTTCGCCGGCGCACGGTTGATCTCGTCGGCCAGCAGCAGGTTGGTGAACAGCGGACCCTTGCGCAGTTTGAACTGCTCGGTGTTCAGGTCGTAGACCGCGTGCCCGGTGACGTCGCTGGGCATCAGGTCCGGGGTGAACTGGATGCGCGCAAACTCGCCGCCGAAGCAGCGGGCGAGGGCTCGCACCAGCAGCGTTTTACCCAGGCCCGGCACGCCTTCGAGCAGCACATGGCCGCCGGCAATCAGTGCGGTGAGGACGTCGTCGATCACGCTGTTCTGGCCGATCACGGCTTTCTGCAACTCATTGCGCACGGCCTGGGCCAACTGACTGGCGCGCTGGCGTTGCTGGGCGGCGTGGGTCGCGCTGCCGGGCTCGATCTGTTGACTCATAGCGTGTTCCTCAAGGTTTGCAGGTGGGCGACCTGACGGCTGAACTCGGCGCTGGACAGCCGCTGTTTCGGTCGCGGGCTCATCGCCTGGCTGATGGCGCGTGTGGGTTGGCCGGTCAGGCGCGCGAGCACCAGCCATTGCTCGGCAACGCCGAGTTGTTCGAAACCGGGATGACGACGCCGCACACGCCGCAGGATGTCTTGTTGCAAGGCTTGCAGCAGGTGCTGCTGCCCGTTGCGGCGCAACATGAAATCGGCGCTGGCGCGCAGGTGTTCCTGAAGTTGACGGCGGCCTTTCGACGCCGGTTCCAGCAGCGGACCCTGGCGCACCCCGACATGCCAGAGCGCAAGACCGATCAGGGCGATGAGGGCGACCAATGCCTGAGGAAAGTTGCGCAGCAGCAAGGTCAGCAGACTGTCGTGATCGGTATTGAACAGTAAAGTCACGCTCGTGTCGGCGGTCAGGTACCAGAGCAGCCAGGCGTTGTCGTATTGGTCTATGGCCGGGGTTTTCCACAGGTCGGCGTCGGTGACCACGATGATCGAACCGAGCCCGTGGTTCAGCTGCATCATGTGCGTGGCCTTGCCACTGTTGGCCCAGGCTTGCGCGAGGTTTTTCGGGTCTTCGAGATGGAACGCGGTATCGAAACTGGCGTAGGCCGGCGCGTTCTCGTCTTCCAGGTACAGCTTGGTCAGTTTGGGGAACGGATCGTCGAGGATGTCCGGCGGCGGCTCCTTGAGGTCTTTGCTCAGCGACTGATGCACTTGCACGCGATCGAGCAGCAGGTCATTGCTCTGGTCGGTCTTTTCATCCCACAGCGACTGGGCGACAAACAACAGGCGCCCGCCGGCCCGGGTCCAGTTCATCACCTGATCAATCTGGCGCGGCGTCATGTTGTAGCGATCGCCGAGCAACAACAGGCTGTGCTGATGCGGATCGAGGCTGGGCAGCACATCAAGGCTGTTGGCATGGCCGACGGTCAGACCCTGTTTACGCAGGTAATGCTCGGCGGCCAGATAGGGATTGGCCTGGGCTTCGGGGGTGGGGCCGTGATCGATTTCGGCCTGATACGGCGTGGCCTTCAGGTACAGATAAACACTCAGGGCGCCTACCAGCACGGTGATGAACACACCGACCGAAAGCCACAAGCGCCGGCTCAACGGGCCGCTCCCGGGCCGAACAAGGTTCGCCAGCCATCACAGAGTTCCTGTTGCAAATGCGCGGGGGGCAGGCGATGCCCGTAAGCCATGTTCTGCCAGTGCCCGGTCAAGCTTTTGCTGAAGGCGAGCAAGGCCGGTTGGTGCAGTTGCTCGACGCGTTGCAGCACCTCGCCTTCGGTGTCGGCGGGTTTCAGTGCCATATTGTGGTCGTGCAACAAATGGCTGAGCAGGGCGCGATAGAGCAATCCGAGGGCCGCGCGCGGGTTGGTTTGCCAGAGGCTTTCAGCGCTGGCGGCAATGTCGGCGGGCAGGGTTTCGCGGCTCAGGTCCAGACCGAACGCTTGTTGCGGTAACGGACGCGCGGCTCTTCGGTTCAACACCGGCCGACGGCTGACGAATGCCTGCAACCAGTCGCGGTAACGCCAGATCAGCAAGCCGACGCCGCCGATTATCGCACCCCACAGCAGCACCTCAATCAGGTTGGCGAGAAAGGTGAAACGCTGGCTGTCGAGCAGACTGGCCAACGCCTTCAGCCATTCAGCTGTTTTCCCGTCGTCCGGGGTTTTGGTGTTGGGTCTGTCTTCGCCAAATCGATAGCGGGTCACCGTTTCCTTGTTCTTGAACGGGGGCTGATCGAGGATTTTTTTGATGCTGTCCCTGGAGTCCTGGCTGGTCAGCGGTTGGTCCAGCAGACGTGGGCTGTCCGGAGTAATGACCGGCTCGTCGGCCCAGACGTTTTGAGCAGTCGGCAGCAGCAGGAATGCGGCCAGCAGCAGGGTGACCGCCGTGGTGGTGAGGCGTTGGCGCAATCGGCGGAACACCAGTTCGATGTCCCAGGCTTCCAGCACCGTGCGCCGATTCAGATAAAGGCTGAAACCGCAGGCCACGTAGATCGGTTCCCAGACAATGAGCACCAGCACGTAAAAAACATTGGTCAGGTGTTCCAGCCAGCGCCAGTCCTGAGTGGCGGCGGTGATAAGGGTCTGCCAGCTCCAGTCGAGTTCAATCTGCTGTGGCAGGAACATGTAGAACAGCACCATCAGACCGATCCACAGCGCACTTTCCAGATGTACGCCAATGATCGTCAACCACTGCGCGGCACCGGCGTTGCGCTGCAGCAGCACCCGCAAGCGCTGTTGTCGTTCATCACCCTCCAGGCCTTCGAGTTGCACCACCGGCATCAGAAAACTGCGGCTCAGGCTCAGTCGTCGCCAGGTCAGGCTGGCGAGCAGTTGCGGCTTGAGCAGGCGCGGCCATTGGCGCAGCGCCTGTTTCAAGGTGGGCGTTTCACCGAACATGGCTTTGGACAGGATGTACAACGGCAAGCGCTCGAACGCCGGCTTCAACCACCAGAAGATAAACACGGCGAGGGAGGGTGAATCCCACAGGAAAACGCTGAGCAGCGCGAAGATCGGCAAGGTGATGATGGCCCAGCTGGTCATCAGCAATCGTCGGTGGCGCTGGCTCAGCAGCACGCCCAGGTCCATGGCTTCCCAGGAGGTGCGCGGGCGGATCACGACCGTGGCGTCACTCAGGCGCATGGCGGGTCCGTCCGGCAAACAGCAGGTAAGTCGCCACCAACAACCAGAGCGTCGCGCCGACCAGGTATTTGGTCATGGGGGTCGGCGCGGTCATCGACGACCAGTAGGCTTCGATAAACGCGGCAATCAGCAGAAACAGCATGACGCCGCAGATCAGCAACACGCTTTTGCGCGCGGCCAGTCGCAACGCTTCGGCACGGGGCAGGCGTCCCGGTGCGATCAACGACCATCCCAGTTGCAGGCCGGCGGCACCGGCCAGGGCAATGGCGCTCAGTTCGAACGCGCCGTGACCGATCACGAAGGACCAGAAGGTTTGCCCGAAACCGATGTGCGTCAGGTGCCCGGCCACCGCCCCGATCATCAAACCATTGAACAGCAGGAAAAACGCGCTGCCCAGACCAAACAGCAAACCGCTGGCAAAGGTCTGAAAGGCGATGCCGATGTTGTGCATGATGTAGTAACCGAACATCACCCAGTCTTCACTGGCGGCGCGTTCCGCCGAGCGCCCCAAATGGCCGGCGACCGGGTCGTACATGCTCTGCATCTCGCTGACCTGCTCGGCTGGGATCAGGTTGTAGACCAGGTCCGGGAACAGATACACCAGCAGCGCGAAACCGATCAGGCTGCCAAAAAACATCAGGCTGGCGGCGAGTACGAAGCGCCATTGTTCGCGCACCAGCCGCGGAAATCCGGCAAGGATAAAGCTCAGAATGTTGGCGCCCAGTCGACTGCGATGTCGGTAAAGCTGTTGATGCCCGCGCAGCACCTGTTGCTGCAACGAGTCGATCAGGAAACTGCTGTAGCCGCGTTCCTGAGCCAGTGCCAGCTGTTGGCAGAGCCGCCGATAGTCTTTCGGGAAGCTGGCAATGCCGGAGGCTTTCTTGCCGCGCTCCAGCTGTTCGAGCACCAGGGAAAATCGCGCCCACTCGGCCTTGTGGCGATTTTCGAAAAGGCTTTGCTTCATGCGGGCCCCAACAAGCCACGAGCGATGGCGTTAAGTTCCGCCACGGCGCGCGGCGCGGGAACCTGCAACGGTTGGGCAAGGATGGACGCGAGTTCATGGCTCCGCGCCTCGGAAAGTTCGCCCTGGCGCTCGGCGAACCCGAGGATGGCGCGTTGCTCAGGTAGCGTGAGGGCAAAGGCCGGGCGCCGAGGCTGAACGTCGGGCAGTTGCGGTCGGGTCAACGGTTGTTCGCGGTAGATGACCAGCGTGCCGGCAGCCAGATCACCGAGGCGTTTGAAGGAAGGGTGTTGCAGGCAACTGATGGCGCCGAGGAAGTAGCCAAAAGGCAACAGGTCGACGAATCGCAGCAGGTTACGCAACAGCGAGGCGGACCAGCCGATCGGGGTGCCGTCGTCATGTACCACGCGCAACCCCATCCATTGTTTGCCCGGCGAGCGGCCCTGATTGAGCACCTCGAACAGCACCATGTACCACCAGCTCACTCCGAACAGCAGGATCGAGCCCAGCCCTGCGCCGAGTTTTCCGAGAAACGCCAACACGATAAACAGCACGCCGAGAATCAGCCCGCGCAGCCCGAGGTCGATGGCGAAGGCCAGCGCACGGACCATCAATCCGGCCGGGCGCAGTGGCAAGTCGATGCCTTCGGGCGTTTCGACTTGATACCGCGTGTCCAGTGGCGGGGGCAGCGTCGCTTTCCTTGGCAGTGCTGTGGTCTCGAGCATGGGCAACCTTGATGTGGCCTGTTCGGGATTCGATGTCCGTCCGATGCTAGCAGCCTCTCGGGGGGAAACGACATAACTATGTAGTGCACGTTACGTAACGAGACCTGATTGAATGACAAGTTACTGGCCGGGGCGGGATGTGAACGCCTAGACTTTGCCGATCTTCAGTTCAGGAACAGCCCGTGACCTCGATTTTCTGGTACGACTACGAAACCACTGGCATCAATCCCCGGTGCGACCGCCCGCTGCAGGTCGCGGGGATTCGCACCGACTTTGATCTCAATGAGATCGACGAGCCGGTCAACCTCTTCTGTCAGCCCAGCGACGACATCCTGCCGCATCCGGCGGCCTGCGCGATCACCGGTATTACGCCCGGCCAACTGGCCGAACACGGTTTGAGCGAAGCCGACTTCATGACCCGGGTGCACGCTCAACTGGCGGCGCCGGGTACGTGCGGCGCGGGTTACAACACGTTGCGCTTCGATGACGAGATGACCCGTTACAGCCTGTACCGAAACTTTTTCGACCCGTATGCGCGCGAGTGGCAGGGCGGCAACAGCCGCTGGGATCTGATTGATGTGGTGCGTGCGGCATTTGCCTTGCGCCCCGATGGCCTCGTCTGGCCAACCGATGATGATGGGCGGGTGACGCTCAAGCTCGAACGGCTGACCGCCGCCAATGGCATTGACCACGGCAATGCCCACGAGGCGCTGTCGGACGTTCGCGCCACCATCGCTCTTGCTCGGCTTATTCGCGAGAAGCAGCCGAAGTTGTATGACTGGCTGTTTCAGTTACGCAGCAAACAAAAGGTGATGGATCAGATTCGGCTGTTACAACCGATGGTGCATATTTCCGGGCGATTCTCGGCGGCTCGCAGTTATGTGGGGGTCGTGCTGCCACTGGCCTGGCATCCGCGCAACAAAAACGCCCTGATTGTCTGTGACCTGCATCTGGATCCCCAGGGGTTGCTTGATCTGGACGCAGAGACTTTGCGTCAGCGGCTGTACACCCGCCGTGATGACCTAGCCGACGGCGAATTACCGGTGCCGCTCAAGCTTATTCATATCAACAAGTGCCCGGTGGTGGCGCCGCTGTCGGTACTTCGTCCTGACGATCAGCAACGCCTGGGGCTGGACATGGTGCTTTATCAGGATCGCGTACTGCGGCTAAGTGACGCACAACAAGTTTGGCAAGATAAAGTGTTGGCGATTTATACCCGCGAAGATTTCACCTCGAGTCAGGATCCCGAGCAACAGTTATACGACGGTTTTATCGGTGATCGGGACCGTCGGCTATGTGAGCAAGTCAGGGCCGCCGACCCTGCCCAATTATCACAACAGCAATGGCCTTTCGATGACGAACGTTTACCTGAATTATTGTTTCGTTATCGCGCACGCAACTTCCCCGATACGTTGAATTTCGAGGAGCAAGAGCGCTGGCGAATATTCTGTCAGCAACGTTTGTCGGTCTCCGAGTGGGGGGCACCAAATACCCTTGAAAGTTTCGTAGAAGCCGCAGCCCAATTGAACGTTACTGCTACATCGTTTCAGCGAGAGGTGCTGAATGAATGGCAGAATTATGTCCAGGGATTACGCAAACGTTTGAATCTTTGAAAACGAAAAATGCCCGGGCTGTATTCCAGGCATAAAAAAACGCCAGCATCAGCTGGCGTTATTTTTTGTCGCGGATAAGTCTTTGACAACCTATTGGGCTTAGCCCAGCAGGGTAGCCCAGCCTTCAACCACGTCACCGCCCCACTTGGCTTTCCACTCTTTCAGAGTCTTGTGGTTGCCACCTTTGGTTTCGATGACTTCGCCGTTGTGCGGGTTTTTGTATTGTTTAACTTTGCGAGCACGCTTGGTGCCAGTAGTTTTTACTGCGCCGCCGCGTGGTGCTTTGGTCTTGGACTCTGGGTCCAGCAAGGCGATGATGTCACGCAGGGACTTGGAGTATTCGCCCATCAGGGTGCGCAGTTTGCCTTCGAATTCCAGCTCGGTTTGCAGTTTGTCGTCTTGGGACAGGTTCTTCAAACGGGCTTGCAGCTCTTTGATAGCTTCTTCGGTGGCGCGATATTCGTTGATCAAGGACATGAGGACTACCTTATGTTGGGCGCTGGATGGCAGGGTGACAGTGCCGCAATAATAGTCAGGGTGTTTCATCAAGTAAACATTTAACCGGTGTTTTATTTAAATTAGTTGCGATGAATAGGGCGCAAATTGAACGCAGAGTTAAAAGTGTGATGCAGTCAACACAGATATTCACAATTGAATGCTTGAAGATTGACTACAAGATCACCATCGCGCGGGCGCCAAGGTGCTGCCGGAACCTGCTCCACTGGCCCGCATGCAAGGTAATGTGTCATCAATACTGCAGTTTTGCTGCGCACTCGCTAGAATGGCGGCCTTTGCGAAGTTCTGGAGTTTCCCCCTCATGCGCACTTTTCGGCTGGTGATTGCTTGCCCGGACCGCGTCGGCATCGTTGCTAAAGTCAGTAACTTTCTGGCGTCACATAATGGCTGGATCACTGAAGCGAGCCATCACTCTGACAATCAGAATGGCTGGTTCTTCATGCGTCACGAAATTCGTGCCGATTCGCTGCCTTTCGGTATTGAAGCCTTTCGCGAAGCGTTTGCACCCATTGCCGAAGAGTTCTCGATGAACTGGCGCATTACCGACACCGCGCAGAAAAAGCGCGTTGTGTTGATGGCCAGCCGTGAGTCCCACTGCCTGGCTGACTTGTTGCACCGTTGGCACAGTGACGAACTGGACTGCGAAATTTCCTGTGTGATTTCCAACCACGACGATTTGCGCAGCATGGTCGAGTGGCACGGCATTCCTTATTACCACGTACCGGTCAATCCACAGGACAAAGAGCCGGCCTTCGCCGAAGTCTCGCGTCTGGTGAAACAGCACGATGCCGAAGTGGTGGTACTTGCCCGTTACATGCAAATCCTGCCGCCCGCGTTGTGCAGCGAATATGCGCACAAGGTCATCAACATTCACCACAGCTTCCTGCCGTCGTTCGTCGGCGCCAAGCCGTATCACCAGGCCTCGATGCGTGGCGTGAAGTTGATCGGCGCAACCTGCCATTACGTGACCGAAGAGCTGGATGCCGGTCCGATCATCGAGCAGGATGTGGTGCGCGTCAGCCACAGCGACAGCATCGAAGACATGGTGCGTTTCGGCCGTGACGTCGAGAAGATGGTGCTGGCCCGCGGTCTGCGTTATCACCTGGAAGACCGGGTGCTGGTGCATGGCAACAAGACCGTGGTGTTCTGATAGCCTGTTTCTGATCGTTCCCACGCTCCGCGTGGGAACGCCTCGAGGGACGCTCCGCGTTCCAACTCGCGAAAGGGACGCGGAGCGTCCCGGGCTTCATTCCCACGCAGAGCGTGGGAATGATCTGGTTAAGAGAGGACATGACCATGGCCGATCCACTCGACAAAGCCACGTCCAAGGCCCCTGCCACATTGGGGGAGGGCTGCTTGAGTCGCTACGACCCGGATGACATGAGCCCCGAAGACGGCACGGAGTTTCCCGGTGCCGCCGAGTTGTGGGAGCAGTTGCAGCAAGAACCCGAAGACACGCCTAAGCCTGTTTGAACTTCATCAGTTTCTTGAGCAGCGGCCGCCCCAGCATCAGCAAAAACACCGGGCCACCCACCACCAGGTAGAAGTAATACGTCACCGCCCGCCAGATCAGAATCGCCGCCGCCGCGGTGGATTTCCCCACCATGGGGGCCAACAGCGCCGCCGAGGTCAACTCTGCCGCACCCGCGCCGCCCGGCAGCAGGCTGAATTGCCCGGCACTCAGCGACAGCATCTGGATCAGAAAGCACCAGGCCCACTGCAAGTCTGCCCCGAGCCCGCGCAACGCCAGATACAGCACGCTATACCGCAGGAGCCAATGCACGCAGGTCAGGGCAAACACCTTGATCAACGTCAGAACGGGCAATTTCAGCGTGTCAGTGAACGCCGCCAGGAAATGCAGGAGCTTGCGTGCCCAGCGCAGGCGCGTAGTGCCTTTGACGTTGAGGCGAACGAGCAAACGCCCGCTCAGGCGAATCAGCAATCGATGGTAGCGCGCCACCACCACGCAGCTGAGCAACCCGCCGAACATCGAGATGGCGCTGACGATCAGCAGCCATTCCAGGCGTTCGCTGAGGTGCTGGAACAACGCATAAATCAGAATCCCGATCAACGCGCAGAGAAAAAACAGCAGGTCGCTGAGTTGGTCCATGGCGAACACCGCGCTGCCCCTTGCCGGGCGCACGCCGTTGCGCGCGAGCAGCGCCATGATGGTCAGCGGGCCGCCACTGCCGCCGGGTGTGGCGCAGTAGGCGAACTCGGCGGCCATCACCACGCCGAGGCTTTTCACTCGGCCGACCTTGTCGCATTGATCACCCAGCAGCAGGCGCAAGCGCAGGGTGTTCACCACCCAGCACAGCAAGATCATGCCGAACATGATCAGCAATTCATTCAACGGGAAATTTTGCAGCCGCGACCATGTCTGGTTGCCGCCCAGCAACAACGGAATCAGCACCGCGGCGAGCAGGGCGATAAACAGTAGAATTCCCCGGCTCATGCGGCGCGACCGAGACGATCACTGCGCAAAGAGAGCCACTGGGCCTTGGTCATCGGCACTCGCCCCTCATCGAGCAAGCGCTTGAGGGTTTGCAGCCAGTAATTGCGCGAAAATCCATGGCGCATGTCCACCGGGTGCAGGCCAAGTCGAATCACCGGTGCTTGCCGCCAACGCTGTTCACGCTGATCGCTGACGAGTTTCGACAGGCCCCGGCGCCAGGCGCTGCGCGCACTCCAGACCAGCCCGGGCGCATCGATGGCAGTGAAATCCGGCAGCCGATAGAGATGCTGTGAATCGCTGGTGTAGCCCAGCGGTAACTGGCGTAACGCCTGCCGAGTGCCGTCGCTCATCAACCAGGCCGGGGCGACGAAGCCTTCCAGCGGCCATTGATAGCGATGGAACACTTCGATTCCCGCACGCAGGCGGGCGAGGGCGGCGGCTTGCGACAGGTTGTAGAACTCGCCTTCGTGGGTGTAAATCCGACGCATGAACCAGTCTCTGGGATTGCTGGGAGGGGGGGATTCATCGCAATGAAAGTAGCCGTGCAATGCCAGTTCGTCACCTCGGGCGACCCGGCTGGTCAGCCACCGACGAAACCCGGGATGCTCGTCCAGGTCGTTATGCTTGTGGAAATTTGGCACCACCAGCCAGGTCATCGGCACCTCGCCCAAGGCATCGACGGCTTCGACAAAAGGCTGATAATCGGCCCAGGTCTGCGGCGCAACGTCGTGCAGCACGAGTAACAGGCTGGGCGGGTTCATGGGATCAACCATTGGCGATCAGCGGCCAGTGGCTGCCGAGCACGGCGTGATAGTGCCCCAGCAGGCTGTTGACCACGGTGTCCCAGGCGTAATGCTGTTCAACATGGCTGCGGGCGCGTTTGCCCAGGGCGGCGCTGCCCTGACTGAACAACTCACGAACAGCGTTGGCCATAGCCAGGGGATTGTTCGGCGCGCAGAGCAAACCGCATTGATCGGTGACGATTTCCTCGAAGGCCCCGGCTGCCACCGCCACGACCGGAATGCCGCTGGCCATGGCTTCGAGGATCACCAGGCCGAAGGTTTCCTGATCGCCGGCATGCAGCAGTGCGTCGGCGCTGGCCATTAACCGCGCAACTTGCGTGGCCGGGCAGAACTCATCAACGACGGTCACATTGTCCGGCACCGCGGCGGGCATCGACGAGCCGACTAGAAGCAAGTGATAACGAGGCCCCAGGCGTTTCATGCAACTGAGCAGGACCGGCAGGTTCTTTTCCTTGGAACCCCGGCCGGCGAAGATCAGCAGATGGGTGTTTTCATCGATGCCCAGTTCGGCCCGCAGGCCGCTGTCCCTTGCTTCGGGATTGAACGTTTGAAGGTCGACGCCCAACGGCTGCACAAACACATTCTTCACGCCAAGACCGATCAATTTGTCGGCCATGACCTGACTCGGCGCCAGCACCCGGTCGAAGTTGCCATATAGCTTGCTCACATAGGCCTCGACATTCGGGGTCACCCAATTGCCCATACGGTTGCTGACCAGCAGTGGCAGGTCCGAGTGGTAAAACCCGATCACCGGCACATCCAATTGCCGGCGCGCGTCCAGAGCGGCCCAGGCGGTGAGGTAAGGGTCGCCGACTTCGATCAGATCGGGCTGTAAGTCTTGCAGGACATTTCGCCATGGCGCCAGGCGGAGGGGAAAACGATAACCCTTGCCGAAGGGCAGGGCTGGGGCAGGAACTGTATAGACGCCATCCTGTTCACTCAGGTGTGCCCCCGGAATCAGCAAACTGTGGCGAATGCCTGGCTTGATGCCCAGGCGACGGTGCTTGGCATCCAGATACGTGCGCACGCCACCGCTGGCCGGGGCGTAGAACATGGTTATGTCCGCGATATGCACAGTGAGCATCCCTCCAGTCCGTTGTTCTCCCTTGGTTGACCTTAATGAAGGATAGATGTTCGGTTGGGGTTTTGTGGCGGGGGGATCCGGCGAGGTTTTTGCGGTGTGTTACAGACCGCCTTCGCGGGCAAGCCTCGCTCCTACAAGGATTCGTGTGAACCTGTAGGAGCGAGGCTTGCCCGCGAAGAGGCCGGTTCAGACACTAAATACGGAAACTACCTACCAATTGCTTAAGGCGAGCCGCCTGCTGCTCCAGATCCGAACACGCCCGCAACGTCGACTGCAAGTTCTCCACGCCTTCCTGGTTCAGCGTATTGATCTCGGTAATGTCGACATTGATCGACTCCACCACCGCCGTCTGTTCCTCGGTCGCCGTCGCCACCGACTGGTTCATCCCGTCAATCTCACCGATACGCAACGTCACGCTGTTCAAGCGCTCGCCCGCGAGGTTGGCGATTTCGACGCTGTCCTGGCTGTGGCGCTGGCTGTCGCTCATGGTGCTGACGGATTCACGGGCGCCGACTTGCAGCTCCTCGATCATGGTCTGCACCTGTTGCGCCGATTCTTGAGTGCGATGCGCCAGGTTGCGAACCTCGTCAGCCACCACGGCAAAACCACGTCCAGCTTCACCGGCACGTGCCGCTTCGATGGCCGCGTTCAGCGCCAGCAGGTTGGTTTGCTGGGAGATGCTGGTGATCACTTCAAGAATCTGCCCGATGTTCACGGTTTTGCTGTTCAGCGATTCGATGTTGGTGCTCGAGGCGCTGAGCATGCTCGACAGCTGATTCATCGCGACAATGCTGCGATCCACCACTTGCTGACCATCTTCGGCCAGGCTGCGGGCATCGCTGGCCTGACTGGATGCTTGCGCTGCGTTACGGGCGATTTCCTGAGCAGCGGCACCGAGCTGGTTGATCGCCGCGGCCACGCTGCTGGTGCGCGAAGCCTGTTGGTCGGAGTTGAACATCGACGAATTCGACGCGGCGACCACACGCAAGGCAACCTCGTTGACCTGGCCGGTGGCCGAGGACACTTCACGGATCGAACCGTGAATCCGTTCCACAAAACGGTTGAACGCGGTGCCGAGGACGCCGAATTCGTCGTTGTTGACGATGGTCAGACGTTTGGTGAGGTCGCCTTCACCGTCGGCGATGTCTTCCATGGCGCGGGTCATGACGTGCAGCGGCTGGATCAGGATGCGGATCAACATGCCCAGCAGGGCGATGATGATCGCTACGGCGATGATGGTCGCGACGACCGCCGAGGCGCGGAATTCGCTGAGCATCGAGAAGGCTTTGTCTTTATCGACCGACAGGCCGATGTACCAGTTGACCGATGGCAGGCCTTTGATCGCGGTGAAGGTGACGATGCGGGTTTTGCCGTCCACCTCCACTTCACTGAAGTCGCTGCTGATGCGTGGGGTGCTTTTCGGGAACGCCTCGCTCAGGGACTTCATCACCAGGGCTTTGTCCGGGTGCACCAGGATCTTGCCGTCGGCGCTGACCAGAAACGCGTAACCCATGCCGCCGAAGTCGCGGGCGCTGAGGGTGTCGATCAGGGTTTGCAGGCTCAGGTCGCCGCCTACCACGCCGACGCTTTGCCCGGCCTTTTTCGAGGCGGTGGCGATCGAGATGATGGTTTGGCCGGTCGCCGCGTCGATGTAGGGTTCGGTCAGGGTGGCGGTGCTGCTGCTTTCGGCGCCTTTGTACCAAGGGCGAACCCGTGGGTCGAAGCCATCGGGCATCTTCGCATCCGGGCGGATGGTGAAGTGGCCGGTGGCATCGCCCAGGTAGGACGCCATGAAGGTCGACGTCAGGGCTTTCTGCTCAAGCAGACTGGCGACGTTGGACTGTTCAGGATTGACGGCTATGTTTTGAGCGAGGTTGTCGATCAGCAGGATTCGGCCGGCCAGCCAGGTCTGGATGCTGTTGGCAGTGACGTCTCCCATCTCATTGAGGTAACTGTCCAGGTCTTCGCGAATGGCGTTGCGCTGCAGGTAGTCGTTGTACAGTGTGAACGAGGCGAAGGCGGCAATGACGATGAGGGCGGCGGCAAGCAAAATTTTATGGCTGAAGCGCAGGTTTTTGTTCATGGCTTGGGGGTCCGCTAAGGTCTTAATGTCCTGAGCGTGCTTTTATAAAGGCACGCAAAATGGGCAATGTTGAAAAAAAGCTGATATTTCCATCCTTTCCTTAGGGAATTACCGACGCTATTTTCGGATTGGTCTCACAACAATTTGTATCGGCCGTGCAGGATCAAAGATTAACCATGGGTGACAAAATGCCTGACTCATTGCAACTCGTTATCGGCGCCGACCTTGCCGGCCAGCCTATCGCCCAGGCCATGCGCCTGGCGAACCGTCACGGTCTGGTCGCGGGCGCTACCGGGACCGGTAAAACCGTCACGTTGCAGCGTCTGGCCGAAGCCTTCAGCGATGCTGGCGTGGCGGTGTTTGCGGCAGACATCAAGGGCGACCTGTGTGGCCTTGGCGCCGCCGGCAACCCGCAGGGCAAGGTCGCCGAGCGGATCGCCGGGATGCCGTGGCTCAACCACAAGCCTGCGGCTTATCCGGTCACCCTGTGGGACATTCACGGTCAGTCCGGTCATCCATTGCGCACCACCTTGAGCGAAATGGGGCCGTTGCTGATAGGCAGCCTGCTGGAGTTGACCGACAGTCAGCAGTCGGCGCTCTATGCCGCGTTCAAGGTGGCGGACCGCGAAGGGCTGTTGCTGCTTGACCTCAAGGATCTGAAGGCGCTGCTCAATCACCTGCGTGACAACCCTGAATTGTTGGGGGACGACGCGGCGTTGATGACCACCGGTTCCAGTCAGGCGCTGTTGCGGCGTCTGGCGACCCTGGAACAACAAGGCGCCGAAGCGCTGTTCGGTGAGCCGGCGCTGCAACTCGAAGACATTCTGCAACCAACGGCTGACGGCCGTGGGCGCATCCATTTGCTGGATGCCAGTCGTCTGGTCCACGAAGCGCCGAAGGTGTATGCGACGTTCCTGCTGTGGTTGCTGGCCGAGTTGTTCGAGCAACTGCCGGAGCGGGGCGATTCGGACAAACCGCTGCTGGCGCTGTTTTTCGACGAAGCGCATTTATTGTTCGCTGGCACGCCCAAGGCTTTGCAGGATCGCCTGGAGCAGGTGGTGCGGCTGATTCGCTCGAAAGGCGTGGGCGTGTATTTCGTCACGCAATCGCCGGGCGACTTGCCGGATGACGTGCTGGCGCAGCTCGGCCTGCGTATCCAGCACGGTTTGCGCGCCTTCACCGCCAAGGAGCAGAAGTCCCTGCGCGCGGTGGCGGAAGGCTTCCGGCCGAACCCGGCGTTCGATGCTTTGTCGGTGTTGACCGAACTGGGGATCGGCGAGGCGCTGGTCGGCACCTTGCAAGACAAGGGCACGCCGGAGATGGTCCAGCGTGTGCTGGTTGCACCGCCGCAATCGCGGATCGGGCCGTTGACCGAAACCGAGCGCACGATGCTGATCGCCGGGTCGCCGTTCAAGGGGCGTTATGACAAGCCGGTTGATCGGGAATCGGCGTATGAAATATTGATGGGGCGCAAAGGGTTGGGGCCTGAGGCTGAGGCCGCTCCCGGCAAACCGGCCGCCGAAGAGCCAAGCTTTACCGACAAGGCCGGAGAGTTCCTCGGCACGGCGGCGGGGCAGGCGCTGAAATCGGCGATGCGACAGGCGGCCAATCAATTGGGACGGCAGCTGGTACGCGGACTGATGGGCTCACTGCTCGGCGGCAGCAAACGCCGCTAGTGAGTGGGCACAATTGATAGTTCCCACGCTCTGCGTGGGAATGCAGCTCGGGACGCTCCGCGTCCCAAAGCGTGACGCAGAGCGTCACAAGAGGCGTTCCCACGCAGAGCGTGGGAACGATCGGTACAGGGTTCTATGTCATTCCTTGGGTTTGGCGTGCGCCGCAAGGCGTTCCAGCGCCGCTCGCAGATTCGGATCGCTGATGCCATCGGCCGTGGCCTGAATGGTCGCGCCCGCATCGGTCGACAAACTGATGGTATGCCCCGCCGCCCCTTGCTGAACGGTGGGGGGCTGCACTTTGAACAGAATCCGCGTCAGGCTGGCGAATTCGTCGAACATCTGTAACTGGCGTTGCAGACGCTTTTGCTGGTAACGCAGGCGGGTGGCCCAATGACCGTCAGTCACGATCAGCAATAAACTGCCTTCGCGCCACGAGGCCACATGGCAATGCTCGCGGGCAGCAGGCTGCAACTGGCTTTCGAGCAGACGTTGTAAATGACCCAGGCGTTGAGCATGGCCAAAGATGGCTTTCAGCGGTTTGGCTTCGCGAAGCAGAACGGCGGGTGCTCTGGCCGTGAGAGGGCGAAATGCCATGATCAGACACCTGAAGTAACAGAGCCGCCATGGTAGCAGAAAGCACCACATGCACCCGACCCATTGCTTTGCGAGCGCTTTACCCATTAAATCAACAAGTAACTTCTGCCGCGAATGGCTTGAAGTTCAGTAAAAAGCCCTTATTTTAAGTGAGCCCCGTTACAGCGCAGTGCATGCATCGTGGAATAACGCCACTTTCCTCACCATCGTTTCCGGGTAGAATGCTCGTTCGCATGCGGCCATGAGGGCTGCACGGGCGACTCACGGGGCCGCCCTCCATCCCTTTAGTGTGGAAGATCCTGCCGATATGTTTGCGCCTTTGTTAAAGAAACTTTTTGGAAGCAAGAACGAGCGTGAAGTCAAACGCATGCTCAAGACGGTGCAACTCGTCAATGCCTTCGAAGAGCAAATGGTGGCCCTTTCGGACGATCAATTGCGTGCCAAGACAGACGAGTTCAAGGCCCGCATCGCCAAAGGGGAAACCCTCGACAAGCTGCTGCCAGAAGCCTTTGCGGTCGCCCGCGAAGCCGGTAAGCGCGTCATGGGTATGCGCCACTTCGATGTCCAGCTGATCGGCGGCATGACCTTGCATGAAGGCATGATCGCGGAAATGCGTACCGGTGAAGGCAAGACCCTGGTGGCAACACTGGGCGTTTACCTCAACGCACTGTCCGGCAAGGGCGTGCACGTTGTGACGGTGAACGACTACCTGGCCCGTCGTGACGCCAACTGGATGCGTCCACTCTACGAATTCCTCGGAATGTCGGTCGGTGTTGTCACGCCGTTCCAGCCGCCGGAAGAGAAACGTCTGGCCTATGCCGCCGACATTACCTACGGCACCAACAACGAATTCGGTTTCGACTACCTGCGCGACAACATGGCGTTCAGCCTGGAAGAAAAATTCCAGCGCGAACTCAATTTTGCCGTGATCGACGAAGTCGACTCCATCCTCATCGACGAAGCCCGTACCCCGCTGATCATTTCCGGTCAGGCCGAGGACAGCTCCAAGCTGTACATCGAGATCAACAAACTGATCCCGCAGCTGGAGTTGCATGTCGAAGAAGTGGAAGGCGAAGTCACCAAGGCTGGCCATTACACCGTTGACGAGAAGACCCGTCAGGTCGAGCTCAACGAAGCCGGTCACCAGTTCATCGAAGACATGCTCACCCGCGTCGGCCTGCTGGCTGAAGGCGAGAGCCTGTATTCGGCGCACAACCTGGGCTTGCTGACCCACGTTTATGCCGGTCTGCGCGCTCATAAACTGTTCAATCGCAACATCGAATACATCGTGCAGGATGGCCAGGTCGTCCTGGTCGACGAACACACCGGTCGTACCATGCCCGGTCGTCGCCTGTCCGAAGGCCTGCACCAGGCCATCGAAGCCAAGGAAAACCTGAACATCCAGGCCGAAAGCCAGACCCTGGCCTCGACCACGTTCCAGAACTACTTCCGCCTGTACAACAAGCTGTCCGGCATGACCGGTACCGCGGACACCGAAGCGTTCGAATTCCACCAGATCTACGGTCTGTCGGTGATGGTTATCCCGCCGAACAAACCGCTGGCGCGTAAAGACTACAACGACCTGGTGTTCCTGACCGCCGAAGAGAAATACGCGGCGATCATCAATGACATCAAGGAATGCATGACCCTGGGCCGTCCGGTGCTGGTGGGTACTGCAACCATCGAAACGTCCGAGCACATGTCTGCGCTGCTGGAGAAGGAAGGCATCGAACACAAGGTTCTGAACGCCAAATTCCACGAAAAAGAAGCCGAGATCATTGCCCAGGCCGGTCGCCCGGGTGCGCTCACCATCGCTACCAACATGGCCGGTCGCGGTACCGACATTCTGTTGGGCGGCAACTGGGAAGTGGAAGTCGCGACCCTGGAAAACCCGACCCCTGAGCAGATTGCCCAGATCAAGGCCGACTGGCAGAAACGCCACCAGCAAGTGCTGGAGTCGGGCGGCTTGCAGGTGATCGCTTCCGAGCGCCACGAATCGCGCCGTATCGACAACCAGCTGCGTGGTCGTGCCGGTCGTCAGGGTGACGCCGGTTCCAGCCGCTTCTACCTGTCGCTGGAAGACAGCCTGATGCGCATCTTCGCCTCTGACCGGGTGAAGAACTTCATGAAAGCCTTGGGCATGCAGTCCGGTGAAGCCATCGAGCACCGTATGGTGACCAACGCCATCGAGAAGGCTCAGCGCAAGGTTGAAGGCCGCAACTTCGACATTCGCAAGCAACTGCTTGAGTTCGACGACGTCAACAACGAACAGCGTAAAGTGATCTATCACATGCGTAACAGTTTGTTGGCCGCCGACAACATCGGCGAAACCATCGCCGACTTCCGTCAGGACGTGCTCAACGCGACCGTCAGCGCGCACATTCCACCGCAATCGCTGCCTGAGCAGTGGGACGTGGCCGGTCTGGAAGCCGCGTTGCAGAGCGACTTCGGTGTGGCGCTGCCGATCCAGAAATGGCTCGACGAAGACGATCACCTATACGAAGAAACCCTGCGCGAGAAGCTCATGACCGAGCTGCTGGCCGCGTACAACGAGAAAGAAGAGCAGGCGAGCGCCGAAGCGCTGCGCACCTTCGAGAAGCAAATCGTTCTGCGTGTGCTCGACGACCTGTGGAAAGACCACCTGTCGACCATGGATCACCTGCGTCACGGCATCCACTTGCGTGGTTATGCGCAGAAGAACCCGAAGCAAGAGTACAAGCGCGAGTCCTACACGCTGTTCTCCGAGCTGCTGGATTCGATCAAGCGCGACTCGATCCGTGTGCTGTCGCACGTCCAGGTTCGCCGCGAAGATCCGATCGAAGAAGAGCAACGCCTGCGTCAGGAAGCCGAAGCACTGGCGGCGCGCATGCAGTTCCAGCACGACGAAGCACCGGGTCTTGAGCAACCGGAACTGCTCGGTGAAGAGGTCGATGTCGCCCTCGCCACCGCTCCGGTTCGCAACGAACAGAAGCTGGGCCGTAACGAACTGTGCTACTGCGGTTCGGGCAAGAAATTCAAGCATTGCCACGGGCAGATCCAGTAAACCCCGTTTCAATCGCTGAAATACCCGCGCCGCGACCGGCATCAGCCGTCGCGGCGTTTTGCCATTTACACCACCGTTCTTCCTGAAAGCGGTGCTGACATCATTTATTAAGGAGCGCATTCATGGCTGTTGGTCTTGGTCCTTTGCCAACGTTGCACCCGGTTGCCGGTTTTGAACTCGGTATCGCCTCGGCCGGCATCAAGCGCCCGGGGCGCAAGGATGTCGTGGTCATGCGCTGTGCCGAAGGCTCCACGGTCGCGGGCGTGTTCACCCTGAACGCCTTTTGCGCCGCTCCTGTGATTCTGGCCAAGCAACGTGTACAAGGCCCGGTGCGTTACCTGCTGACCAACACCGGCAATGCCAACGCCGGCACGGGCGAACCAGGCCTGGCCGCTGCCGAGCGCACCTGCGCCAAACTGGCTGAACTGACCGGCGTCGATGCCAGCCTGGTGCTGCCGTACTCCACCGGCGTGATCGGCGAGCCACTGCCGGTCGAGAAGATCGAAGGCGCTTTGCAGGCTGCCCTTGATGATCTGTCGGTCAACAACTGGGAAGCCGCTGCCACCGGCATCATGACCACCGACACCTTGCCAAAAGGTGCCAGCCGCCAGTTTCAGCATGACGGCGTGACCATCACCGTCACTGGCATCAGCAAAGGCGCGGGCATGATCCGTCCGAACATGGCGACCATGCTCGGCTACATCGCCACCGACGCCAAAGTCTCCCGTGACGTGTTGCAAAACCTGCTGCTGGACGGTGCGAACAAGTCGTTCAACCGCATCACCATTGACGGCGACACATCGACCAACGACTGTTGCATGCTGATTGCCACCGGTCAGGCTGCGCTGCCGGAAATCACCCGCGCCGAAGGCGAGTTGTTCGCCAAGTTGAAACAAGCCGTGTTCGAAGTCTGCATGGACGTGGCCCAGGCCATCGTGCGTGACGGCGAAGGCGCGACCAAGTTCGTCACCGTCGAAGTCAACGGCGGCGGCACTCACCAGGAATGCCTGGACGTGGGCTACACCGTGGCGCACTCGCCGCTGATCAAGACTGCACTGTTCGCATCCGACCCGAACTGGGGCCGCATCCTCGCCGCCGTCGGCCGTGCCGGCGTGCCTGACCTGGACGTGAGCAAGATCGACGTGTTCCTCGGCGAAGTGTGTATCGCCAGCCGTGGCGCCCGCGCCGCGACCTACACCGAAGCCCAGGGCGCGGCGGTGATGCAGCAGGAAGAGATCACCATCCGTATCGAACTGGGACGCGGCGATTGCAGCGAAACCATCTGGACCACCGACCTGTCCCACGAATACGTGAAGATCAACGCCGAATACCGTACTTAAGATAGATCGCTTTCGCGGGCAAGCCTCGCTCCTACAGGAGTTTCAATTCCCTGTAGGAGCGAAGCTTGCCCGCGAAGACGGCCGACCAGACACTGAAAATTCTGGCCGGCTTCCCTCATCAAAAGGTCCCGAACATGAGCCTCCACCTGATCATCGGCGACAAACTGCTTTCCTCCTGGTCCCTGCGCGGCGCACTGGCCCTGGACCTCACCGGCGCCCCGTACACCGAAGAACTGATCAAGCTGAATCAGCCGGACACCCGCGAACGTCTGCTCAAGCACTCGCCAACCGGCAAAGTCCCGCTGCTGAAAACCGAGCACGGCACCATCGCCGATTCCCTGGCGATTGCCGAATACCTGGCCGAGCAATTTCCCGACGCCGGCCTCTGGCCCAAGGACACCGCCGCCCGTGCCCAGGCACGTTCGGCCTGTGCGCAGATGCACGCCGGGTTCTTCGCCATGCGCGGCAACATGCCGTTCGACCTGAGCCGCGATGCACCGCTGTCGCCGACGCCTCCTGACGTGCAGGCAGACATCGAGCGCATGCTGGCGTTGTGGGCTGAATGCCGTGCGGCCGCAACTGAAATCGGTCCGTTTCTGTTCGGCGGCGCGACCCTCGCCGATGCCTTCTTCGCACCGATTGCCGTGCGCCTGCGCACCTATCAGGTCAAGTTGTCGGCAGCGGACGAAGCCTATGTTGAAACCGTCTACCAGTGGCCGTCGTTCAAGGCCTGGCAGAAGGCTGGTCTGGAGGAGATTGGGCAGTGAAACGAGTACACGTAGCCGCCGCCGTTATCCGTGACAGCAGTGGCAAGATCCTTATCGCACGCCGTGCCGACACTCAACATCAGGGCGGCTTGTGGGAATTCCCCGGGGGCAAGGTCGAGGACGACGAAACCGTCGAAACTGCCCTGGCCCGTGAACTCCAGGAAGAGCTGGGCATCGTGGTCAGCGCCGCGCGACCGTTGATCAAAGTCCGCCACGATTACCCGGACAAGCAAGTGTTGCTGGACGTCTGGGAAGTCTCGGCGTTTACCGGCGAACCCCACGGTGCTGAAGGTCAGCCGTTGGAATGGGTGGCTCAGCGTGATCTGCTGAACTACGAGTTCCCGGGGGCCAACCAGCCGATCGTTGCGGCCGCACGATTGCCTGCACAGTATTTGATTACGCCTGAAGACCTGGAAACCCCGGCGCTGCTGCGCGGTATCCAGAAAGCCATCGCTGGCGGCATCAAGTTGATCCAGCTACGCGCACCCAACGGCTACGATCCGAAGTATCGCGATCTGGCGGTAGATGCGGCGGGGCTGTGTGCCGGCAAGGCGCAGTTGATGATCAAGGGCCCGTTCGAGTGGCTGGGCGACTTCCCGTCCGCCGGCTGGCACATCACGGCAGCGCAGTTGCGCAAATACGCAGCGGCGGGTCGACCGTTACCGGCGTCGCGCTGGTTGGCGGCGTCTTGCCACAACGCTGAAGAGTTGGCGTTGGCGGAGCAGATGGGCGTGGACTTTGTGACCTTGTCGCCGGTGCAAAAGACCCAGACTCATCCGGATGCGTTGCCGTTGGGCTGGGAGCAGGCTTCAGCGTTGATCGAAGGTTTCAGCAAGCCGGTGTTTTTGCTTGGTGGCGTAGGTCCGGCGGAACAGCAGAAGGCTTGGGAAGCTGGGGCGCAGGGTGTGGCAGGGATTCGGGCGTTCTGGCCTGATTCTCTGGTGTAGCCACTGGCCTCTTCGCGGGCAAGCCTCGCTCCTACAGAATCACACGAGACCTGTAGGAGCGAGGCTTGCCCGCGAAGGCGTCCTGATAGGCGCCAATTATTCCTGAGGCTTAGCGGCCGCCTGCCACAAAATCTCGGCAATCCCTTGTCGCTTGGCAATTAACCGCGCCACCACAAACAACAAATCCGACAACCGATTGATGTACGCCAACCCAACCCCGGCCAACGGTTCAATCGCATTCAACTGCTGACACCGCCGCTCTGCGCTACGCGCCAGGCTTCGGCACACATGGGCCTGGGCAATCAGCGCTGAACCACCCGGCAGAATGAAATTCTCCAGCGGCCCCAACTCCTCATTCCACAGATCGATCGCCGCTTCCAGCCGTTCGATTTCCGCTGCATTCAACGCCTGATACACCGGCATCGCCAACTCTCCGCCCAGGTCGAACAACCGATGCTGACAGGGCGCTAACACCTCAATCACCTCGTTCAAACCCGGATACGCAGCACTTTCTGCCGCCAACCCGGCTAACAGCACGCCCATCTGGCTGTTCAGCGTATCGACCTCGCCAATGGCCTCGATCCGCGGGTGGTCCTTGGGCACGCGGCGGCCATCGCCGAGTCCGGTTTCGCCTTTGTCGCCGGTGCGGGTGTAAATCTTCGACAAGCGAAAGCCCATGGGTTACCTCGATAGCTGATTGAGTTCTTGAGAGATGACGGGGGAGCCCGCCAGCGGCAGGCGCAAGGTGAAACAGGTGCCTTGGCCCGGCGTCGATTGCACCTCCATCTGCCCCTTGTGGTTATTGGTGATGATGAAATACGAGACCGACAAGCCAAGGCCCGTGCCCTGACCGATCTCCTTGGTGGTGAAGAACGGCTCGAAGGTGCGTTTGCGCACGTTCTCGCTCATGCCGATGCCGTTGTCCTCGACCTGGATTTCGGCCCACGGCGGATTCAGTCGGGTGCGCAGAATGATCCGGCCTGGTTCGCTGTCGTCTTCACGTTGGTGAATGGCCTGGGCGGCGTTTTTCAGCAGGTTGAGCAGCACTTGCTCCAGTTCGTTGGCCGTGCCGGGCACCGGGCCCAGTGCCGGGTCGAACTGACGGATGATCGCCTGGCCCTTGAAGTCGAAACCGATGGCCAGGTCGAAGTCGTTACCGGCGATTTCCACCGCCTGATCGATCAGCGCCGGCAGGTCGCACGGGGCCATTTGCCGGGTGCTGCGGCGGCTGAAGCTGAGCATGTGCGTGACAATCTTCGCCGCCCGGGCGCCCGCCTGTTGAATGCCATCGAGCAACTGCGGCACTTCGCGCACTTGCAGGTATTTGTTGACCGTCTCCAGGGAAATGCCGGCTAGCTCGGCCTGCTCAAGGTTCTTCGGCAAGTCAGGCGACAGGCGTCGCCGAATGTTCTGCACGTTATGCAGGATCGCGCCCAGCGGGTTATTGATTTCGTGGGCCATGCCGGCGGCGAGGCCCCCGACCGAGAGCATTTTTTCTGACTGCACCATCATTTCTTCCAGCGACAGGCGCTGGGTGATGTCGTCGATCCGGATCACCACACCACGCCCGGCCCCGCCCATCAGCGGGTAGAAGGTCAGGGCGTAATGCTTGGGTTCATCGTCCTTGAACCAGGTCACGCGCTCGATCTTCGCCACCGTGTGCTGCTCGACGGTTTGCTTGAGCTGCGGCAGAAACGGTTTCAATGGCTCGAAGGCGAGGAAGATCGGCTGGTTCAAGGCTTCGTCCAGACGCGTGCCGGACAGGGCGCTGGCCTCCTGATTCCACTGGGTCACGTAGAGTTGCTCGTCGAGGGCGATCAGCGCCGACGGCATGGAGTCGATGATGCTGTTGAGGTAGTTCTGGAAGCCGGTGAGTTTCTTCTCGATCTTGCTGCGCACCTGAACTTCGAGTTCCAGTTTGCGATTGGTGTGGCGGGTTTCTTCGGCCAGGCCTTGCGCCTGATCATAAGCCGCCTGGGAATCGTCCCGGGCACGTTTGAGCTGCTGCTCCCGGGCTTCGATCCGCGAAAGCATGGTGTTGAAGGCCTCGGCGAGGCTGCCTATTTCGTCGTGGTTGCCACGGGAGGCGCGCAGGGCGTAGTTCTCTTCGCGGGTCACTTGCCGGGACAACTCTTCAAGCTGATGGATCGGCCGAGTAATCAGGCGTTTGATCTGCCGGGCGATTACCAGCCACAACAGCACACTGAAGATCAGAATGCCGAGACTGGCGGTCAGGGTCCCGGTATAGAACGCCACTGGCAATTCACTGCTGGCCACCAATAACAGGTGCCCCGGCGCGGTGCCGGGGCGGGGCAGGGTGATCACCTGGTTGCTGCGAAACTCGGTAGCCTGCCAGGCTTCGATGTGCCGATAGCGCTCTGGCAGGTGCAGCTTGTCGCCATGCTGCAATTGCGCCAATCGCTCACCCTTGCCGTCATACAAGGCCGCCGCGCGCAGCGGTGAATAACTGTTGAGTTCGTTGAGCAGGCGTTCGGCGCTTTGCGGCGACTTCAAGGCGTCGGCCACCAGGCTCGGGTTGGACACCAGTCGGCCGATGGTCTGCAAGGCCTGGGGCGCCATGCTTTCCTGGGAGATGTAATACGCGGCGCTGATAAAGGTCAGGTTGGCGACCAGCAGGATGGTGATCAACAGCACGAGCAGGGCGGCCAGCAGTTTCTGGCCGACCGGAAGGTTTTCGAGACGCTGGCGCAATGGCATCAGGTTCATCGCTGAAAAGGAACAAGTGGCCAGCGTAGCCGCTGCTCAGTCGCTGGGCAATCCAAGGCTTTGAAGATGGGCAATCAGCCGCTGCTGTAATTGATTGAGGTGGGGCAGGTTCAGTTGGTGCCGCGAGGCCACTTTGCAGACATAGCCCAACAGGTAGCTGATTTCGGTGCGGCGCTGGCTCGCGACGTCCTGGTGCATCGAGGAGTAGTTGGCCGCGGTGGCATGGATCACCCGTTCGACTTCCTGTTGCAGGTCCTCGGCGGCTGCCGGTTGACCGCAGCGTTGCAGCAAGTCGGTCAGTTCGACGCAGAGGGTGGCGACTTCGCAATGATGTTCCTGCAAACCGCCGTTGCGGCAATCGTGCAGCACTGTCAGTGGATTGATCGCACAATTGAGCGCCAGTTTTCGCCACAGCCTGGTCAGGATGTCAGTGCTCCACTCGTGAGGAATACCGGCGGTACTCAAATCATCCAGCCAGATCGGCGCGACCGGATGACCGGCATCCCCCAGCCAGGTGTAGCCGTGACCGGCGAACACCACGCGCCAGTCGCCATCGCGAAACGCGCCTTCGGTGCTCGACGCGCAAACGCAGCGTGCCTGCGGAACCTGCGCGGCGACGGCGTCCTGACTGCCGAGGCCGTTTTGCAACAGGATCAGCTCGGCATCAGGCGTCAGGCGCGGCGCCAGTTGGGCGACGGCCTGTTCGGCATCGTAGGCCTTGCAGGCGACCAGCAGACGGTGGATCGGCTCGCTGCTGTGTGGTGTTTCACCGAGGATGTCATAAGTGTTGGCTTCACCGTGCTCCACCAGCGTCAGCCCGCCTGCCGCCTGATAGGCCTGCAAGCGTTGCTCATCACGCACGATCAACCGGACCGGCACCCCGGCCCGCGCCAGGCGAGTGGCCCACAACGTGCCGAGGCTGCCGGCGCCCAATACATGCCAGGTGGTGGACATCAGCTTTTTGCTCGGTTTGGCGCAGGCATGTGAGGCTCGCAGTATCGGTTGGAAAAGACCCGTTATAATGAGCCCGATTTTAACCGCAAGCCAAGCGCGCGCCATCGCTATCGAGCGCGCCTTTTATTGGAGAGATTACATGCCGTCGTTCGACGTGGTATCCGAACTGGACAAACACGAAGTCACCAACGCGGTCGAGAACGCCGTCAAGGAACTCGATCGCCGTTATGACCTGAAAGGCAAGGGCACCTTTGAATTCAAGGAAAAGGACCTGACCGTCAACCTGACTGCCGAGGCTGACTTCCAGCTCGAAGCGATGATCGAGATCCTCAAGCTGGCGCTGGTCAAGCGCAAGATCGACGTGCAGTGCCTTGAAGTCAAAGATGCCTATGCGTCGGGCAAGCTGATGAAGCAGGAAGCGGTCCTCAAGGAAGGCATCGACAAAGAGCTGGCGAAGAAAATCGTCGCTCACGTCAAGGACGCCAAGCTCAAGGTCCAGGCCGCCATTCAGGGCGAGCAAGTGCGCATCACCGGCAAGAAACGTGACGATTTGCAGGAAGCCATCGCGGCCCTGCGCGCCAAGACTTTCGACATGCCGCTGCAGTTCAACAACTTCCGCGACTAAATTCCAAGCGGGAACCTCTTGGCATTTTCGACGTCCGAGGGCCAAGCAACGGCAGAAACGATTGAACCCTTCAGGTTCGATTTTTTCTGCCGCTTATTTTTTCGCGTGCCGGATGGCCGGAAATCAGGAGAAAGTAGATGGATTTGAATACCGAAGTGGACAATCTGGTCAAGGCCTCCCAGGCCTGGATTCCGATGATCATGGAATACGGCAGCCGCGTATTGCTGGCGGTGATCACGCTGGCCGTCGGCTGGTGGTTGATCAGCAAAGTGGCCCAAAAGCTTGGCGGTCTGCTGGCGTTGCGTAATGCCGACCTCGCGCTGCAAGGGTTCATCAGCAGTCTGGCGAACATTATTCTCAAGGTTTTGCTGGTAGTCAGCGTGGCCTCGATGATCGGGGTGGAAACCACTTCGTTTGTTGCCGCGATCGGTGCGGCGGGCCTGGCCATCGGTCTGGCCTTGCAGGGCAGCCTGGCAAACTTTGCCGGCGGCGTGTTGATTCTGTTGTTTCGCCCGTTTCGCATCGGTGACTGGATTGAAGCCCAAGGGGTTGCCGGTACGGTCGACAGCATCCAGATTTTTCACACCGTACTGCGCACCGGCGATAACAAAACCATCATCGTGCCTAACGGCAACTTGTCGAACGGTATCATTACCAATACAAATCGTCAGCCAACCCGCAAAGTTGTATTTGATGTGGGTGTGGACTACGAAGCGGACTTGCAGAAGGCCCGTCAAGTTTTGCTGGACCTGGCCAAAGACGAGCGTATTTTGGCTGAACCGGCACCTCAGGCAGTGATTTCGACACTGGGTGATAGTTCGATTACTGTTTCTCTGCGAGTGTGGGTGAAGACTGCGGATTACTGGGATGTGATGTTCATGTTCAACGAACAGTCCCGTGATCGATTGAAAACGGCCGGTATTGATATTCCATTTCCACAGCGAGTCATTCGAGTGGTTCAGGAAGCAGCAGTGAATTGAGATGTGTTGATACCAAGGCCTGACTTAACAGTCAGGCTTATTGAGTAGCAAGCTAATCATTAATGCACTGTGCAATGGTTAAAAAAAAGGCCCCTCCGAAGAGGGGCCTTTTTTATACTTGCTAACTAAACCGCTACGATTACAAGATCGACAGTGGGTAGTCGACGATCACACGGAACTCTTTCACGTCGCCTTCACCTTCGTCGGCGTTAGCAAAGTGCCAAGCTTGACGGAAGCGGACGGACAGGTCTTTTGCCGGGCCAGACTGAACAACGTACTTGGCTTCGAAGTTGGTTTCGTTGTGCTTGCCGTCTTCACCGTACAGACCAGCGTAAGCGCTGCCTGCTGGAGTTTTGGTGCCGTCGATGTCCCAGCCCTTCACGTAACGGGTCATGAAGCTCAGACCAGGAACGCCGTACTCAGCCATTTTCAGATCGTAACGGATCTGGGCAGACTTCTCGTTAGGGGCGTTGAAGTCAGAGTACTGGATGGAGTTGGCGAGGAAGATCGAATCGCCGCCGCGGTTGTTCTTGCCGATACCGATGTAGTCGAATGGGGTATCGCCATTAACCTTTTGGAAGGCCAGGGTGATGGTGTGTGCTTTCAGGAACGAGAGAGCAGTGGCCAGCGAGAACGTGGTGTTGCTGATGTCACCGGCTTTCGCGTCACCGGTATCGGTGGTGCGATAGATGTTGAAGTCAGTGTTCAGCGACGTGTCACCACTAATCGGGGTGGTGAGGTTCACGTTGGCGTAGTACTGGTTCCAGATGTCTTCCAGCTTGGCGCCGTACAGCGATGCGCTCAGGTTGTCGGTGATGCCGTATTTGCCACCGAAATAGTCGATGGAGTTGGCAGCCACGCCGGCGTAGTTTGCGAACAGATCGCCGTCACGGGCGTTTTTGTCCTGGCTGGAACCCGAGTAGAAGTGACCGGCTTCGAGGTCAAGGTCTTTGACTTCGCTGCTTTGCAGTTGGAAACCGCTGGCAACTTGAGGAAGGATACGGGAACCGCCAACAGCAAACACTGGAGAAGTGCTTGGCGACATGTCGCCGAATTTCAGCTCGGTTTTGGAGACGCGGAATTTAACGGCAGCCCCGGCTTTACCTTGGCTGTCGTTGACGTCGCGGCCACCGTTGGCGTTGACGGTGTCGCTGCGGCTCATGTTACCCGAACCGGAAGTGCCATCGCCGCCATCGAGTTTGATGGCCAGGTAACCGAATGCATCAACGCCGACGCCAACAGTACCTTGGGTGTAACCGGAGCTGAAAGTGCCCCAGATACCTTGGGTCCAGTCTTTGACGTCGCGGGCGCCATCTTTGTTATCACGGTTGAAGTAGTAGTTGCGAACCAGCAAGTCCAACTTGGCGTCGTCAACAAAACCCTTGGCTTCAGCCTGGTCACTTACAAAAGGTGCGGCCGTAGCCATTTGGGTGCTGGCTGCTGCTGCAACTGCCAGTGCGATCATGCTCCACTTCATCACGCGCATCGTGATTTGCTCCTTTGGTTTTAGAAGAGTACTGCCGTCCCACCTGTTTTATTATCTGGGCGGCTCTTTCTTTTTTGAGTCGGCGCAAAGTTATATCACGCAGACCATGTTGGCGATACTTGCGTATCTAACCTTTCAGCTTCTTTACGACGGTGTCGCAAACGGCTGGGTAGATGTCGCAAATTTACTGCCTCGACGCAAGCGTATTGGCAACTTTAGTGTTGTTTTCCAAGGCTTGAGCATCGGTAAAAAGAGTCCCTGGTGAAACGTTTGAATCTCCATCGGGCAACCCTGCCGCTGTTTTTATTTGCCTTGGGGCCTCCACTTCCAGCGGAGGCACCAGGGCGATGTGGGTGTGAATGCAACAAGCGTGCACAAACCGGAATTCTGCGGCTGTTTTTTTCTGCGAGCCTGCCTGTCGCTGTAAAAACCTCATAAAACCGGGGGCTTCAAGCGTGTTTTTTGTACGCTTGACGCCGTGGATTGCATGGTGTTGTACCCCCGAAACCGAAAGCATGACAACGAAAAATGTTACCGGTTCACCCCTTCGGTGAGTAGTTCACGGATGCTGACGCACTCAGCGTAGACGTACTGTGCGGTTTTGGTGCAAAAAATCTTAATCACTGTGCTGAAATCACACAGTGCGTTCATGGCTACGACCGGAACTATTCATTGGATATCAGTCATTTCGCCTTTCTGGGGGCAATCTTCGGTTCTGTGTTGGTGCGTCCGGATCAAAAACGGCCCATCTCGGGGCGTTGGTTCAGCGTGATGCCTGCGGTGATCACGGGTATGCTGGCGTCCTGTCGCTTGGTGCGCAGCCTGTCTGGATGGGCGCTAAGCTGAAAAATGATGACCTGGCGGGAGTGCGCGCGGTGTTCGCTTTAGATCCACGACTTCAACAAGACACGCTACCGATTGGCGATTTCCCGCTTTGCCGGTTGCTGTTATCCAATGATTCGAACTACCCCTGGTTCATCCTGGTGCCACGCCGTGAAGATATCAGTGAGATATTTCAGTTGGGTGTCGCAGATCAACAGCAGCTGTGGCAGGAAACAACTGCGCTGGCGGAACTGCTCAAGGATTCGTTCGACGCCGATAAGCTGAATGTCGCGGCGCTGGGTAATGTCGTCAGTCAGTTGCACATGCATGTCATTGTGCGCCAGCGTGAGGACGCCGCCTGGCCATCCCCGGTCTGGGGCAAACACCCGGCCGTGCCTTACAGCGCAGCGCAGGTCGCGTCGATTCGCGAACGGCTGCGCCTGCTGTTAATCGAAGACTTCACGTTTCTGGAGGGTTGAATCATGAGCCTGGAAGATCGCGTTACCGATCTGGAGAGCCAGCTGGCGTTTCAGGATGACACCATCCAGTCATTGAGCGATGTGCTGGCGACGCAGCAGCGCGCGGTTGAGCGCCTGCAATTGCAGATGGCTGCATTGCTCAAGCGCCAGGAAGAAATGGCTGGGCAGTTCGAAACCTTCGAGGAAGAGGCGCCGCCGCCTCATTACTAACCGCCTCGTTACTGATAGCCAGGCAATAAAAAACCGCGAACAGCCAGGCTGTTCGCGGTTTTTTTTCAGCCTTGAATCAGCGACGCGGCAAAGCGGCGATCACATCTTCGGCTTGCAGCCCTTTGTCACGATTCATGACAGAGAACTCCACGCGCTGGCCTTCGACCAGAACACGGTGACCTTCGCCACGAATGGCCCGGAAATGCACGAAAATATCATCGCCGGAATCACGGGAAATAAAGCCGAAGCCTTTGGAGGTGTTGAACCACTTGACGGTGCCGGTATCGCGGTTGCTCATGTCATAGCTTGGCGAGGCGGCGGCCGGTGAAGATTTGTAGAAGCTGATAGCCAGGTGCAGGAGAACGGCGATCAGCGCTGCCACCAGGCTGAACAGGACGGCAGGTTGACCGGCGATGACAGGCATCGGCGCGAGCAACGTCAGGGTTTGCAGGACGACGGCCAGGATCAGCAGAGCACTGACCAGGTTTTGCAGTTGATGACGAGGGCCTTTGTTCCAGTAAGGGATAACGGGAGCAAGGGTGAGGTTGAGCAGGCCGAAAAAGGCCAGGTACAGCGCATCGGGTTGTTGCAGGTAAGGGACTGCTTCGGATCGCAGGCTAGGGATGAAGGACAGCAGCAAGGCTGCTGCGCCCATTAGCAGGTGGACGATTTTCAACATTTTGATTAACTCACGTTAAGACGGATCACAAGGAAGAGCTGATGGAGCACGGTTCGCTTCAGAACAATAAGAGGCGTTGGACACGTACCCGCTACCAGCCTATGCGCAGCCCCCGGAAAATAGGCGGTCGCGACACACCGTCTATTTAACAGCAAAGCCTGCAGCTACTCAAATCAGGCAGTCCAGCGGTGCTCCGAGGGCGATTTGTCGCAGGCCATTGTGCGGTCCCGGGCTGCGAGGAGGTGGCAGGCTTGCTAGAGTGGTCCTGCACCTGTTGGATGAACTCATCACCTTTAGGGGATAAACATGGCAATCGATATCGGTATCAGTGAAGAAGACCGCAAGTCCATCGTCGACGGGCTTTCGCGTTTGCTGTCGGACACTTATGTGCTGTATTTGAAAACCCATAACTTCCATTGGAATGTCACAGGTCCCATGTTTCGGACCCTGCACCTGATGTTCGAGGAGCAATACAACGAGTTGGCCCTGGCCGTCGATTCGATTGCCGAGCGCATTCGCGCCCTCGGGTTTCCTGCGCCCGGCGCCTATTCGATTTATGCGCGGCTGTCTTCTATTAAAGAAGAAGCCGGTGTGCCGAGCGCTGAAGACATGATCAAGCAGCTTGTCGATGGTCAGGAGGCGGTCACTCGTACCGCGCGCGGGATCTTTCCGCTGCTGGAAAAAGTCAGTGACGAGCCAACGGCAGACCTGCTGACCCAGCGCATGCAAGTCCACGAAAAAACCGCATGGATGCTACGGTCTCTGCTGGACCAGTAATATCGTCAGTACGCGAATGATGCCCGTCGGGCGTTATTCGCGGTCTTTGCCTTCTTCAAATCGCTTTTGCGCTCGTTAAAAGTCGTCTGGCTGCGTAGGAAAATGGCCGGCATAGGACGGTCTCCATGATCGCCCTTCAGTTGTTGGCTTATCCTACGTCCATGGTCATAAAGTCATCTGGATATACCTTTGCGCCTGCGCTTTGATAAGGCCACGCAGAGTGCTCTTACAGAAGGCAAGGATGACAAAGGAGTGTCAACGATATGGATTACGAAGACAGGCGAAGCGAGGGGAGGGTCGGTCCGGTCAAGGAGATAAGGATTGATCCATTTGTCAGCGAATTTGATATGGGGCTGGCCCGACCTCTATCCCGGTCGGTGCGGTTGAATGGCTTTGCCACCTGCTTGAGGCTTGAGCAGGTGTACTGGGATATTCTGGGCGATATAGCCAAGGTCAATTGTTGTACGGTCAGCGCGCTGCTGTCCCATGTGGATCGCGAAGTGCACCTGCGTCATGGCGGGGTCAAGAACTTTACCGGGCTGGTGCGGGTTGTCTGCGTCGTGCACAGCCTGAAAGAAGGGGGCTGCGTCGCAATGCCCTAGCCACGGTGGTGTCGGGCAGAGTGTCGGTCTGTGCAGTCTTACGGCTGCACAGGCCGCATTTAATGGATATAATCCCGCTCTTTGCCGCAAAACCCAGCGTATGCGGTAGCAATCTGATCGCCGAGACAACCCCCATGCCGATGTACGACTATCAATGTGCTTCCTGTGGTCATCAGTTGGAAGCCATTCAAAAGATCAGCGCAGCACCGCTGGTCGACTGCCCTGCCTGCCAGGCGCCAGAGCTTAAAAAGATGCTGTCCATGCCGGGCTTCCGCCTGAGCGGCACCGGCTGGTACGAAACCGATTTCAAGACCGGTTCCAAGAAGAATCTGGCCGGCGGCGACAAAGCTGACTAAGGTCTGGAACCTGAGTTGAACGACACGCGCGAGCTCTTGCAACCTCTGCAAGGCCTCCAACCGAATTTCGATTACGAGAAGTGAAACCACTACCATGATGCGCAGCCATTATTGCGGCCAACTGAACGAAGCCCTGGAAGGCCAGGAAATTACCCTTTGCGGATGGGTACACCGTCGCCGTGACCACGGTGGGGTGATTTTCCTCGATATCCGTGATCGTGACGGTCTGGCCCAGGTGGTGTTCGATCCGGACCGCGCCGAGAGCTTCGCCGCCGCCGATCGCGTGCGCAGTGAATACGTCGTGAAGATCACCGGCAAGGTTCGCCTGCGTCCGGCCGGTGCCACCAACGCCAACATGGCGTCGGGCATGATCGAAGTCCTGGGCTACGAGCTGGAAGTGTTGAACGAGTCGGAAACCCCGCCGTTCCCGCTGAACGAGTTCTCCGACGTCGGTGAAGAAACCCGCCTGCGTTATCGCTTCCTTGACCTGCGTCGTCCGGAAATGGCCGAGAAGCTGCGTCTGCGTTCGCGCATGACCACCAGCATCCGCCGCTATCTGGACGAAAACGGCTTCCTCGACGTCGAGACGCCGATCCTGACCCGTGCTACCCCTGAAGGCGCACGTGATTATCTGGTGCCGAGCCGTACTCACGCCGGTTCGTTCTTCGCCCTGCCGCAATCGCCGCAGCTGTTCAAGCAATTGCTGATGGTGGCCGGCTTCGACCGCTACTACCAGATCGCCAAATGCTTCCGCGACGAAGACCTGCGTGCCGACCGTCAGCCTGAATTCACCCAGATCGACATCGAAACCAGCTTCCTCGATGAAAAAGACATCATGGGCCTCACCGAAGGCATGATCCGCAACCTGTTCAAGGAAGTGCTGGACCTGGAATTCGGCGATTTCCCGCACATGACCTTCGAAGAAGCCATGCGTCGCTACGGTTCCGACAAGCCGGACCTGCGTAACCCGCTGGAACTGGTGGACGTTGCCGACCAGCTGAAAGAAGTCGACTTCAAGGTCTTCAGCGGTCCTGCCAACGATCCGAAATGCCGTGTTGCCGCCTTGCGCGTGCCCGGCGCGGCGAGCATGCCGCGCAAGCAGATCGACGACTACACCAAGTTCGTCGGCATTTATGGTGCCAAGGGCCTGGCGTACATCAAGGTCAACGAGCGCGCGAAGGGCGTCGAGGGGCTGCAATCGCCTATTGTCAAAAATATCCCTGAAGCCAACCTCAATGTGATCCTCGATCGTGTTGGCGCGGTCGATGGCGACATCGTGTTCTTCGGCGCCGACAAAGCCAAGATCGTCAGCGAAGCCCTGGGCGCGCTGCGGATCAAGGTTGGCAACGACCTGGACTTGCTGACCTGCAAGTGGGCGCCGATGTGGGTTGTCGATTTCCCGATGTTCGAAGAGAACGACGACGGCAGCTTCACCGCCTTGCACCACCCGTTCACCGCGCCGAAGTGCACCCCGGAAGAACTGGAAGCCAACCCGGCGACCGCTCTGTCCCGTGCCTACGACATGGTTCTGAACGGCACCGAGCTGGGTGGCGGTTCGATCCGTATCCACCGTAAGGAAATGCAGCAGACGGTGTTCCGCCTGTTGGGTATCAATGAAGCGGAACAGGAAGAGAAGTTCGGCTTCCTGCTCGACGCCCTGAAATACGGCGCGCCGCCACACGGTGGCCTGGCCTTCGGCCTGGACCGTCTGGTCATGCTGATGACCGGCGCCCAGTCGATTCGTGAAGTGATCGCTTTCCCGAAAACCCAGAGCGCGGCTGACGTAATGACTCAGGCACCGGGTGCTGTAGATGCCAAGGCATTGCGCGAATTGCACATTCGTCTGCGCGAAACGCCAAAGGCTGAGTAAGGCTGACCCTGAAGGCGCATCCTTATGGGATGCGCCTTTTTTATAGGTCGAGATTTTTTTGTTGCTGGCCGACACAGCGTGCGCGGCGGGCGATGTTTCAAAGAGAAATTCGGAGCGAGATATGGCGGGTCATTCCAAGTGGGCGAACATCAAGCACCGCAAAGAACGTCAGGATGCCAAGAAGGGCAAGATTTTCACCAAGTGGATTCGTGAGCTGACCGTTGCGGCCCGTCAGGGTGGCGGTGATCCGGGTTCCAACCCGCGCCTGCGCCTGGCGCTGGACAAGGCGCTTGGTGCGAACATGAGCCGCGACATCATTGATCGCGCAGTCGCCCGCGGTGCCGGTGCGGCCGATACCGACGACATGGTCGAACTGAGCTACGAAGGCTACGGCCCGGGTGGCGTGGCGGTGATGGTCGAGTGCATGACCGACAACCGTAACCGCACCGCAGCTGCTGTTCGCCATGCGTTCAGCAAGTGCGGCGGCAACCTGGGGACTGACGGTTCGGTGGCCTATCTGTTTGAGCGCAAGGGACAGATTTCCTTCGCGCCGGGTATTGATGAAGACGCGCTGATGGAAGCAGCCATGGAAGCCGACGCCGATGACGTGGTCACCCATGAAGACGGTTCGATTGACGTGTTCACCTCGTTCGCCGGCTTCTACGCCGTGCGGAACGCGCTGGAAGCGGCGGGTTTCAAAGGCGATGACGCGGAAATCGTGATGCTGCCGACCACCAGCGCCGAACTGGACCTGGAAGGCGCCGAAAAGGTGCTCAAGCTGATCGACATGCTTGAAGACCTGGATGACGTGCAGAACGTCTACTCCAACGCGGACATTCCGGAGTCGGTGGCCGCACAGCTGGGTTAAGGGCGAGTAAGATCCAAGTGGGAGCTGGCTTGTCGGGTCGCCGCATCGCTGCGATGGCTTGGGCACATCAAACAATGATGTCGCCTGACACACCGTCATCGCAGCGATGCGGCGACCCGACAAGCCAGCTCCCACATTTGTTATTCGCTGTATTGAATATCGTGCTCTTACCAAACCCGCAGGCGTTATGACTTTAATTCTTGGTATCGACCCCGGTTCGCGCATCACCGGTTATGGCGTGGTACGTGATACCGGGCGTGGCTGCGTGTATGTGGCGTCGGGCTGCATTCGCACCGGGTCCGGCGAGTTGCATGAGCGTCTGCAAATCGTCTATCGCGGTGTGCGTGAAGTCATCCAGACCTACGGCCCGGTGACCATGGGCATTGAAAAAGTCTTTATGGCGCGCAATGCCGACTCTGCTCTCAAACTCGGTCAGGCCCGGGGCGCTGCGATCGTGGCGGGTGCCGAAGAAAGCCTGGAAATCGCCGAGTACACCGCGACCCAGGTCAAGCAAGCGGTGACCGGCACCGGTGCCGCCAATAAAGAGCAAGTGCAGATGATGGTCATGCACATGCTGAAGTTGACCAGCAAGCCACAAATCGATGCTTCGGATGCCCTGGCCATTGCCATTTGCCATGCTCATACCCGTTCCAGCCTGTTACCCCATGGCCTGGGAACGGCACGCAGTCGTGGCGGGCGCCTGCGTCTCTGATAGCATCAGCAGTCATTTTTAGGGAATGAGGGTTTTGCGCCTGTGTTGTCGGCGCAAAACCCTTGTTCTGTCAGTCGCCAGTCGTTGATCTGGCCAACGCTCAAGGATCTGAAACGTGATTGGACGCTTGCGCGGCACACTGGCTGAGAAACAGCCGCCGCACCTGATTCTGGATGTAAACGGTCTGGGGTATGAGCTGGAAGTGCCCATGACCACGCTGTATCGCTTGCCGTCGGTCGGTGAACCGCTGACCTTGCACACCCATTTGGTCGTACGCGAAGACGCGCAGTTACTCTATGGCTTCTTCGGCAAGCGTGAGCGAGACTTTTTTCGCGAGTTGATCCGTCTCAATGGTGTAGGGCCAAAATTGGCCCTGGCGTTGATGTCGAGCCTGGAAGTGGATGAGCTGGTCCGTTGCGTGCAGTCCCAGGACACCTCGGCGCTGACCAAGGTGCCGGGCGTAGGCAAGAAGACTGCAGAGCGTTTGCTGGTGGAGCTCAAGGATCGCTTCAAGGCGTGGGAAACCGTACCGGCGATGTTTGCCCTGGTGCCAAACCAGCCGGGTGGGCCAGATGCGCCGGCCCCGGTCGCTACCGCCGAAAATGACGCCGTCAGCGCGCTGATCTCCCTGGGCTACAAGCCGCAGGAAGCCAGCAAGGCGATTTCCGCGATCAAGGAGAAAGGTTTGAGCAGTGAAGACATGATTCGTCGTGCCCTGAAGGGAATGATCTAAGTGATTGAAGCTGATCGTCTGATTACCGCCACGCCTGGCCCTCGCGACCGCGAGGAAGTCCAGGACCGGGCGATTCGCCCTGTCAGCCTGGCCGAGTACATTGGCCAGCCGACCGTTCGCGAGCAAATGGAGTTGTTCATCCAGGCCGCACGCGGGCGTAACGAGTCCCTGGACCACACGCTGATTTTCGGCCCGCCGGGTCTGGGTAAAACCACCCTGGCCAACATCATTGCCCAGGAAATGGGCGTGTCGATCAAGAGCACTTCGGGTCCCGTGCTTGAGCGACCGGGTGATCTGGCGGCGCTGTTGACCAACCTTGAGCCGCACGACGTGCTGTTTATCGACGAAATTCACCGGCTCTCACCGATCGTCGAAGAAGTGCTGTACCCGGCCATGGAAGATTTCCAGCTCGACATCATGATTGGGGAAGGGCCGGCCGCGCGCTCGATCAAGCTGGATCTGCCGCCTTTTACCCTGGTGGGTGCGACGACCCGTGCCGGCATGCTGACCAACCCGTTGCGCGACCGGTTCGGGATCGTCCAGCGCCTGGAGTTCTACAACACCGCCGACCTGGCGACGATTGTCAGCCGTTCGGCGAACATCCTCGGCTTGCCGCTGGACCCGGAGGGCGCCTTTGAGATCGCCCGTCGCGCCCGTGGAACCCCGCGGATCGCCAACCGCTTGTTGCGCCGGGTTCGGGATTTCGCCGAAGTGCGTGCCAAGGGCCACATCACCAAACCGATCGCCGACCTGGCCTTGAACCTGCTGGATGTCGATGAGCGTGGCTTCGATCACCAGGACCGGCGTCTGCTGTTGACCATGATCGAGAAGTTCGACGGTGGGCCGGTAGGGGTGGACAGTCTGGCCGCTGCGATCAGCGAAGAGCGTCACACCATTGAAGATGTGCTGGAGCCGTATCTGATCCAGCAGGGCTACATCATGCGCACGCCGCGGGGGCGAGTGGTCACCCGGCACGCGTATCTGCACTTCGGTTTAAACATTCCGTCACGATTGGGCGAGATGCCCGTGGTAGACGAGTTCCTTGATGCCGTAGACGATTAGTCACCTTTGCGGGCTGATTTTTTCGGGATTTGCGCGGTCCTAGGACCGTGCTTTTGCCAGAAAGCCGCGAATCAATGAAAAACAGTTGCCTGGCCGGATTGGCAACCTGAGGAGTAAGCACTAGAGTATGCGCGCGCAAAACGGGCTTGAGCCTTTCGCACTTCGTTGTCGCGTTTATTACGAGGACACCGATGCGGGCGGCATCGTGTATTACGTCAATTACCTCAAGTTTATGGAACGGGCTCGAACCGAGCGGCTCCGGGATCTGGGCTTTGCCCAGTCCCAGCTGGCAGGAGAGGACCTGTTGTTTGTCGTGCATTCCAGCGAAGCGCGTTACCACGCGCCGGCGCGACTGGACGACGAGCTTCTGGTAAGCGCTGAAGTAATCGAATTGAACCGTGTCAGCCTGCGCTTCAAACAGCAGGTCAGGCGAGCCACGGATAATGTGCTGCTCTGTGAAGGGCAGTTTCTGGTGGCCTGTGTGCGCACTGAAAGTTTAAAACCCCGGGCCATTCCCGAAGCTCTACGTGCGGCCTTTGCCGACGTGAGCGGCGCGGGTACACACTCAAAGCAGGAGATAAAGCGTGGAAGCTAACGTCGTCGACCATTCCTCCATGTGGAGCCTGGTCAGCAATGCCAGTATCGTGGTGCAACTGGTAATGCTGATCCTGGTAGCCGCATCGGTGACCTCATGGATCATGATCTTTCAGCGCAGCAACCTGCTGCGTGCCGGTCGACGTGCCCTGGAGAGCTTTGAAGAGCGCTTCTGGTCCGGCATCGACCTGTCCAAACTCTACCGTCAGGCCGGCAGCAACCCAGACCCGGATTCGGGCGTCGAGCAGATCTTCCGTGCCGGTTTCAAGGAATTCTCCCGTCTGCGCCAGCAGCCAGGCGTTGACCCGGAAGCGGTCATGGAAGGCGTGGCCCGTGCCATGCGCGTCGCCATTTCCCGCGAAGAAGAAAAGCTCGAACAGAGCCTGCCGTTCCTCGCCACCGTCGGTTCCGTCAGCCCTTACATCGGTCTGTTCGGTACGGTCTGGGGGATCATGAACTCTTTCCGTGGCCTGGCCACTGCCCAGCAAGCGACCCTGGCCACCGTGGCTCCGGGTATTGCCGAAGCACTGATTGCTACCGCGATCGGCCTGTTCGCCGCCATCCCGGCCGTTATCGCCTACAACCGTTTTGCTGCTCGCAGTGAAACCCTGCTGGGCCGTTACTACACCTTCGCCGATGAATTCCAGGCGATCCTGCACCGCAAAGTGCACACCAGCGAAGAATAAGCAGGTAATTTCCAATGGCTTTAATCGCTCGAGCTCGCAAAAAGCGCAAGCCGGTTGCCGAGATGAACGTGGTGCCTTACATCGACGTGATGCTGGTGCTGCTGGTCATCTTCATGGTGACCGCTCCGATGCTCAATCAGGGCGTGAAAGTTGATCTGCCCAAGGTTTCCAGCGAAGCCTTGCCGCAGGACAACAACACTCAGGTCCTGACCATTTCGATCAAGGCTGACAAGACCTACTACTGGAACCTTGGCAGCGAAGTCGACACTGAAAAGCAACAGGACAAGGCCATGACCTTGCCGCAGATGACTGACGCGGTGACCAAAATCATCAACGCCGGCATCGGTAATGGCAAGCGCACCCAGGTGTTCATCCGCGGCGACAAGACCGTCGATTACGGCTCCGTGATGGGCGCCATGGGCGGGTTGCAGAAAGCCGGGGTCGGTAATGTTGGCTTGATTACCGAGGCACCCTGATGCAGCAAATGCGAGAGCCGTCCGCCTCGGAAAGCTACTTCTGGCCTAGTGTCCTGGCGATTGTCTTGCACGTGCTGGTGTTCGGCATGCTGTTCGTCAGTTTCGCCTTCACACCGGAGCTGCCGCCGGCCAAGCCGATTGTCCAGGCGACCTTGTACCAGCTGAAATCGAAAAGTCAGGCGACCACCCAGACCAATCAGAAGATTGCGGGTGAGGCGAAGAAATCTGCCGCGCGTCAGACCGAAGTCGAGCAGATGGAACAGAAAAAGATCGAACAGGAAGCGATCAAGGCCGCGGAACAAAAGAAGGAAGATGCGGCTCAAAAAGCCGAAGAATCCAAGAAGGCCGACGAGACTAAAAAAGCGGAAGAGGCAAAAAAGGCTGATGAAGCCAAGAAAGCCGATGAAGCGAAAAAGACCGCCGAAGCCAAAAAGGCCGAAGAGAAACAATTGGCTGATATAGCCAAGAAGAAATCTGAAGAAGAAGCCAAGAAAGCGGCTGAAGAAGAGGCCAAGAAAACGGCCGCTGAAGAAGCCAAGAAAAAGATTGTCGAAGACGCGAAGAAGAAAGCCGCGGAAGACGCCAAGAAGAAATCTGAAGCTGAAGAGGCGAAGAAGAAAGTCGCCGAAGATGCGAAGAAGAAAGCTGCTGCCGATGCTGCGAAGAAAAAATCGCAGGAAGCGGCGCGTAAATCCGTCGATGAGAAAAAAGCTCAGGCTCTGGCCGATTTGCTTTCCGACACGACGGAGCGTCAGCAGGCCTTGGCGGATGAACAGGGTGATGAAGTCGCGGGTAACTTCGACGACTTGATTCGCTCCCGTGCTTCTGAAGGTTGGGCGCAGCCACCGTCGGCCCGTAAGGGTATGAAGGTGATCCTGCAAATCAACATGCTGCCTGACGGAACAATCTCCGGCGTATCGGTTGCCAAGTCCAGCGGTGATGTACCGTTCGACAGTTCAGCGGTAGCGGCGGTAAAAAATATTGGTCGATTGACCGAAATGCAGGGTCTGAAGCCAGCTGATTTCGCACCCTATCGTTCATTCAAGATGACATTCACACCTGAGGATCTAGCCTTGTGAGAAACCTTCTTCGAGGACTGCTTGTCGTCATGTTCTGCTTTGCAGGACTGGCCACAGCAGATGAAAAAAATATCCTGGTCAGCAGTGGTAGCTCCCAGGCAACTCCAATTGCCGTAGTGCCATTCGGTTTCCAGGGCGGCACCGTGCTGCCGGATGACATGGCCGAGATCATCGGCAACGACCTGCGCAACTCGGGTTACTACGCGCCGATTCCAAAACAGAACATGATCAGTCAGCCGAGCCAGGCCAGCGAAATCATTTTCCGTGACTGGAAGGCGATCAACGCTCAGTACATTATGGTCGGCAGCATCGTTCCAGCAGGCGGTCGCCTGCAGGTTCAATACGCTCTGTTCAACGTCGCCACCGAACAGCAAGTGCTGACCGGCAGCGTGTCGGGCAGCGTCGATCAACTGCGTGACATGTCGCACTACATTGCGGACCAGTCGTTCGAAAAACTCACCGGTATCAAAGGTGCGTTCTCGACTCGCCTGCTGTACGTGACGGCCGAACGTTTCTCCGAGAAGAACACGCGCTACACGCTGCAACGCTCGGACTATGACGGTGCCCGCGCCGTGACTCTGCTGCAATCGCGCGAGCCGATCCTGTCGCCGCGTTTCGCACCGGACGGCAAGCGCATCGCTTATGTGTCGTTCGAGCAGAAGCGTCCGCGTATCTTCATGCAGAACATCGACACCGGTCGCCGTGAGCAGATCACCAACTTCGAAGGCCTCAATGGCGCGCCAGCCTGGTCGCCGGATGGCAATCGCCTGGCATTCGTACTGTCGAAAGACGGTAACCCGGACATCTACGTGATGAACCTGGGTTCGCGTCAGATCACTCGCGTCACCAATGGTCCCGGCATCAACACCGAACCGTTCTGGGGTAAGGATGGTTCGACCATCTACTTCACCTCCGACCGTGGCGGCAAGCCACAGATCTACAAAACCAGCGTCGGTGGTGGCGGTGCGGAACGTGTGACCTTTATTGGTAACTACAACGCCAACCCTAAACTTTCGGCTGATGAAAAGACCCTGGTGATGATTCACCGCCAGGATGGCTTCACTAATTTCAAGGTGGCGGCCCAGGATTTGCAGCGCGGTAGTGTAAAGATCCTCACTGATAGCACTCTGGACGAGTCGCCTACTGTTGCGCCCAACGGCACCATGGTAATCTACGCCACCCGCCAGCAGGGCCGGGGAGTCTTGATGCTCGTTTCCATTAATGGTCGCGTGAGGCTCCCGCTTCCTACCTCTCAAGTCTAAGTCTGAGATCCGTCCTGGTCCCCTTACCTGAACTGACGGGGCGCTACTCGTT